>JAEWIV010000138.1 GCA_023386865.1 Pseudomonadota bacterium
GGCCGACGCCGTGCGCAAGGCGCGCGAAATGGGCTATCGCCGCGTCGTGCTGGCCGGCCAGTCGGCCGGCGCCTGGGTGTCGCTGGCCGCGCTCGCCCGCGGCGCGCCGGTCGACGGCGTAGTCTCGGTCGCGGCGGCCCATCACGGCGAAGTGGCCAAGATGCGCGACACCACGCGGGCCCGCTCGGAATGGCAGAGCGTGATCGCGGCGCTGAAGCCGGGCCCACGGATCGTCCTGGTGAACTTCGCCGAGGACACCTACGACGTCGGCGGCCGCATGGACGATGCGCGCGCGGCTTTCGCCAAAAGCGGGGTCAGCGCCCTGATCATCGACAATCCCGAGGGCTTCAAGGGCCACGGCGCGGGCAGCGAAGCCACCTTCGCCCGCAAGTTCAGCGGCTGCATCGAGGGCTTCATCGACAAGGGCGCGAAGCAGCCGCCCTGTTAGAGCGGAAGACGTCAGCCCATGTACGAACCGCCATTGACGTGCAGCACCTGTCCGGTGATGGCGTCGGCCTCGTCCGAGGCGAGGAACACCGCGCTGCGGGCGACCTGGTCGGGCGCCAGCAGCTTGCCGCCGAGCGGGATGGTCGCCTTGGCAATCTCGATCAGCTCGGCATCGGTGTTGCCGTAACGCGGCTGGGCGGTGTCGGTCGTGCCCGGCGCGATGGCGTTGACCCGGATGCCATGCGGCGCGAGCTCGAGCGCCATGGCCCGCGTCATCGACACCACGCCGCCCTTGCTCGCGCTGTAGTGGACGCCGCGCACCGCGCCGCGCATCGCCTGCGATGACAGGTTGATGATCGAGCCGCGCTTGCCGGCCGCGACCAGCGCCTTGGCAACGGCAATGGCGGCGAAGCAGCCGGCCTTGAGGTTGATGTCGAGGACGTAGTCCCAGTCGCTCTCGCGCATCTCGAGGAATTTCACCCGGGGATAGACGCCGGCGTTGTTGACCAGGATGTCGGGAACGCCGAGCGCACGCACCGTCTCGCCCACCATGGCCTCGATGTCGGCGAGCTTGGCGACATCGGCCTTGATGAGATGGGCGCGCCGGCCGGCCTGCCGGGCGTAGTTCGCGACCGCTCGCGCGCCGCGCTCGTCGTCGAGCCAGCTCAGCGCCACGTCGGCCCCCTCCCCGGCGAGCGCCCGGCCGATCGCCGCGCCGATGCCCTGCTGGGCGCCGGTCACCAGCGCCACCTTGCCTGTCAGACGCATGTAGAACCTCTTTTCAATCCGGTCTCCATAACTTCCTCCCCCGTCTTACGGGGGGAGGAGGAGGGCGGCCCCCTTCGGGGTGTCGCGCATTTCAGATCATCGCAGCGGAAAGATCACCTGTGCTGCCCTCCCGGGGGGAATGAGGTCCGGCAGGCGGCTTGCACCGTCCCCGCACCGCCGCTATAAGCCCCGTTCTTCGGCGGCCTGGCCTAAAGGGCATTGCCTCGGCCGCCAACCGTAACCCTTTGAAAAGGAACGAAAATGCCCAAGATGAAGACCAAGAGCGGGGCCAAGAAGCGTTTTCGCTTCACGGCATCCGGCAAAGTGAAGCATGGCGTCGTCGGCAAGCGCCACGGCATGACCAAGCGGGGCAACCGCTTCCTGCGCCAGCAGACCGGCATGACCCTGGTGTCCGAGCCCGACACGCGCATCATCAAGCGCAATTTCTTCCCGTACGAGAGGTAGCCCATGGCACGCGTCAAGCGGGGCGTGGCTGCACACGCTCGTCACAAGAAGGTCCTGAAGCTCGCCAAGGGCTATCGCGGCCGCGCCAAGGTGGCGTTCCGCGTCGGCATCGAGAAGGTCGAGAAGGGCCTGCAGTACGCCTACCGCGACCGGCGCAACAAGAAGCGCACGTTCCGGGGCCTCTGGATCCAGCGCATCAACGCCGCGACGCGCGAGCACGGCATGACCTACTCGCAGTTCATGAACGGCATCCTCAAGGCCGGGATCGAGGTCGACCGCAAGGTCATGGCCGACCTCGCGGTGCGGGAGCCGGCGGCGTTCAAGGCCCTGGTCGAACAGGCACAAGCAGCGCTCAAGTAGGGCCGCCCTCAAGTAATGTCCGAGCGCCGCGCGCGGCGCACGGACAAGGATCGCAAAGAGGGAGCCTGGACCGCAGGCTCCCTTTTTTCGTGTCGGGATTCGGAGAGCGAAGGATGACTGATCTTTCGACCATACGCAGCGAGGCGCTGGGCGCCGTCGAGCAGGCGGCCGACCTCGCCGCCCTCGACGCCGCGCGCGTGGCGGCGCTCGGCAAGAAGGGCAGCGTCACCGGCCTGATGAAGACCCTGGGCGCCCTGTCGCCCGACCAGCGTCGCGAGTTCGGGGCGCAGGTCAACCAGCTCAAGGGCGAGATCGAGGCGGCCCTCGAGGTGCGTAAGAGCGCGCTCAGCGCGGCGGCGCTGGCGGCCCGGCTCGGCAACGAGAAGGTCGATGTCAGCCTGCCGGCGCGGCCCGAGTTCGCGACCTTCACCCAAGGCACCTTGCATCCGATCGGCCAGGTGATGGACGAGCTCGCCGCGATCTTCGGCGAGATGGGCTTCACCTGGGCCGAGGGTCCCGACATCGAGGACGACTGGCACAACTTCACCGCCCTCAACATCCCGCCCGACCATCCGGCGCGGCAGATGCAGGACACCTTCTATCTGCCCAAGCGTGCCGACGGCACGCCGATGGTGCTGCGCACCCACACCTCGCCGGTGCAGGCCCGCACCATGCTCGACAAGGGCATCCAGCAGATGCTGGCCGACGGTGGGTCGCTGCGCATCATCGTGCCGGGCCGCACCTTCCGCATCGACAACGACGCGACGCACACCCCGATGTTCCACCAGGTCGAGGGCCTGGTGATCGACCGCACGACCCACATGGGCCATCTCAAGGGCTGCCTGGTCGATTTCTGCCGCGCCTTCTTCGAGGTCGACGACCTGCCGCTGCGCTTCCGCCCCTCCTACTTCCCGTTCACCGAGCCGTCGGCCGAGGTCGATATTGGCTGCTCGTGGAAAGGCGGCGAGCTCAAGATCGGCGCCGGCGATTCGTGGCTGGAGATCCTGGGCTCGGGCATGGTGCATCCCAACGTGATCGCCAATTGCGGGCTCGATCCCGCGGTCTATCAGGGCTTCGCCTTCGGCATGGGCATCGACCGCATCGCCATGCTGAAGTACGGCATCCCCGACCTGCGCAGCTTCTTCGACGCCGACCTGCGGTGGCTGCGCCACTACGGTTTCCAGGCGCTGGAATGGCCGTCGCTGACGGGAGGGCTCGGCCGATGAAGTTCACGCTTTCCTGGCTGAAGGAGCATCTCGATACCGATGCGGACCTCGCCAAGATCCGCGACACGCTGACCATGCTCGGGCTCGAGGTCGAGGGCATCACCGATCCCGCCGAGACGCTGAGGGGCTTCGTCGTCGGCTACGTCGTCGAGGCCGTGCAGCATCCCAATGCCGACCGGCTGCGCGTCTGCAAGGTCGACACCGGCGCGGGCGTGGTCCAGGTCGTGTGCGGCGCGCCCAACGCGCGCACCGGCATGAAAGGCATCTTCGCACCGTCGGGCAGCTACATCCCCGGCACCGACCTGCATCTCAAGGCGAGCAAGATCCGCGGCCAGGACAGCAACGGCATGCTCTGCTCGTTCCGCGAGCTCGAGCTTGGCGAGGACCATAGCGGCATCATCGACCTGCCGGCGGATGCCACGACCGGCGCGCCGGCGGCCGAGGCGCTGGGCCTCGACGATCCGGTGATCGAGATCAAGGTCACGCCCAACCGCGCCGATTGCCTGGGCGTGCACGGCATCGCCCGCGATCTCGCGGCGGCGGGACTGGGCACGCTGAAGTCGATGAAGGCCGACAAGGTCGCCGGCAGCTACAAGAGTCCGATCGAGTGGACGCACGGCTACGAGCCCAGGCCCGACAGCCCCTGCCCCATCGTGGTGGGCCGCCATTTCCGCGGCATCAGGAACGGCCCCTCGCCCGACTGGCTGCAGCGCCGCCTGAAGGCGATCGGCTTGCGGCCGATCTCGGCCCTGGTCGACATCACCAACCTCGTGACCTTCGACCTCAACCGGCCATTGCACGTGTTCGATGCGAAGAAGCTTTCCGGCGACCTGGTGATGCGCCAGGCCCGCGACGGCGAGCAGATGCTGGCGCTCGACGGCAAGACCTACACGCTCGACCCGTCGATCGCGGTGATCGCCGATGCCAAGGGCGTCCATGGCCTGGGCGGCATCATGGGCGGCGAGGACACCGGCGTCCGGGACGACACCACCGAGGTGTTCCTCGAGGTCGCCTACTTCGATCCCATCCGCACCGCCGCCTCGGGCCGCAAGCTCGGCGTCCTGTCGGACGCGCGCTACCGCTTCGAGCGCGGCATCGATCCCGAATCGGTCTGGTGGGGAGCCGAGGTGGCGGCGCGCCTGATCCTCGAGCTGTGCGGCGGCGAGGCGAGCGAGCTCACATCGAGCGGCGTCATGCCGAGCTGGCAGCGCAGCTTCACCCTGCGTACCGATCGCGTGAAGACCCTCACCGGCATCGACGTTCCGGCGGCCGAGACCGCCTCGATCCTGGGCAAGCTCGGCTTCGCCATCTCGGGCAGCGGGCCGTGGACGGCGGCCGTGCCGTCGTGGCGGCCCGACATCGTCGGCGAGGCCGATCTGGTCGAGGAAGTGACACGCGTGTTCGGCTTCGATCACATCCCGACGACCTCCCTGCCGCGCCTGTCGCCGACATCCAGGCCGGTGCGCGATCCCATGCAGCGCCGCGTGCCGCTGGCGCGCCGGGCGCTGGCCGCGCGCGGCATGAACGAGGCCGTGACCTGGTCGTTCCTGCCGCTGAAGCAGGCGGAGCGCTTCGGCGGCGGACAGGCCGATCTCAAGCTGCTGAACTCGATCGCGGCCGAGCTCGACACCATGCGGCCGTCGATCCTGCCCAACCTGATCGATGCGGCACGGCGCAACGAGGCGCGCGGTCTCGGCGACCCGGCCCTCTTCGAGGTCGGGCCGCAGTACAAGGACGCCACGCCCGACGGCCAGCGCATGGTCGCCGCGGGCCTGCGCAGCAACATGGCGGTGCCGCGCAACTGGCAGGATCCGGCGCGCGCCGTCGACGTCTTCGACGCCAAGGCCGACGCCCTGGCGGTCCTGGCGGCGATCGGCGCGCCGGTCGACAATTTGTCGAGCCAGCCCGGGGCGCCCGACTGGTATCATCCCGGCCGCTCGGGCGTGCTGAAGCTCGGCGACCGCGTGATGGCGCAGTTCGGCGAGCTGCATCCCGAGATCGCCGAGGCCGCCGACTTCAAGGGACCGGTAGCCGCCTTCGAGGTCTTCCTCGACGCGCCGCCGCTGCCCAAGGCCAAGGCGACCAAGGCGCGCCCCAAGCTGGTGCTGTCGGCCTTCCAGCCGCTCGAGCGCGACTTCGCGTTCATCGTCGATGCCGATGTCGAGGCCGACAAGCTGGTGCGCGCCGCGCGCAACGCCGACAAGGCGCTGGTGACGGGCGTGCGCGTGTTTGACGTCTATGCCGGCAAGGGCGTGCCCGGCGGCAAGAAGTCGGTCGCGCTCGCCGTCACCCTCCAGC
>JAEWIV010000305.1 GCA_023386865.1 Pseudomonadota bacterium
TGCTGGGCTACTTTCCGCCCGAGACTCAGGACGAGCTGTGGGACACCTCGCTCGACGTACTGATCGCCACCTCGCTCGCCTTCGCCGGCGGCCGCGGCCGCAAGGTCGACGGCGGCTGGGAGGTGACGGGACGCTGGCCGCTGTCGTCGGGCGTCGACAATTCGGACTGGAACATGCTGGGCTTCATGGTGCGCGACGACAGCGGCGCCATCGTCGACCAGCGCTTCGCGCTCGCCCATCGCTCCGAGTACGAGATCATCGACACCTGGCACGCCGTCGGCCTCTGCGGCACGGGATCGAAGGACGTCGCGGTCAAGGAGCTGTTCGTGCCCGAGCGCCGCACGCTCTCGGCCTGGGCGTTCAACGGCAAGCCGCATCCGGGCTCGTCGGTCAACGACACGCCGCTCTTCCGCCTACCCCTGCTGGCGCTCGGACCCTACGTGCTGTCGGGCGTCATGCTGGGCTGCGCCCAGGGCGCCTACGAGCTGGTGGTGGGCGCCGCGCGCAAGCGCAACGCCACCAACACCGGCGTGCCGGTCAACGTCAATCCGACCGTGCAGATCAAGGTCGCCGAAGCGAGCGCGCGGATCGACAACGCCGAGGTGATCATGAAGCGGGCCTGCGCGCACGCCATGGCGGTCGCGCGGTCGGGCGCCGAGCCGAAACACGAGGACAAGGTGCGCTACCGCCGCGATGCCTTCTTCGCCACGCGCGCCTGCCTGGAGGCCGTCGACATATTGATGACGGTCGCGGGGTCGGGCGGGCTCTACACCACCGGGCCGATGCAGCGGCTGTTCCGCGACGCCCATGCCTGCAACGCCCACGTCATGTTCTCGCCCGAAATCCAGGGCGCGATCTTCGGCCAGCACGCGCTCGGCTCGCCGGGACCGGCGCCGCTGCTGTAGCGAGCGACGCAACCTCGATCCCTGCAGGGCATTTTTCGAGAGGGGGCCTGCATGGAGCAAGCACATGACCGTGAAGCTCAACCACACCATCGTCATGGCTCACGACCACGAGAAATTGGCGCTGTTCCTCAGCGACCTCCTGGGCCTCGACGCGCCGATCCGCCTCGGGCCGTTCGCCGCGGTGACCGTGGGCGACGCGCTCACCTTGGATTTCATGAAGACCGAGGGCGATATCACTTCGCAGCACTATGCATTCCTGGTGAGCGAAGCGGAGTTCGACCAGATCTTCGCCCGCATCCAGGCGCGCAACTTGCCCTATTGGGCCGATCCCGGGCAGTCGAAGCGCAACGAGATCAACCGATGGGACGATGGCCGCGGCGTCTACTTCGAGGATCCCAACGGGCACCTGCTCGAGATCCTGACGCGCTGCTACGGCAGCGCCGGCACCTCGACGGATTATCCGCATCCGCTGATCGCCGAGAAGCTGGAACGGCAGCCTGTCGCTGATCAGCCGGTCGCCCGCGCCGTGCGGTAGGCGGCCATCAGGCCCTGATACTCCTCCATGGCCGGGAAGCGCTCGAAGCTGCGCGCGGCGCCGGTCGCGGCCCAAGGCAGCTTCTCGGCCGTCTGCGTTTCCATCCACGGCGCGAACCAGGACGGGTCGTCGAGCAAGGTGGCGCGCACGTTGACGAAACCCAAGGCGGCGCGCGGCCGGGTGAACACCCAGCTCTTGCACCAGTCGCAGTGATGATGATCGGCCACGTCGCCGTGCAGACCGCCGATCACCGGCACGCCCGCGATCACCGCGAAGCCGCCTAGCGGCATGACCAGGGTCGTCGAGAAGGCGCTGGCCGTCATGCGCTGGCAGCCGCGGCAATGGCATGCCCCTTCCAGCCAGGGCCGCTCGCTCAGCCTGAAGCGCACTCGGCCGCAGCGGCAGCCGCCTTCCACCGGCAGTTCGGGCATCGCCATCGGTTGTCTCCCCTCCATCCGGCGGGCTAGGATCAGCCCAATAAACACACGTCTCGGGAGGACGTTCCAATGCGCATCAAGCGTCGTACCTTCAACACGCTCGCTGTCGCGGGCGCGGCCACCGGCCTTGCCGGCGCGGCCAACGCGCAGGCCAAGCCGCTCACCGTCGGCTTCGGCATGGCGCTGACCGGCGGCCTCGCGCCCAACGGCAAGGCGGCGCTGCTCGCCATGCAGATCGCGACCGAGGAGATCAACGCCAAGGGCGGCATCCTCGGCCGGCCGGTGAAGCTCGTCTACTACGACGACCAGTCCAATCCCTCGACGGTGCCCGGCCTCTACACGAAGCTGATGGACGTCGACAAGGTCGACATCGTGGTGAGCGGCTACGCCACCAACATGATCGCGCCGGCGATGCCCGTGGTGATGCAGAAGGATCGCACCTTCTTCGCCCTGTTCGGCCTCGATGTGAACTCCGAGTTCAAGTACAACCGCTACTTCTCGATCCAGCCGGCCGGCGGGCCCAAGCCCAAGGAGGCCTTCGCCGAGGGCTTCTTCGAGGTGGCGATGGCGCAGAACCCCAAGCCGGCGACGCTCGCCATGATCGGCGCCGACGCCGAGTTCCCGCGCAATGCGCTGGAGGGCGTGCGCAACATCGCCAAGAAGTACAATCTCAAGATCGTCTACGACAAGAACTACCCGCCGGCGACGGCCGACTACACGCCGGTCGTGCGCGCCGTGGCCGCCACCAATCCCGACATCTTCTTCGCCGCGTCCTATCCGCCCGATTCGGTGGGCATCATCCGCGCCAGCCACGAGATCGGCTTCAAGCCCAAGATCTACGGCGGCGGCATGGTCGGCCTGCAGGCGACGGCCATCAAGACGCAGCTCGGGCCGCTCCTGAACGACATCGTGGTCTACGACTTCTGGCTGCCCTGGGCGGGCTTCGCCACCGACGCCGGCCGCGAGTTCGTGAAGAAGTACCAGACCAAGTCGGCCGAGGCCGGCGTCGATCTCCTGGGCTATTACCTGCCGCCGTTCGGCTACGCCCTGATGCAGGTCATCGACCAGGCGGTGACGGGCGCGGGCAGCACGGACGACGCCAAGCTCGCCGACTTCATGCGCAAGGCGACCTTCAAGACCGTCGTCGGCGACTTCAAGTTCAACGCCGGCGGCGAGTGGGAGACCGCCCAGGTCATGGCCGTCCAGTTCCAGGGCGTGCAGGGCAACGGCGTCGAGCAGTTCACCAATCCGAAGACCGAAGTCATCCTGTGGCCGACCAAGTACAAGACCGGCGACATCGTCTATCCGTACAATCCGAAGAAATAGGACGTACGTGCACCTGGAGGTCCGCTTACCGGAGCGCGGACCTCCTGGTCCGCTCATGACTCATGACGCAGCCAAGAGGCTGGCATAGCCGAGGCTACCTGCCTCACTTCGACTCGCCTGAGACTATCCAGTTCGTCACCTTTCGCTTGGCCGACAGCCTGCCGCAGGCTCGGATCGAGGCACTGCGCCTGCAGCCAGACGCAGTATTGCTTGTGGACCGGGAACTCGACGCCGGACTGGGCAAGTGCTGGCTCAGCGATGCCGAAGTTGCCGCACTCGTTCAAGCGAGTCTGCTGCACTTCGATGGGCAGCGTTATCGGTTGTTGGCTTGGTGCATCATGCCGAACCACGTTCATGTCGTCGTCGAACCGCTCGACGGACATACGCTCGGCGCCATCGTGAAAAGCTGGAAATCGTTCACGTCTCGCCGGATCAATGCGCAGTTGGGCGCACCGGAACGTTCTGGGACGCCGACTACTTCGATCGCTACATGCGGAACTAGGATCACCTCGTGCGAACGGTCGAATATATCGAAAACAATCCGGTAAAAGCCGGCTTGGTCAAAGAAGCAGGCGACTGGCCATGGAGCTCGGCTACGCAATGGCCTTCATCGGAGAGCGGACCTCCAGGTCCTCATCCTGAATCATGAGCGGACCTGGAGGTCCGCGCTCCGG
>JAEWIV010000312.1 GCA_023386865.1 Pseudomonadota bacterium
GCCCTCGATGGCGCCGCGTACCTCGTAGACTTCCCGGAGATGGTCAGGCTCGACCGGTGCCACCTCGAGCCCCCTCCCGAACGCCTCGCGGGCGAAGCCCTGCTGCTTCAGCAGCACCAGCGCATGGGTGATCGGCTGACGCGAGACGCCGAGCAGACCGGCCAGCTGCTCCTGGGTCAGGCGGGCCCCGGGCGCCAGCTTGCCGTCACAGATCGCGTCGAGCAGCACCTCGTAGGTCCGCTCGACCAAGGACTGTTCGCTCAGCAGGCGGTGCGGCCGCCACGTCTCGGGCACAGACGTCTCAGGCACGGCTTCTCCGAACTCTGAATTCAGAATACGGAGTGCCCGGGAGCCGCGCAAGCAAGATATCGCCCCGCCACCGAATTGGTTGGACCGCCGAAATGAATCGCGCTCGAGGCGCTGCAGGGGACCAATGCGCTCTACCGCGTCGAGGAAGACGTTCGGGCCGACCGCCGCGACGCCCCAGGGTAGTCCGAAAGCTGTGGATTTGAAGTGTGTTGGTACGGCGTATCTGTACTGATCCTACGTACTTCGCGTCGTCCTGTCGGCTTCGGCTTCGAGAGCGTCCGCATCTGACAGGAAGCTCGTGCGCACGAAAACGCGAATCGGGCTGCGGCTGGCGCACCCCCATTCCCGCAGCACCAAGAATACCTCTGACGGAGTCATTGCAATGCCTCTCGTCTTAGGTGCACGCGTGGGTGACGCGATCTCTATCGGTCCGCACGCCATTCAGATCGTTGCTAGCGTGCTGATGACTCCACGGTCATCAAGGCCAACGACAGCTTCGGCACCTTGGGCCTGAGCTGGTCGGCGACGCGTCGCCACTGCTGCTTGGCGGCCTTGGCGTCGTTCTGGGCGAAGGCGGTGGCGATGAAGGCGGAGACGACCCGTCGGCCGCTGCGGCCGGCGTGAGCCAGGACGTTACGCATGAAGTGGACACGCGGCAGCGTTGCCAGGTGGCGGTGAAGATCTTGGCGACGGCCGCCTTGATGCCCTCAACCGAGCATCCCTGTTCGATGGAAAGCCTCCTTCACCCATCTTCATGATGATGTCGGGGAGACAGCGCTTCGCCATCGTCGGCGACGTTGCATTGGTCGATGGTCTGCAGACGAAGGCCGTCGTATTGCCGGGCGTTGGGCAAGGCTGGGCTTGCTCGTCACGACGCACGCACCGCGGTCCTGCGCCCGGGCCGCTAGTCTTCGGACCTGCCACGATCGGCGCATGCTCGAACGGCTTGTTCGAGGCATTTCACAGAGCTTTGTTTTGCCGTCATTGTTCACTTGATATTGACTCGCAATATCATTATCGTAAACGACACGTCGAGCACCGTCGGAAGGGGAGATCATGTCCAATCGTGCCGCGATGCTTGATCTGTTCATTGCGCATCGCTCGCGCTTGGTGGACCGCGCGGAGCGAATAACAGGGTGCCGCGCCCGTGCCGAAGACGTGGTCCACGACGGGTGGCTTCGCCTGAGGGAAGCAATGCTGCCCGACGACCTGCGCCAGCCGGCTTCCTATCTTTTGCGCCTCGTGCGCAATCTCGCTGTCGATCATGCGCGCCGATTTGCCTTGGAGGCTCGTTACGGGACGATCGAAGAACCGCCGCATTGGGTGCTGAGCTCGGTGCCTTCGCCGGAAGAAACACTGATCGCCAAGGATATCGAGCGAGGACTGAAGCAGAGCCTTGCCGAGTTGCCGCCACGGACGCGTCTGGTATTCGAAATGAGCCGAATGGACGAGGCGCCCATCGAGGAGATCGCCCGCAGGCTCGATGTCTCGGCGAGCTTCGCCTATCGCCTGCTGAGGCAGGCGGCGAGCCATTGCAGCAAACGGCTTCATGGCGCAGGCGTCAGTCGCAGCATCGCCTGCGCCGCATCGCGATAATCATCCAAGAAATTTGGTTCACGAACGCCGCCGCTATCCGTCTTCATCTGACAAGAGCCAACATTGCGACTTAGTCGCAATAAATTCATAACATCTGTAATGAGAATTGGCATGTCGCGCGGCTGGATCAACGTAAACAAAGAACCAAGGTGGTCTGCCCTATCGATGGCAGCTTTGATGCTGGCCTCGTTCGCGCCTGCCGATGCTGGCGCGCAAGAACAACCGCGGCCTGTCTCCCAACAACAAACGTCGTTCGATATCCCGGCGCAGCCTCTGGCCGAGGCGCTTGCCGCGTTCGGCCGGCAAACCGGCTGGCAGGTCTCCTATCCGCCGGGCATGACCGAAGGGCTCCGGTCTTCGGCAGTGTCAGGATCTCACCGTCCGTTCGAAGCGCTCGGCCTGCTGCTTGCTGGAACCGGCCTCACGTGGCGCGGTTCTGGTGATCGCTCCGTGACCTTGGAAAAGACGAGCGCTGGCGCCGCGCCTGCTCCATCCGACGCGCCGGTGCTCCCGCCGGTGCAAGTCGTAGGGCAGCGGCCCGTGCCGCCGACGGGTACGATCGACAATCTGCCGCCGGAGTATGCCGGCGGGATGGTGGCACGCGGCGGCCGTGTCGGCGTGCTCGGCAATCGCGATTTCATGGACGTGCCCTTCACCATCAACAGCTACACGGAAAAGACGATCCAGGATCAGCAGGCCGTTACGGTCGGCGATGTCGCCCGGAACGATTCGTCGGTTCGCTTCACCGGGCAGACCGGCGGCATCCTGGACGCTTTCATGATTCGCGGATTTCCGGTCGGCGAAGGAAACTCCGGCGAGATCGCCTTCGATGGCATCTACGGTGTCGCGCCCAACTACCGGCTGTTCACCGACTACATCGACCGCGTGGAAGTCCTGCATGGACCGGCGTCATTCCTCTACGGCATGTCGCCGAACAGCAGCATCGGCGGCACGATCAATATCGTGCCCAAGCGCGCGGGCGACGTCGATCTGACGCGCTTCACCGGAGACTACATCTCCAACCTCCAAGGCGGCGGGCATCTCGACGTCAGCCGCCGGTACGGCGGAGGCCGCGAGTTCGGCGTGCGCGCCAACGGGGCTTACTTCGGCGGCGACACGCCACTGGACAAGCAATCCACGGGTGTGTTCGTCGGCTCGCTGGCGCTCGACTATCACGGCGAGCGGTTCAGGAGCTCGGTCGACTTCGTCGCCCAGCAGCAGAGCCTAATTGCGCCATCGCGTCCCCTGCTCGTCGCCGCGGGGGTGATGGTGCCGTCTGCCCCGAACAGCCGCCTCAACCTCACGCAGGCTTGGGAATGGTCGCAGATCGCCGACCAGTCGCTGCTGGTGCGCGCAGAGTACGACGTGACCGACAACGTCACGTTCTTCGCCGACGTGGGCGGCGGGCTCTCACAGGTTGCCCGCGTGTTCGGCACGCCGACAATCACGAGCTACGCGGGCACCACGACCAACACGCCAGCCTATTTCCGGTTCCTGGTCAACCGGCAGACATACGATGCCGGCGTGCGCGCGACGTTCGAGACGCTGGGGATCAGGCACCTGCTGGTCATGCAGGGGCTTGCCTACCACGACGACATCTCCCGAGGCTCGGTCTCGGGGAAGGCCATTGTGTCGAACATCTACGCGCCGGTGAACGTGGCCGGGCAGTCGATCGCGACGCCATCGTTCATGCCGAAGATTTCGAGCACCGACCTCGGGGGCTTCGCCCTGTCCGACACGCTGTCGATTCTGGACGAAAGAGTCCAGCTGATGCTCGGCATACGTCAGCAGCGAATTGCCACGATCGACTTCAGCCCGATTACCGGGCTGCCGACGTCGTCGTCCGACATGAGCGCCCAACCGCCGATGGTCGGGCTGGTCGTCAAGCCTTGGCAGAATGTCTCCCTCTACGGAAACTACGTCCAGGGGCTGAGCAGGGGCGAGGTCGCGCCCTCGGCGGCAATCAACGCAGGACAAGTTCTGCCGCCTTACATCGCCACGCAGTGGGAAGCCGGTGTGAAGGTCGATTTCGGACGCATCGCCACCACCTTCGCCGCATTCCAGATCGAGAAGCAGTTCGGCCAGCTCGTGAACAACGTCTTCAGCGTCGGCGGCCAGCAGCGAAACCGAGGCCTGGAACTCTCCGCGTTCGGCGAGATCGTGCCGACCCTCCGCCTGATGGCAGGCATGACATTGCTCGACGCCACGGTCACGCAGACCACCACGCCCGGAGGCGTGGGCAGTCGGCCGATCGGCGTTCCAGGCTTCACCGCGAACATGACCGTCGAGTGGGACACCCCCATCCTTTCGGGGCTGACGCTGAACGGAACCGTCGCCTACAGCACCGACGCCTACGTCAACATCCCGAACACGCAGAGCATCCCATCCTGGGCGAGATTCGACATCGGCGCGAGCTATCGCACGGCGATCGACAAGACGCCGCTCGTGTTCCGCGCCACGGTCCAGAACGTCTTCGACAACAACTACTGGGCCGGCGTGGCGAGCTTCGGTGCGCTGGTGCAAGGTGCGCCGCGCACCGCGCTGCTGTCCGTGAGTGTGGATTTCTGATGCTGTGGCCGGCCGATCGCCTATCGCGCGAGAGGTCCGCCCCGGGGACAGTGCGCGCCTGGAAGCCTGCCGTGCTCGAACCGCTGCTCGACGGCGACATTGCCAGGTTCGTCTTTTCATCGCCCCAGACACTCGTCGAGCAGGTCGAGGCCTACGGCTCGCCTCTCAACGTTGTCTGGCCTCATAGGATGGGACCGAACATCCAGGCCATCCGCTCCGTGTTGCGTGCTCACGAAGTCGACGCGCACATCTTCTACGGCGCGAAGGTGAACAAGTCGCAGTCGTTGGTGCGTGCGGCCGTCGAGGCCGGAGCAGGCGTGGACGTGTCCAGCGTCCACGAGTTGCGCGACGCCCTGCGGGCCGGCGCCGATCCGTCGAGCATCTGCGCAACCGGACCGGCGAAAACGGCCGCCTTCCATGCCGAGTTGATCGCCAAGGGAGCGCTCATCTCCATCGACTCTTCGGAGGAGCTCTCGGAGATTGAGCGTGCGGTCCGCGCCGGTTCGAGCAGAAAAACACGAGTGCTGCTCCGATATCGACCGACGTTCGCCCGCGGGAGCAGGTTCGGCGTGGGCACTGACGAATTGCTGGAGTGTCTGCGCCGACTGGCGGGATCCGCCGATTTTCTTGCGTTCGAAGGATTCCATTTCCATTTGAGTGGCTACGGTTACGAATCACGCGTGCTGGCGCTGGGCGAGCTTGACGGCTTCATAGGTGCTGCACGGCAGCTCGGCCTTCAGCCACGATTCATGGATATCGGCGGCGGGCTGCCCGTTCGATATGTCGAAAGCGAAAGATACGAGCGTTTCCTGCGCGACCAGCGGGCCGAGCACTACCGCAACGGGCAGGTGCCCAAGTCCTTCTATCCCTATGGAGGGCCGATCGACGCTTGCGAGTGGACCGGCCGCCTTCTGCGATCGCAAGTCGGAACGGGCCAGTCGGTCGTGCAGTTCTTGCGTGCGCACGATCTGTCGTTGGCGCTCGAACCAGGACGCAGCCTCGCCGACCAAGCCGCGATCTCTGTGTTCCGCGTGACGCGGACAAAGGCGCTCGCCGGTGGAGATCACGTGGTCTTCGTTGAGGGGAGCAGCTTCAGCGCGTGCGAGACCTGGTTCTCGTCGGAGTTCCTGGTCGATCCCATTCACATCTCGCAGGCCGGCGGCGAGGTGGACGATGACTTCCCCGTCCGGGCCTACATCGCCGGTCATAGTTGCCTCGCCGAAGACGTTCTCACCAATCGCCTGATCGCCTTCGCAAGACGCCCCCGACCGGGAGACCTTTTGGTCTACGCGAATACCGCCGGATACCAGATGGACCTGCTCGAGAACGAGTTCCATCGCCATCCAATGCCGCGGCGCATCGCCCTCGTCCCCCAATCCTCGGGCGCCGTGACTGTCCTTCCCGACGACCGCACGGAGTGACTGCCATGATAGTGACGCGAGTGACCGATCTGATCGGCAACACACCCATTTTCAGCATTCCCATCCCCAGCCGGGACTCCACGCTGCAGCTGAAAGTAGAGAAGATCAACCCAGGCGGCAGCATGAAGGACAGGATGGCGCGCAACATGATCGTGGCAGCGCTCCGGTCCGGTCGCCTCAAGCCCGGCGGTGTCGTTGTCGAGTCCTCGTCCGGCAACACCGGCATTGGTTTGGCGATCGCGGCGATCGAGCACGGGCTGCGTTTCATCGCGGTGGTCGACCATCACGCCGCGAAAGACAAGCTCTCCATCATGCGCGCCCTCGGCGCGGAGCTGCGCTTCGTGGAGGGCAGCTACAGAGAAGACGAAGTTGCTGTCGTCGAGCGCCAGCGGCTGGCTGCCGAGATCGCGAAGCAGGTTCCCGGTGCGCTGTTCATGAACCAGTCGGACAATCCGGACAATGCCGCCGGCTATGTCGGCTTCGTCGAGGAGGTCGTGAGGCAGCTTGACGGTCGGATCGACGCCTTCGTCGGCTGCGCCGGCACAGGCGGCTCGATCACAGGCATCGGCCGCAGCCTCAAGCGGCACAATCCGCAAACGAAGGTCATCGGCGTCGAGCCTGCGGGCTCCATCATCTTCGGTCAGGCCGGCCACCCCTACTACCAATCCGGTACCGGAACGCCGCAGGGCGATACTGTGGGCCTGGTGCTCGACTACGGCTGCATCGACCAGGGCGTTCAGGTCGCCGACGCGCAGGCGTTCGAAACGGCGCGATACGTCGCCCGGCGCTATGGCCTGCTCGTCGGCGGCTCGACCGGCGGCGCGATCTACAAGGCGCTGGAGTTCATCGACAGCGGCTTGATCGGCGGCAACGTGCTCACCGTCATCGCAGACGGCGGTGAGAAGTACCTCCACACCGTCTTCGATGAGACCTGGCTGAAAGACAGAAACCTTCTCGATCCCGACATCGCGGATACCCTCGATCGCTGGCTGCGCCCGGCTTCTGGCGGATTTGCACGCTCTGCCGCCATGGCCGCCGCAGGCGCCAGGAACTAGGCATGCCGCCTCTCAAGGTGGCTATCTGCGGTGGCGGCCGGACCGGTCACCTCAACGCGGCGCTGTTCAAGCAGCGTCCCGGCGTGCAGGTGTCCTTGCTGACCGCCAATCGGCAGCTTCTCGGAGCTCGATGCGGCGGGTTGGAGATCACCGCCCATCTGCCCGATGGCCAGAATCTCGGCGCCCACCTCGATGTCGTCTCGGATCGGCCGGAGCACGCCCTGGACGATGCCGACATCGTCATCATCACGGTACCCGCACACGCACGACCAACCCTCCTGCGTTCGATCGCGGCGAGCCTGCCTACCGACAAGCCGGTCTACCTCGGCGCCATCCCCGGATTCTGCGGGTTCGACTGGCTCGCCGAGAAGGCCATGGGCGATCGGCGCAACATCGTGATCTGGGGCATGAAGGATGTGCCCCACACGGCCTACGATCTCCAGCCCGGCAAGTCGATCCGAATGGGCGGGGCCAAGAACAGGCTCCATGTCGCCACGCACTCCCAGGAAGACGAACAGGCACGTCTGCGCCTGCTCGGCCATCTGCAAGCCCTGTACGACGCGCCCATCGACCTGCTTCACCACTATCTCGAGATCACGCTGACGCCCGGCAATCCGATCATGCACAGCTCCGTGCTCTACGGCCTCGTAGGGCCGTACGGACAGTACTGCGGCCGGGCATTTCCGGCGCCGATCTGCTGGTGGACCGAATGCCCGGAGCTCGGCGCTTACTTCCTCGAGCGCACCGACCAGGAAAACCAGACGCTTTGCCGGGCCATAGAACGGAGCTTGAACATCGACCTGTCGTCGGTAAAGCCCCTGAAGCAGGAAATCATCGAAGCCTATGGCGACATGATCGGGGATCGGAGCACGATGCTGTCGGTCTTGCGCACCAACCGTGCCTATGACTCGATCCGGGCCCCGATGGTCCGCGTCGGCGACGGGAAGGGCTACGTCATCGATACCATGAGCCGCGCCTTCCAGGAGGATGTCGGGCACGGCCTGTCTTTGCTCGTCAAGTTGGCGCGCCGGCTAGAAATCAGGCTGCCCTACATCGAAGAGATTCATGCCTGGGGAACCCGTTACATGGGAGGGAGCGGCCATGCCGCGCGCGACTACCTGCCCGACGACTGGCCGCGCTGATCAAGTCATGGACGCCGCGCTCGCCTCCGCCCGTCGCAACGCACTGTACCGACTCGTGCGATGCCTGTTCGCCGAGCGCATCCTGGACAAGAGCAAGCTCGCCTTCGCTCCAGATGGCGGCAGCGCCCGGCTGCCCCTCAAGCGGAAGCAGATCTCTCTCGCCTTCGAAAAGCTCCAGGAGGCGCCTGCAGACACCATCCTCAATCGTGGCGCGATCGTGCTCACCGCGCCCGACGGCGTTCGCACGCCTATCGAATCTGCAAGCGAGTTGATCGACCTTCTGCGAGAGGAGTTGGACTTTTGTCCAACGGACGATGCCATTGCCATCCTGAAAGCAGACATGGCGAACAGCGTGGAGAACGACGCACTCGCTCGGTCGCACCGCGACGCCTGGAACGCCGACCTGCGCAGTCGCATCCGTGCCAGCGCTTCGGCAGGCCTGGTCGATTACCTTCGCCAGTACGTGAACCCGAGAGATGCGTTCGTCTTTCTCGATCAATGGGGTGCCCTGGAAGGCCATCCCTTCTATCCGACCTGGAAGTCGAAACCGGGTTTGACGGCCGGCGAAGTTGCTGCCCTCTCGCCGGAATTTCACGCCTGCGTTCCAGTGCGGATCGCGGCGATACGAGCCGACATGGCATATGTCGAGCGCATGCCGCACGTCGACGGTTACAATGAATGGTTTGCCGCTGCCTTTCCCTCGCTATGGCGGCAATGGAAAGACGGGCTGAACGCATCACGCCACGACGAAAAGGAGTGGCATCCCTTGCCGATCCACGGTTGGCATTTGGAGAACTACGTCGTCAAGGAATATGCGCAGGAGATCGCAAGTGGTCTGCTGCTCCTCGACGGCCCGGACATCACGACGGTCCCGTCAATGTCGTTTCGAACCATGCTGCCGTTGGAGCCGCAAGCAGCGCCGTTCATCAAGTTGCCGGTCGCTCTCTGGCTCACCAGCGAACAGCGCAGCCTTCAAGCCAAGTCGATACACATGGGCCCACGAAACAGTGCGGTCATCAAGGCGATCGTGGCCGCCGAAAGAGGCTTCGACGCGACATTCGACATCCTCCCCGAGGAAGTAGGTCTTCACTACAGGAATGCCTTGACGCAGGACGATCGGCCGGGTCGTCACTTGTCTGTCGTCTACCGCGGAAGCGACGAGGCGTTTGGGCGCACGGATGGCCTTCTGCCCATCCCGGTCGCCACCCTTCTTACCAGCGCCCCAACCGATGGCAGGCCGCTGATCACTGAGCTGATCGAGCACGGCGCCCGTGCAACGCCAGCTTCCGTGGAAGAATATTTTCGGCGGTACGCGCGCGTCGTCATCCGGCCCGTCATCGGCATTTATCTGCTGTACGGCATCGGACTGGAGGCCCATCAGCAGAACACCTTCGTGCTGTTCTCGCCGGACGGCCTGCCGAGGAGCATTCTGGTCCGCGACTTCGGAGACGGACGGACCTATGCCCCTCTCCTTGCCGAGCGCGGGTATGACCTCAGACCATACGTTTGGCCAGGCATCCTGCCGACGGTCTTCTCGGAAGACATTGAGCCCGTTCGCTCCTTGGTGCTGCATGCCTGCTTTCTCTGCCATCTGCACGAGCTGGCGACATTGCTGACCGACGAGTACGGCCTCTCACCGACGCGCCTTTGGACGATCCTGCGCGAGGAAACCGAGGGTGCCTTCGACTCCCTGACATCGCGCATCTCCTCCCGCCCGCTCTGGCAAGCGGAACGCGCCGCCTTTCTCGATCAGCCCTGGCCGGCGCGCTCCGTGCTGCGCATGCATCTGCAGCGATACGCCGACTACAGGCTGCAGCACCATCTGCCGAACCCGCTGGCACGTCTCACCGCATGAGCCCGGCACTGCAGGAAGCCTCGATCGCGGCGAGCCGAGCACCACGCCTGATCCACGTTCTTTTCATCATCCAGCTCGTATCGATGGGCAGCATGGAGATGAGCGGGCCGTTCTGGCCGGTCTATCTTTCCACCTTCTCCCTGTCGGAGCAGGCGTTCGCATTCGCGGGCATCGCCATCTATGTCGGCCCCATGGTCGGCATCATGTTGACGAGCTCGTTCTGGGGGCGCGTCGGGGACCGTTTCGGGCACAAGCTGATGATGATCCGTGCCCTCGTCGGCCTGTCGGTGACGCAGGCCGGGCTGGCCTACGCCAGTGATGTCTGGACGATCCTCCTGCTGCGCTTCCTGCAAGGCGCTTGCGCAGGATATATCGCGCCGGCACAGGCGTACGGCGCCACGATCGAGGCGCCAGAACGCAGAGGACGGCTTTTCGCCTACCTGCAGAGCGCGACCAACGTCGGGTCTTTCGCGGGCGCACTGGTCGGTGGGCTGATCCTCGACCACGCCGCGTTCTTCTGGATCAACATCGCGGCATCCGTCTTCTGCGCAGCCTGCGCGGTCGCGGTTCAGGTGACTCTGCCGGCGGTGCGCCCGGCCAGGCCCAGCCCCGCGGCACGCGCGCCGGAGCCGACCGTCCGCAGGCCGATCGCAATCCGGCATTCGCCACTCCTGCTCAGCCTGCTCGCCATACTCGGGCTTCTCCTGGCGAGCCGGATGATCACCCAGACGCCGTTCTCTTTGTACGTGCTGTCGACGTTCCATGTCGACAAGTGGATCGTGGGCCTTTGCTATGGCCTGCTCGCGCTCGGCTTCGTCGTCTCCGCGTCGCTCTGGGCGCGGTATTTTGAGGGCCGAACGGCTTGCGGCGTCCTCACCCGAATGGCCGTCGTGGTTGCCGCCTGCGCCGGCCTGACCGGGCTGGCGGGCCTCACGCGCAATATTGGCGTTTTCGTCGCGATCTACTTCGTCTGGGGCGTGCTTCTCGCAGCGACGACGCCGGTGCTTATGGCCTTGATATCGCGGTCCTCCGGCGACCGCCATCAAGGCTACGTCCTGGGCGTCGCGCAAAGCACGATGCAGCTCGCCTCGATCGCCGGCATCGCCGTGGGTGTCTGGTTCATCCAGGCGGTGGACCTGCAATACACATACTTCCTGGTGTCGTTGTGCTACGGGTTGGGAGCGCTCGCCGTCTGGGCAAGGCGACGCAGCCAATCCGAAGCGGTGGCCGCCTAATGACTGGACCCGGGAAAATACGACGTCGACGACTGGCGTTCATCGCGGTTCTCTTGCTGCAGCTCTGGCCGCTGGCCTTCCTTTGCCCGCCAGCGGTTGCCCAGACGATCACCGTGACCGACGTCGCCGGACGCTCGGTCTCAGTACATGCACCGGTGCAGCGCGTGATCCTGGGTGAAGGTCGCCAACTCTATCTAGTTGCGATGCTGGATACCGACAATCCGCTCAAGCGGATCGTCGGATGGCGCAAGGACCTGATGCAGGCCGATCCCGACACCTATGCGCAGTATGCGCGGCGATACCCTCGGATTGCCGACATTGCGACGTTGGGTGGGCTCGAGGACGGCACGTTCGATCTCGAACAGGCGATTGTCCGACGGCCGGACGTCATCCTGCTCAATGTGGAAGCCAAAAGGGCGAGCGAGGATGCGCGCTATGTCGAGAAGCTCGCGGCGCTGGGCATTCCCGTTGTCTACATCGACTTCCGCCATCGCCCCATCGAGAACACCGACGCCACCATCCGTTTGGTCGGCAGGTTGTTCGGCCGCGAAGCGCGTGCCGAGGAGATCATCGCGTTTCGCCGTGAGGAGTTACGGCGCGTGACTGCGGCCATCGAGGCCACACGATCGGCGCGGCCGAAGGTGTTCATCGAGCGTATCGGGGGATACACGCAAGACTGCTGCCTCACTTTCGGTCGCGAGAATTTCGGCCGCCTCGTCGAAATGGCGGGAGGCGACAACATCGCCAAGGATCTCATTCCCGGCACCTTCGGCCAGCTCAACCCCGAGCAGGTCATTGCCGCGGATCCCGATCAGGTAGTCGTCACCAGCGGGCGTTGGGACGCCTACGTTCCGGGCGGCGCCTGGGTGGGCGTCGGTCCCGGCGCCGATCTCGTCGAGGCCGAACGCAAGCTCCGAGGCTTCACTCGCAAAGCAGCTTATACCAGCGTTGCCGCCAATCGAAACCAGGCTTTCCACGCGATCTGGCACCAGTTCTACAACAGCCCCTATCAGTTCGTCGCTCTTCAGCAACTCGCCGCATGGTTTCATCCAGAGTTGTTCGCCAATCTGGACGCCGACGCCACGTTTCGTAGGCTGCATGAGCGCTTTCTGCCGATCCCGTACGAGCCGGGCTACTTTGTGTCGTTAAGGAAGTGAGCTATCCCCTGATGGACTCCGCATCCGCCGTCGCGCCCGGGCTGCGCGGCGACTATCGCGTCTTCGTTCGACGCAAAAAGGCCCTGCTCGGCGTCCTGGCGTTGTTGCTCATGGCGAGCTTCATCCTCGATTTGGCTTTCGGGCCAGTGCGGCTGGATTTCGTCGAAATCGCCCGGGCACTGATCTGGCCGCAGGACGCGCCACAGCAGACCCGCGTCGTGTTGTGGGAGATCCGCCTGCCCGTGGCACTGATGGCCGTGATCGTCGGAGCAGCACTCTCCGTGGCCGGCGCCCAGATGCAGACGATCCTCAACAATCCGCTGGCAAGCCCATTCACGCTCGGTATATCGGCGGCGGCAAGCTTTGGCGCAGCGTTGGGGTTGGCACTGGGGATCGGCGTGTTTCGCTCGAACGCGGAGTACCTGCTGCCGATCAACGCCTTTGTCATGGCGATGCTCGCGGCACTCTTGGTTCACGTTCTCAGCCTGCGGCGCGGCGTGACCGGCGAAACGATGGTCTTGCTCGGCATCGCGCTCAGCTTCACCTTCAACGCCCTTCTGGCGCTGGTGCAGTACCTCGCCAGCGAACAGGCCGTCGCCGCCATCGTCTTCTGGACCATGGGCAGCCTGACGAAAGCGACCTGGCCCAAGCTTGGCCTGACGGCCCTCGCGCTGGTCGCTGTTCTGCCCATCCTGGCACGTCGCGTCTGGGCCCTCACCGCCCTTCGCCTTGGCGACGAGAAGGCGGCGAGCTTCGGCATCAACGTGCGGCGGCTGCGTCTGGAGACATTGATCCTGGTGAGCTTTCTTGCCGCTTTCCCGGTGGCGTTCGTGGGTACGATAGGCTTCGTCGGCCTCGTCGGACCGCACGTCGCTCGCATGCTTATCGGCGAGGATCAGAGATTCTTCCTGCCGGCATCGCTGCTCGCCGGCGCCCTGCTTCTGTCGCTCAGCTCCCTCGTCAGCAAGCTCTTGATCCCGGGCGCCATATTCCCGATCGGCATCGTGACATCCCTCATCGGCATCCCCTTCTTCATCTCCCTCATCTTGGCCAACAGAAGACGCTCATGGTGAAGTTGAAGCTCGAGGGCGTCGGCGCCCGCTACGGTCGGCAGCTCGCCCTCTCGCAGGTCAACACGCCTACCTTTCGCGGCGGTGAGGTGATCTCGGTCATCGGCCCGAACGCGGCCGGAAAATCCACCCTGTTCAAGCGTATGGCAGGCCTCATTGGCGGGCCGGGCCGTGTCGTCCTTGAGGACTCGCGCCGAGGCTCCGACGGGATCTGCTATATGCCGCAGGAGACAGCGACAAGCGCTGTGCTCACTGTCTACGAATCCATCCTTCTGGCGCGCAAGCAAAACTCGTCGTGGATGGTCCATCGCGAGGACCTGATGCTGGTCGACGACGTCCTGGCGTCACTCGACATTGGCGATCTTGCCTTCCGCAACCTGGGCGAACTCAGCGTGGGTCAACGTCAACTCGCCGCGCTGGCGCAAACGCTCGCTCGTGAGCCCGAGATACTGCTGATGGACGAGCCAACGAGCGCGCTCGACCTGCACCGGCAGTTCCAGATCCTAAGCTTCGTTCGTGACCTTGCCCGCCAGCGCGGGCTCCTGGTCTTGGTCGCGCTGCACGACCTCAACCAGGCCATGCGCTTCGCCGACAAAGCCTTGGTGATCGCCGACGGGACCGCGCACGGCAGCGGCCCGTGCAGCGAGGTCATCACCGTCAACATGCTGCGCGACGTCTACAAGGTCCAGGGGCGTGTCGAACGATGCTCCTTGGGTATCGATCACGTAATCGTCGATGGTGTGATACCCCGCGACGCTTCTATGTCGTAAACATGGGCAGCGGCGGGCCGCCGTCGGTCGGCTTGAAGACGACTTTCGCCGCTTGCTCGCATCTGAGCTTGTCGAAGTCGCAGTCGGCGATGTTGGTGGCCACGCGCGGGCCTTCGCGCAAGCCATGGCGTAGGGCACCGCCGCGCGGCGTATGTCTCTGAAGGAATAGATCGTACCCTTGCCCAAGGCTTCGACCCTCGGTCTTGTCGCTGAAACACAAAGGGCAGATCGAGCGTGGATAGTAGTGCGCCTCCGCGACCGCGCGCCGCTTCGAGACGACAGGTCCTATACAGTTGTCGCGCCGAGATGCATCATCGCCGACGCGCTCACGAGGCGGCGGGGCGACGCGCCTTGGCCCGCTCAGTTCGGCGCGATTGTCCTGCTGAGCGTGCCATGCCTTCAGGCCGCCTAGCGCCACGGAGCCGCTCATGCGTATGGTGACATCGCATCGCCGTCGGCTGTTCGCGACCCTGGGTGCCGTCGCGACGTCAGGTGTGTTCTGGTTTCTGCTGCACGAAGTGAGGGGCCGCGATCCGGGCGACGTGCTTCACATCCTTCCCGTGACGCATAGCATGGCCGCGTTCGTCTCGGTGATCGCCTTCGGTTCGGTCCTGCACGTGCCGGCCGGATGGCGGCAGAGGCGCAATCAGCTCCCAGGCTTCGCGGTAGCCCTGACGTTCGTCCTCCTGATCGCCTCGGCGCCGCTATTCTAATACGGCGGCGAGAGAGCTCAGGCGTGGCGAGGCTGATCCACCTCGCCGTGGGATTCGCAGCCGTCGTCGCCCTGCCGGTGCACGTCGTGTTGGGACGACACCTGCGCAATCCGCACGGAGGCTGAGGAGGCGCCGGATGGGAATGGTAATCATTCGCAATCTTGGCTAACATCGGTTGCGCAGTTGCCACCAAATAGGAAAGGACGCTATCAATGAAGCAAGTCACCGTTGCTGCCACGCTTGGCCTGGTTGTCGCGTTCCCGATGACCGCTTGGGCCGGGGCCAACTGCAAGGCCAATCCTAAGGCCGATTGGATGAGCGAGGCTGACGCCAAAGCCAAGATCGAGGCGCAGGGCTACACCATCGCCAAGTTCAAGGTCGACGGCAATTGCTACGAGATCTACGGCACCAACAAGGACGGCAAGAAGGTCGAGATCTACTTCGACACCAAGTCGCTCGATGTCGTGAAGGCCGAAATCGAGAAGTAGGCGCATGGTGCAGCCGGGGCGTCCGCAAGGGCGCGTGCGGGTGTGGGACGTTGTTATTCGGCTATCACACTGGGCACTTGCGGCGTTGATCGCGGTTGATCTGGTGCGCGACGACGGCGACTATCCACACCGCCTAGTGGGCTACGCCGCCGTCGCCGTCGTGCTCGTGCGGCTGGCGTGGGCCGCCGTCAGCCGCGCGCACGGCAGCTTCGCCAGTCTTCGACCTTCGGTCTCGCACTCCCTGGGATACCTGCGCCTCTTGTTGCGCGGTGAGCCGCCGCGCTCGCTGGGGCACAATCCCCTCGGTGTGTGGATGGTCTGGCTGCTCTGGACGCTAGTGCTGTTGCTCGGACTGACTGGCTGGATGAGCCGGCTCGACGCGTTCTGGGGCGACGAGCGCGTGCACGATATCCATGCCGTGCTCGCCGACCTGCTATTGGTCGCGGTGATCGTCCATCTCGCGGGCGTGGGGCTGATGAGTTGGATGTGGAGAGAGAATCTGCCGGCCTCGATGGTCACCGGTTCCAAACGCGATGACTGATAGCAACACGGAGGCGTTACGTTATCGACCTTCAAGCACGCCGTGGATCTCGAATGGTTCGCCCCGCGACTGCACGGGCAACCCGAGCGCCGCGGCACGGTCGGTGTCTCCATCGCACCCAGCGCATACGTCGTAGCATCGGCAGGGAGTTCGTCAGTGACCAGGCCGCTTGAGCCAACATCTCGCCGAAGAAGAATCGCAAAGGCCACATCCGCTTCAACCCCGATCTCTACCGTCGCGTACCTGGCCGAGCGGTTCTTCAACAAGATCAAACATTGCCGACGTATTGCCGCCCGCTATGATAAGCTCGTCGCCAATTACCTCACCTTTATCAGGCTTGCTGATCCGCTTCTGGATATGGGCTTACACTCGAACGGGGGATGGAAGGCGACCTGGCCGACCCGCCCGCCCGCGCAATCCTCTCATCCCAGTCGGAGCCGCATTCGCCTCTTGGACAGCGCCCGGCGCCGTACCAATGGCGGCTTTGGGGACGACCAACGCCGCGGGCCGATGGGAACCCAAGCTGTTCACTATTGAACATACTGCGAACGGGACGTTTAATATTCCTGCTCATGTAGCCCTAGGGGAGGGACACGTGCGTTGCTACTTCATGCGAGGGGACAGGATCGAAGGCGTGACCTTTCTCAAGACCGCGTCAGATCAGGAGCTGATCCGCCAAGCCAGAACCCTCTTTGTGGCGCGGGCGAAGGCAGAGCAATTCGACGGCTTCGAGGTATGGGAGGGAAACCGATTTATTCATCGGGAGCATGCGACCGACGAACGGCCTGTACAGCGGGTACCGTCGAGGACTTAAACTCAGACCGGGCCTAGATCGGAAAGAAGAATATCCAGCCCGTCGCGGCAGCGCATGCCAACAGTAAGCCGGCAATCGTGTAGTCTAGGAGCTGTATCAAGGGAGCCGTCCACACTCGGGCTGGAGATTTAAAGGCGGACTGGTCGAGAGCCTATTGCAGGCGCAATTTACATCCTCGACGACCGCCGCGACCAACCTCCAAAGCACAGGCCACAAAATGGACACGCCGCTGGAGCCGCAGCTAGCGGGCGTCGTCGTCGATCAACACGGTCGAAGGCGGGAAGCCCGCATGCAATGCGCTCAAGGGCGACTGGCCGCCGCGTGCTGTAGCAGCTCGGGCAATAGACGTGCAGCTCAAAGACCGTACCGGGCGATGTCGCCTATGGTCTGGAAAGGAAGCTGGCGAAGCACGCCGTCGATTAAGGGCGCAATTGTTCTCGAAATCACCTGCATGGACAGCAAATGGTGCGGGCATGCGGGCGCGCAGCAGTGCATGCAGATGCGCGTAATAGGCCGGCCTGCCGCGTGATCCGGTCCTGAGCGGCTTACCATGGCGGCGCGGTGCGAATGGATGTTCGGCCGAGCCCTATTTCCTTCCACAGGGAAATTCGCCGCTGGTGATGCCGCCGCGTCGTGCGCGGCTGGTGGTTCTCGCCCGACGGCGCTGCTGCCGTCGGCCCACTGTATCGTGCGATCATGGCGTGCTGTGCTGCGTCACGCCCTTTACTTGGCTGGTGGCGGATTGGGCACGGCCGTCAGCATCCGGACCTTCAGTTTGCCACCTTCTTTGACGTAGGTGGCCATCCATGTGCCACCGGCGTCCAGTCGGTTGTCCCTGCGCAAAAAGCCATCGGGCGATGGAAGCGCTTGGCGGTGAGGAGCGCGACCAAGGATACTCGACATTTGACCAGAGCGCCGCTCTCTTGCGGCGCGGGCTTCGTGCATCGGGCGGCTGGCTCCGAGCGACGCATGGCGAACGGCCGACAACGGCGCGGCTCTGAGACGGCGGCACAGGTTCGGTCGCCGACAACAGTTCAGGCTGCGCGCCGCTCGTAGCGATGGTGCAGGCCGCCGACCTGTGGAAAGGCAATAACGGTACCTGCAGACGGCGGCTGTATAGGCCGAGGCTCCGGGCAATCCTTGCGGAGCGAGAGATGTGTGCGGCTTCGGTGGTGGTACTCAAAGTATGCCACCAGCACACGGCGCAGGTGACGCTCACCGAGGATGATGACGTGATCGAGGCATTCGCGGCGGATCGAGCCGATGATGCGCTCGACATAGGCGTTCTGCCACGGCGATCGCGGCGCGGTGACGACCTGCTCGATGGCCATGGCCTGGACACGGTTGCAGAAGGTCGGCCCATATGAAGCGTCGCGGTCTCGCCGCAGAAAGCGAGGCGCGGTGTCCCAGGGGAAGGCCTCGGTGATCTGGCGTGCCAGCCTGCGTCGGGTTTGGAGTGACATCGAAATGGATGACCTTTCGTCGCTCGTGGCCGAGGACGATCAGGGCGTAGAGCAGCCGAAACCTGGCCGTCACGACGACGAACATGTCGACGGCTGCAGTGTCGCGCATGTGATTCCGCAGGAAGGAGCGCCAGGTCGGGGAGGGAACCTTGGGCCGCCACGGCAGGTATCTGCCGACCGTGGCCTGGCTGACCTCGATACCGAGCTTGAGCAACTCGCCGTGGATCCGGGGAGCGCCCCACAGCGGGTTTGCCGTGCTCATCTGGCGGATCAGGTGACGGACCTCACGGTTGATGCGGGGCCGTCCCAGGTGGCGTGATCGTATGAAGCGGGCCGTAAATGAAGTCGTTGGTCTCCTTCACACCGATCTGGCGGCTTGCTTCGGCAAAGTAACGGGCGCGCATCTCGGCTCGCGTCGAAGCTGGCCAGGCGGCCAGTTCGACGTCCGGCGGCTCGGGCGACCAGCCGCCCCATGTGAGAGACCGTCCACCGATGGCGAACAGAAGGCCGGCATAATTGAGCGCCGGATGATTGACCCACGGCACCCGCATGTCAGGCGCGCCGCTCGCCGGGGCGACGAACGGCATGTTCTGGACATGCTCAGGGAGCACGAACGGACCGGCCTCGAGCACCAGGATGCGTCGACTGCGGGTGTTATCGGCGATGAACAGATGCTCAGCGACAACGGAGCCGAAGGTGCCGCCACCCACCACGATGGCATCAAAGTCGCGCGTGCGACCACCAACCACCTGTCCTGCACTGTCTTTCGCCTCCTGCAAGGTGTTGCAGACGAAGCGCCCCATAAACGTCCCCGATGGGCCAAGCACACATGCATGGGCTGGAACTCGCTCCCGACGCAGCCGAACAACTTGATGCAGCGTCTCGAGAGCCGGCATCGAGCTTTCGCGCACCCAATTGAAGGGCTGCGGTCTACAGCGTCCAGAGAAGCTCGAAACCGGCTCAACTTTGTCTATGACTGAAATCGATCGTCAACGCGGAGAAATTGAAGTCTTCGACTGACTGCGGCGCCCCGTCTGCCAGCTGGGAAGCAAGGTGATCGCGAGAGGTATTGGCCGATTTTTCTGTCGGCGCTTCGCATCCAAGCATCTTTGCGATCTCAACCGAGACCCGGTCGGCAGCAACGACCAAGGCTGTATCCAGGTGCACGTACCTTTGCGTCACGCCATGCGCTGAATGGCCAAGCAAACCAGCTATTGTAAGTTCCGAGAAGCCAAGATCGCCGGCAACGCTGGCGAAGGTGTGGCGGAGCACATGCGGGGTCACGCCCTCAAGTTTCGCTTTTCGGCAAATACGGTCGAGGACTCGGACGACGCCGATGAAATGCCCGTCGCCCCAGTCTGCCGGAAAGACGAAAGGCGAACCCGCACGCGAGGGCTGGGCTTCGATGCAGTCCATCGCCGCTTCTCCGAGGGCTCGGACCTGTTCGCCGCTCTTGGTGTCGGGAAAGCGAATGCAGTGGTCGCTCCTGTTAAACCACGGCCGCTTCAGTCCCAGCACTTCCATCCGCCTAAAACCGGTCAGGAGCATGAGCCGGATAGCCCCGAGCCCGGTCGGGTGCTCGCCGTCGGCCGCCGCTTCGCGCATCACGCGTCCCAGACAACGGATTTCGTCTTCGCTCAGGCGGCGCTTGCGGCTGCCGACTGCCAGCTGCCGCACGCCTTCCGCAGGATTTTTGCCGATGACGCCCAGACGAGTGGCATGTCCGAGCAGTGCCCGAAGTGTGCTGATCGCTCGGCTAGCGACGCCGGGTCCGCCAGTAGACCGGCCACCGCGACCCTTCTTGCGTCCGCGAGCCGACTTTCCGCCGGCGATATCCGCCTGCATTCCCTCGATGTCATGCAAAGTGAGGCGACTTACGAGCCGGACGCCGAGCAAGGGCTTGATGTGCGTTTCAATCCGGCTTCGATCACTCTTGAGTGTCGATGCCTTGATCGGCCTACGGTTGCGGCCGAGGAGACGGCCGGCTTCAGCATGTTCGAGATACCAATCGCACACCTCTTTGACGGACATGCCGACCCGGATCCCCTGGCGCTCAGCCGCCGGGTCGGCGCCTTCCGCTACAGCGGTCAGCTTCTTCCGTGCGAGGTTGCGTGCGTTCTCGGGCGTCAGCACGCCGTATTGCCCTAGCACCAACCGGCGGGTCCGGCCTTCAACGTTTCGATACTGAATGAGGAAGGTCTTTACGCCCGACGGCTTCGCGCGAACTCCGAATCCTCGCAACTCGGTATCCCACGCGAACACGTCGCGATCAGCTTCGGCTTGAAGCGCGTCTACTGCACGTTTGGTAATCTTGCCCATAATACGATTCCTCAAAAACCACACGATCCGTACTGCTTCCCCGCGTTTTTGGCGGAGGCCGGGGAAGCAGGGGGGAAGCACGAGAGCGAAAATCGTAGGGTATTGAGAGGATAGGGCAGGGACTGGTGAAATCGGGAAATATGTTTATATTACAGCGCCTTATAGGCTTCCCGGCTAAAACAAGATGCTGTGGCGTAAACTGTCTGGGCGCGTTGCCAAGGTCGGGGTCGAGGGTTCGAATCCCTTCGCCCGCTCCAATTTTCTTCAAGCCCGAATCTACTGACGCCGCTTCAGGCTGCGTGTGTCCACGATGCCGGCGACCGACCGCGGATCGGTGCCCTTCGGGTAGATCGTATGCTTCTGGATCTTCTGCGTGCCGGTCGTCGGGATGTCGGGCACGAAGTGGATCCAGCCCGGCGCCTTGTAGTAGGCGACACGCTCCAGGCAGTAGCGAACCAGCGCCTCCGCCTCCTCCTTGCCGGGCTCGGCGTTGCGCAGCACGACGCAGGCCAGCACCTCCTCCTCGCGCAGCTCGTCCTTGACCGGCATCACCGCGATCTGGTGCACGTCCGGGTGCGTCAGCAGCAGCGCCTCCACCTCCGCCGCGGCGATGTTCTCGCCCGAGCGGCGGATGATGTTCTTCTTGCGGTCGACGAAATGCAGCATGCCGTCCGGCCCGCGCCACACCACATCGCCGGTGTGGAACCAGCCGCCGCGCCAGGCGAGCTCCGTTGCCGCCTCGTCCTTGAGGTAGCCCGAGAAGAAGCCGCGACGCGGCGTCGCCGCCGAGTGGCGGATGATCAGCTCGCCGGGCCGCGGATCGGCGACGTCGTTTCCGTCGTCATCGACCACCCGCGCCTCGATGCCGTCGAAGGCTCGGCCGAAGGCGCGCGTGCCGACGTGACGCGGCTCGATGCTGTCGGCCAGCACCCGCACCATCTCGGTCATTCCCCAGAGCTCGACGAGGGGGAAGCCGAAGCGCTTCTCGGCGGCGCCGTGCAGCTCCGGCTCGACGCCGGCGCCGACGGCAAACCGCACCCGATGGGCGCGTTCGTCGGCGCTCGTCGCCTGCTCGAGCAGGAGCGGCACGATGATGCCGAGATAATGCACGACGGTGGCTCGCGTCTCGACGATCTCGCGCCACCAGCGCTGCGGTCGGAATCGATCGGGCTGGATCTGGCAGTTGCCGGTGACGATGGCGGCCATCAGCGAAAACACGCCGGCATTGGCGTGGTAGAGCGGCAGCGGATTGTAGATGCGGTCCTGCCCCGGCCGCAGCGACGCCAGGCCGCCGAGCGACGCATAGCGCTCGCCCGTCGCGACTTCGTAGCCCTGCGACAGGACGCAGCCCTTGGGGCGGCCCGTGGTGCCCGACGTGTAGAGGATGCAGGAAGGCGTCTCGGGCAGCGGCTGGCCAGGCGACGCGGGCCGCGACGGCCGGGGCAGCGCCGCCGCGAAGTCCTCCAGCGCCACGACGGGCGGGCGATGGGCGCTTTCCGCCACGCCGTCGAGCACCTGTTGGCGGCGGGCGGTGAGCGCGATCACGATCTCCGGCTCGCTGTGCTCCAGGAGATAGGCGATTTCGCCCGCGCGATACTCGGGGTTTATCGGCACGCAGCAGACGCCGAGGCTGTTCAGGGCGAGTTTGTGCAGGACGTACTCGGGCCGGTTTTCCAGCAAGGTCGCCACGCGATGGCCGAGGCCATAGCCTGCCGCCCGCCAGATCGCGGCCAGCGCCTCGACCTGCCGGGCCGCATCGGCGTAGGAAATCTCGTAGCCTGTTTCCAGATAGCCGCGCGCCTCGCCGGCCGGCACGGCGAAGAAGGCCTTGTCGCCGAAGGTCGAGGCCGCGGCGGCGAACGCCGCGCCGATCGTCGTTGCGTCCATCATTGCCGTGCCGCGTCCCTGTCCGGATGGTGGAAGAGCAGGACGACCGCCACCGACGACAGCGCCAACGCCGCCATCAGCAGGAAGCCGTCGGTGAACGAACCGCGGATGGACAGCACCCAGCCGGTGACCGCCGGCGCGAAGAAGCCGGCCAGCGCGAAGGCGAAGTCCATGATGCCGAGCGCCGTCGCCGCGCGCTCGGGCACGATGTCGGCGTTCACGGCATAGTAGGCGGCGTTGGCGCCCATCGAGGCGGCAACCGCGACCGTGATGCCGGCGATGGCCACCGTGAGATCGTCGGTCATGGCCACGGGGACGATGGCGATCGCCGCGACGAGCTGGGTGCCGGCGATCAGGTAGGAGCGGGCAATGCGCAACCGGCCGGTGGCCGCGAGCAGGCTGTCGGACCAGCGCCCCAGCAGCCACAGCATGAAGGCCGCCGCCAGCCAGGGCAGGACGGTGAACAGGCCGACGGCGCCGAGGTTCAGGCCGTACTTGCGCTCGAGATAGCTCGGCAGCCACGTCATGAAGAAGAACAGGAAATAGCCGAAGACGAAGAAGGCCCAGGTATTGGCGAGCAGCGTGCGGTTGGACAGCAGGGCGCCGATCGCGGCCGTGCCGGGCCATGACTTCTGGACGGCGTGCGGCGTCTTGGCTACCGACTCGTGACGGGTGCGGATGTGGTCGAGCTCGGCCTGGTTGACATGGCGGGACTCGACGGGGCTGTCGCGGAACAGCAGCCACCACAGCGGCACCCAGGCCGCCGACAGCGCGAACAGGACGGCGAAGGTGAGCCGCCAGCCGAGCAGGGCGAGAAGCTGGGTCACGATCGGCCCGCCGACCGCCAGCGCCAGGGGCACGGCGAGCAGGGCGTTGCCCAGCGCCGTCGCGCGCTCATGCGGCGACAGCCAGTGCGTGACGGCGCCGGTCAGGGCCGGGAAGTTGGGGCCCTCCGACACGCCGAGAAGCACGCGCGCGGCGTAAAGCATGGCGACGCCGCCGGCGAGGGCGGTCGAGCCGATCGACAGGCTCCACAACACGGCGGCGACGGTGAGCACGATGCGCGCGCCCCAGCGGTCGACGGCGATGCCTCCCAGCAGGGTGGTGACGGCGTAGCCCAGCCCGAAGGCGCCCAGGATGGCCCCGCTCTCGGCCGGCGAGAAGGCGAGCTGTTCCTGGATCAGCGGGATCGCATAGGAGATCGCGGCGCGGTCGATGTAGTTGACGATGGTGATCGAAAACAGAAGGAAGACGACGAACCAGCGAAAACGGGTAGGCGTCATTCGTTCTGTTCTCAGCGATCGGCGAGAGCGAGCTTGACGCCGAGGGCGGCAAAGGCGCCGGCGAAGGCGCGGCGCATCCAGGTGAGCACGGCCGGTCGCGAGATCACGTGCCGGCGCACTGCCGCGGCGAACAGGCCGTAGCCCACGAATCCGACGAAGGTGACCAGCATGAACACGCCCGAAAGCTCGGACATGCGCATCACCGGATGGGCCTCCTCGGCGCTGACGAACTGCGGCAGGAAGGCGAAGAAGAAGATCGAGAGCTTGGGGTTCAGGATGTTGATCAGGACGGCATGCACGATGACCTGCATCGCCGATTTCTGGTCGACCGTCTCCTCGACCTTGAGCGCGCCATGCTCCTTCAGGGTCATCCACGCCATGTAGAGCAGGTAGGCGACGCCGAGATACTTCATCGTCTGGAAGGCGACGGCGCTGGTATGCAGCAGCGCCGCCAGGCCCATAATCGCCGCCGCCATGTGCGGCACGATGCCGAGCGTACAGCCGAACGCCGCGACGACGCTGGCCCGCGCGCCGCGCGACAGGCCGGTGGCGACCGTGTAGAGCACGCCGATGCCGGGTGAGACGACGATGATCAGGGTGGTGATCAGGAAATCGATGCTCATCGAGCCGCCTCCAACAACACGCTGCTCCGGCCACCGCCGGCGCAGATGACATCCCCAGGGCAAGCCATCGGCGTTGCCTACGCGGCGAGACAGCAGCGCTTGGCTTTCTTGCCGCTGCCGCAGGGACATGGATCGTTGCGCCCGACGTTACGCCAGGGATTTATCACTGGCTCGGGACGGAAACCCTCGTCGGCGTCCATGTCTTCGCGGCCGTCCTCGTCGTCGACGACAGGAAACAGCCGCAAAGCCTGCAGGGCGTCGTCGAGGTAGCCCAGATGAAAGCGCTTGAAATCCGAGGCGTCGCTCGGGTCGCGTTCCGCCTGAGCGAGACGTGCGTCGAACGCTTCGCGTTCGAGTATGGAGTCGTCGATCAGACCGCGCTTCTGCACCCCTTCGACCAGCGGCACGAGCTGGCGCAAGCCCAACTGCGCAATCGCATCGACCCATGCGTGCCAAACGAACTCATCCGCCGCTGCGCACTCGCCCGAGCCAAACTGTTCCAGAAACTCGACGAATTGGCGCCGATCCATGCGTCCTTCCCAGGACAGGAAAGTGGCGGCGCGCAACAGGCTGTCACGCGCGAATTCATTGACCTCCCGATCCAGGATGGCCGCGAGCAGGGCGTCGCCGTTGCCGTCGAAAGTGCTGATCAAGAGTCGCGGCAAGGTCTCGGTCGTGGCATCGCCCAGCAGCCACTCGGTGTCTTCAGGACGTTGCCGCAACAGCTGCAAGAGAGGCTCGAAAGCTTGCGTGTCGCGGACTGCGCCCATGATGTGCAGGCCTCGGAACAGCCCTTCTGCCAGATCGTCCGCATCGGCGGCTCCGGTCGCCATTTGCCGCAGAATTTTGAACAAGTAGGGCGCGGCCTCGTCGTATCGCTCGATGCAGGCCGTGATGGAAGCCTCCGGGAGGTCGCGCAGGAAAGCGACGTCGAGAACGTGGCGTTCTATGGAGTTCTCGAACTCCGGATCGTCGGGGGCGAGCGATGACAAGGTGGCTTCCTACGCCGCCTGCTCGACGGTCGAAGCGACGTCGCGCGTCGTGACGCGGCGCAGGTCGCGCACCTTGGCGGTGTCGAACGGCCGCGCGCGATGCATGGTGCAGCGATTGTCCCAGATCACCAGGTCACCCTGTTTCCAGGTGTGGCTGTGCACGAACTGCCGCTGCGTTGCGTGCTCGATCAGGTCCATCAGCAACAGTCGCCCGTCGGCGACCGGCATCCCGATGATGTGCGAGGCATGGCTCGCGACATAGAGGGTCTTGCGGCCCGAGCCGGGATGGCGGCGCACGACGCGCTGCGCCACCGGCGGCAGGCTGGCCAGCTCCTCCTCGGTGTACCTGGTGACGGCGAGCTGGCCGCGCGAATGCCAGATCGAATGCTCGGCGACCAGCGGCTCGATGCGCTCCTGGGTCGTCGGCGGCAAGGCGTCGTAGGCCGCGCGCAGGTCGGCGAACTCGGTCTCGCCGCCCTGGTCGGGCACGATATGGGCATAAAGCAGCGAGAGCGCGCCGGGCACGGCACGGAACGAAGCGTCGGTGTGCCACAGACGGTTGGCCAGCCAATCGAGCCGCCGCTTGCTGTCGGGCGCGAGCACGTTCGAATCGCCGTCGAGGTTGGAGATGTCGGCGATCTCGGTCGAGGCCAGCCGATGCTTGATGCCGGTGTGTCGAGCGCGCTGGGCCGAGGAATGGATCGAGCCGAAGTGGCGCGCGAAGGCGATCTGCTGGTCGTCGCTCAGCGTCTGATCGTGGAAGACCACGACCGCGAATCGCTCGATCGCCGCCTCGATCGCATCGCGGTCGGCGGGCTGCAAGGGCTGCGCGAGGTCGAGACCGGAAACTTCGGCCACGAAGTCGGGCGTCACCGGCTTCACGGTGATGCTCATGACCGTCTCCTGCGGCTATAGTGGTTCGGACCACCCATTCTCCTCCAGGAAACGCCATGCCGCAAACCCACAAACTCGCCCTGCTCGACGACTACCAGAAGGTCGCGCTGAAGATGGCCGACTGGGACCGGCTCAGGAAACGCGGCGTGGAGATCACGGTGTTCCACGAGCCGTTCTCCTCGGTCGAGGACGCCGCCACGAAGCTCGCACCGTTCGACATGCTGGGTCTGCTGCGCGAGCGCACGGCCTTTCCGCGCGCCCTGATCGAGAAGCTGCCCAATCTCAAGTTCATGGTCCTGACGGGGGCCCGTGCCTCGAGCCTGGACGACAGGGCGGCCACCGACCGCGGCATCCCCATCAGCAACACGCCGGGCGGCGGCTCCAACGCCTCGACCGCCGAGCTCTGCTGGGCGCTGCTGATGATGTGCGCGCGCGACCTCGCCAAGGCCGAGCGCCTGATGCGCTCGGGCGGCTGGCACGACGGCATCCGGCAGATGGTCGTCCTCGAAGGCAAGCGGCTGGGCGTGATCGGCCTCGGCAAGCTCGGCAGCCGCGTCGCGGGCTACGCCAAAGCCTTCGGCATGGACGTCGTGGCGTGGAGCCAGAACCTCACCGAGGAGAAGGCGGCCAAGGGCGGCGCGAAGCTCGTCAGCAAAGACGAGCTCCTGAAGACGTCGGACTTCGTGTCCATCCATCTCGTCCTGTCCGACCGCACGCGCGGCCTGCTGGGCGCGGCCGACCTCGCCAAGATGAAGAAGTCGGCCATCCTGGTGAACACATCGCGCGGGCCGATCGTCGACGAGGCGGCGCTGCTGGCGGCTCTGAAGAACGGCACGATCGCCCATGCCGGCCTCGACGTCTACGACAAGGAGCCGGTGGCGCCAGGGCATCCCTTCACCAAGCTCGAGAACGTCACCCTGATCCCGCACCTGGGCTACGTGGTGGAGGACAGCTACCGCAATTTCTATGCCGGCACGATCGAGGACATCGAGGCATGGCTGGACGGCAAGCCGATCAACGTCATCAACCCGGAGGCGCTGAAGAAGATGGCGTGAACCTGTTTCGCCGCGAAGGCGGGAACGGGTTCACGGAGAGGCGGAGCTCAGCCGCACCACGATGAGCCAGATCGACGCCGCCAGGATGACGCCGGCGGCCGACCATTCGGCGATCGAGAGCCGCGGCGGGCCGACCCAGCCGAAATGCGCCGCCGTCGCTTCGAGCGCGATCGCGAAGAACGGCATCGCGGTGAGCGCGATCAGGTAGGTCTGCACGCCCGTGCGGTTGATGGTCCAGAAGCCGAGCCAGGTGCCGGGCGCGCGGAACAGCAGGCCGGCCAGGATGGCGTAGAGCCACAGGTCGAGGCGGCCGAAGGCATCGCCGCCGCCTGCCCAGGGCGAGGTGACGGCGCCGACGAGGCCGAGCGCCGACCAGACGAGGATCAGCGCCAGCGACGCCGCCACCAGGATCTCGCCGGTGAAGCGGCTGCGCTGGGCAAGGTCGTTCGAGCGGTTGCGCGGATGGTAGGCGATCATCCACGAGGCCGCGACGGCCATCGCTTCCGAGGCGACCAGCCAGGCCAGGCCGCGCCAAGCCTCGGGAGCCAGCGCCAGGGCAAAGGCCACGATGCCAGCCGCCAGCAGGGCGAGGCCCGGCCAGTCGCGCCTGGGTGGTGCGTGGCGCGTCAGCCACCAGCCGGAGCCCGCGCCTATGAGCACGCTCACCGTCGCCAGGAGTGTGCTTTCGGTAATGGCGAGCCAGACGATCGCCGCTGCGGTCGCACCGTTGATGGCCACGCGCAGGAAGGCGTAGCCGATGGTCCACGGCGCCAAAAGCTCGAGCCAGCTGCCGGGCGCGCGACGGCCGAGCCACAACATGATCAGGCCCGCGGCCAGGAGCTGCACCAGGGTGTAGGCCCAGGCGTCGAGCGCTGCGCCGCTCACGACGTGGCGCGTCAGCAGGAGATAGAGCGACCACAGCAGCGAGTTGCCGAGGCCGAGCGCCAGAAGGGAGCCGCTCATGGCGATGTCGCCGGCAGCTCAGGTCCTGAAGCGCAGCAGCAGGTGGTTCACGCCGTTCAGCTTGACGTAGAGGTCCTCGAACTGCGTGTAGAAGTCTTCCCATTGCGGCAGGCCGCCCTGGGCGCCGAGCGAGGTGTAGATCTCCGCCACCGTCTTGCGGCCGTCGACCTGCGACACGATGCGGCCGGCGAGCGGCGGCAGCTGGGCGCGCCTGGGGAAGCCGTCGAGGTTGGCGATCTGCGGGGTGCCCGGCTGCAGGCCGGCCGCGAGCTTCTGGGCATCCATCTCGCGCAGCACCGGGATGGCCGAGGTGTCCTCGGGCCGTGCCACGGTGTCGAAGCCGGCGCGCGTGGCATAGAAGACGTGGGTCCGGAGGTTGCCCGCCAGCCGCTCGGCAAAAGCCGCCCGCTCCATCAACGGCAACGAGCTCGCCTGGCGCGCGATGATGGGGTCGCTCATGTAGGTCGACGGCTCGTAGCGCACCGGCTCGAGGAAGGCGACGACGCGCAGCCCGGCCTCCCGTGCCATGACGCCGATCTCCGGCACCGTGAAAGCGCGGTCGCAGGAATGCAGCAGCAGGTCGTAGAGACCAGCGTCGCCGCCCGTGACGTGATCGTTGAGATACGGATTGCGCCGGAAGAGGTTGGTGGTGGGCAGGAAGCGGATCAGGCGCTTGGTCATGGCGATCCGGTCTTCCATCGCCATCGATGGCGGCGCGAGCGTGCGCAGAAGCTCCTGCAGAGGATAGACGCCGCTTCGGCCGTATTCGCCATAGAGCATCACGCCGACGCCGCCCTCCGGGTGCAGCACGCTCGCCAGCGCGCGCATGCCGGCGGCGGGATCGGGCAGGTGGTGCAGAACGCCAGTGCAGTCGATGTAGTCGAACTGGCCGATCGCCATCGACGGCAGGTCGAGCAGCGAGCCGGTGATGAAGTTGATGTTGCGCAGGCCGCGCGCCTTGGCGCGGGCCTCGCAGATCTGGCGCGAGGCGGTCGAGATGTCGAGGTAGACGACCTCGCCGGGGCAGCGCCGCTCGGCGAGCTGCTGGGCCAGCATGATGCAGGCGTCGCCCGTGCCGCCGCCCGCCACCAGCGCCCGAAACGGCCGCATGAAGTTCAGCCGACCGGCGAAGAGATAATGGTTGATCTCGAGGATATGGCTCGGGGTGCCGGTGATCAGGCGGATCGCCTCATCGCGCGGGTCGCGCGGCGGATAGGGCAGCGCCTCGTACTGGGCGCGGACTTCATCCATCGGCGAAGGAAGGGTCATTCTGGCCTTGTTTCACGCGCGTCGCGGCGCTACCGGGGGAAGCGGCGCCTGCAAAGGGATTAGTGCAACAAAACGCCCAGCCACGAAAGAGGGGCATGAAAGGCTATTTCGGCATCGGTGTGGAAGGCGTGAGCAAGGCCATGAACGTGGGCACCTTGTTTCGCACCGCCCATGCCTTCGGCGCCGCCTTCGTGTTCACGCTCCGGGCCCAGTACAACCGTCGAGAGGGGGGCCACGCCGACACCTCCGACACGCCGCGCTCGGTGCCGACCTACAACTTCGCCGATCTCGACTCCTTTCGCCTGCCGCAGGGCTGCCGGCTGGTCGGCGTCGAGATCACCGATGACGCGATCGAGCTGCCCTCCTTCCGTCATCCGCGCCAGGCCGCCTACATCCTGGGTGCCGAGCGCGAGGGCCTGTCGGCCGATGTACAGTCGATCTGCGACCATGTGGTGAAGATTCCGAACCGGTTCTCGGTCAACCTGGGCGTCGCCGGGGCGCTCATCATGTACGACCGCCAGCTCAGCCTCGGCCGCCACGCCCCGCGCCCGGTGGCCGAGGGCGGTCCGACCGAGGCCCTGGTGGTGCCGGCCTTCGGCGAGCCGATCTACAAGCGCAAGCAGCGGGCCCGGGCGAAGGCAGCCCAGGTCGGCAAGTGACCCCCAGGTGACGGCCGCGCGAACCACCGGCCTGGTCATCCTCGGCATCATGGTGGCCCAGGCTCTCGCGCTGCACCTGATGGGCCGGGTGTGGATCTGCAGCTGCGGCACGGTGCGCTTCTGGGTCGGCGACATCTGGTCGCCCGAGCTCTCCCAGCAGCTCTTCGACTGGTACACGCCCTCGCACATCGTCCACGGCAGCCTGTTCTACGGCCTGCTGCGCCTCGCGCTGCCGCGCGCACCGGTCCTGACGCGACTGGTGATCGCCGTCGTCATCGAGGTGTCGTGGGAGGTCGCCGAGAACTCGCCCTGGGTGATCGAGGCCTATCGCCAGCAGGCGCTGGCGGCGGGCTACACCGGCGACAGCATCCTCAATTCCCTGTCCGACACCGTGGCCATGATGACGGGCTTCACGCTCGCCCGCTGGCTGCCCTGGAAGGCGACGGTGGCCTTGGTGCTGGCGCTGGAGATCACCGTCGGGGCGCTGGTCCGCGACAACCTGACCCTCAACATCCTCAATTTCATCCATCGTTTCCCGGCCATCGAAGCCTGGCAGAAGGGGGCCCAGCGATAGCCATTGCGCCTGTCGCCCGGCCCGCCTATCTCCCCCTTCCATGGCCCTCCTGCCCACCGAGCCCCTGCAGATCACCGAACCCGGCCGCGGCCGCAACGACACGCGCCGCAACCTGGTCGGCCTGTCGCGCGAGGAGCTGAAGACGACGCTCGTCGAGGCCGGGCTGGAACCCTTCCGGGCCCGCCAGGTCTGGCAGTGGATCTACTGGCACGGCGTGCGCGACTTCGGGCTGATGACCAACATCGCCAAGAAGACGCAGTCGCAGCTGGCCGACCTCTTCGTCATCGAGCGGCCCGAGATCGTCACCGAGCAGCGCTCGGTCGACGGTACGCGCAAGTGGCTGCTGCGCTTCCCGGACGGCAACGAGGCCGAGACCGTCAACATCCCCGAGGAGGATCGTGGTTCGGTGTGCGTGTCGAGCCAGGTCGGCTGCACGCTGACCTGCAGCTTCTGCCACACCGGCACGCAGCCCCTGGTGCGCAACCTCGCGCCTGCCGAGATCGTCGGCCAGTTCATGGTGGCGCGCGACAGCTACGGCGAATGGCCGACGCCGATCGAGACCACGCGCATGCTCTCCAACATCGTCATGATGGGCATGGGTGAGCCGCTCTACAATTTCGACAACGTGGCGACGGCGTTGAAGATCGTCATGGACGAGCAGGGCATCGCGCTTTCCCGCCGCCGCATCACGCTCTCGACCTCGGGCGTCGTGCCGATGATCCCCAAGGTAGGCGACGTGCTCGACGTCAACCTCGCGGTGTCGCTGCATGCGGTGTCCGACGACGTGCGCGACACGCTGGTGCCGATCAACCGCAAATGGCCGATCGCCGAGCTGCTGGCCGCGTGCGCGGCCTATCCGGGCGCCAGGAACAGCCGGCGCATCACCTTCGAGTACGCCATGCTGAAGGGCGTCAACGACAGTGACGCCGATGCCCGCGAACTGGTCCGCATCCTGAAGCCGATCCACGCCAAGGTGAACCTGATCCCGTTCAACCCCTGGCCCGGCGCGCCCTACGAGTGCAGCTCCAACAACCGCATGCACCGCTTCGCCGAGATCGTGAACGACGGCGGGCTCAGCGCCCCCATCCGCACGCCGCGCGGCCGCGACATCCTCGCCGCCTGCGGCCAGCTCAAGAGCGCGAGCCTACGCGGACGGAGAGAGAAGGTGTCGTTGTGACTCTGTCATGCTGAGCGCAGCGAAGATCTCATGCCGGTTGCGAGCGGCGATAAGGTCCTTCGCTGCGCTCAGGACGACGGCTGTTTCGTAAAGGTCGATATCCTCGACAGGAAGGCGCGTTCGCTGGCGCCAGGCTTCAGCCCCGCCACTTCACCCCAGGCTTCGACGCTGCCGTTCGCATACTCGGCATAGTACGGCTCGTGGAAATAGTGCGGAAAGAGGTCGAGCAGGCCGTCCCATGACGGCTGGTCGCCCTTCTGGATCGAATCGACGATCACGACCAGACCATCCGGCTTCAGCACGCGCGCCATCTCGGCAACCGCCTGTTCGCGGATCTCCTGTGGCAGCTCGTGCAGCAGGAACGACGACACCACGAGATCGAGGCTGTCGTCGTCGAACGGCAGCTTCTCCGCGGCGCCTTCGATCAGTCTCACGCGCGCGGTCTTGCCGATGAGGCGACGCGCCTCGGCGAGATACGGCGCGCTGAGATCGAGGCCGGTGAACTTCATGCCGGGCCAGGCATCGTGCAGGAAGGCAAGCAGCCGTCCCGTGCCGCAGCCGACATCCAGCCCCCTCAGAGCGCGCTGGTTGCGGCCGGCCATCCATTCGGCGATCGGCTTGAAGGCGCGGCGGCGCATCACGTCCGCGGCGCCGGTGAACAGGACCTCGACCTGGGTGTCGTAGATCGCGGCCGAATGGTCGGACAGCCAGCCGTCGCTCTGGAAATGGAAATTCTGGCGGTAGTAGTCGGGCAGCCCGTCGCCCTGCTCGCCCGGCGGCAGCTCGTCGCTCTTGCCGTGGCGTCGCGCATCGACCTGCGGCAGGTCGCGGAAGTAGAGCATGCTGCGGCGCAGGAACTCGGCGGGCTCCGGCCCGCGCACCCGCGGCGCAGGGAAGAGGCCGGCGGCGATGTCCCGCCATTCGCGCTCGAACAACGCCCGCATGTCGGCCGTCAGCTCGGCCCGCGAGGGCGTGGGGCCGATCGGGAAGGCGGGCTTGGGCATCGGCTTCAGGAGCCTGAGCCCCGCGGCGTAATGGCCGGCATACCAGGCCACACGCGCGGTCTGATAGGCGGCGTAGTTCAGGCGGGTGAGGGCGGAAACCATAGGAAATGTACTTGCAGCATTATTATAGCGGCTTTGCGGCGCGCTTGCCCGCGTGGGGTCGGACGTTGTATTCGCGCCCGTCACCGATCGACACGAAAGCCGCCAAGAAAGCCGCCAGCCATGAGCATCAGTTATACCGGGCCCTACAAGAAGGGCGACATCAAGAAGGTCGTGCTGGCCTATTCCGGCGGCCTCGACACGTCGGTGATCCTGAAGTGGCTGCAGACGACCTACGGCTGCGAGGTCGTGACCTTCACCGCCGATCTCGGCCAGGGCGAGGAGCTGGGGCCGGCGCGCAAGAAGGCGGAGATGGCCGGCGTCAAGCCCGAGAACATCTTCATCGACGACGTCCGCGAGGAATTCGTGAAGGACTTCGTCTTCCCGATGTTCCGCGCCAACGCGCTCTATGAGGGCCAGTACCTGCTCGGCACCTCGATCGCCCGGCCGCTGATCGCCAAGCGACAGATCGAGATCGCCCGCGACCTCGGCGCCGACGCCGTCTGTCACGGCGCGACCGGCAAGGGCAACGACCAGGTGCGCTTCGAGCTCACCTATTATGCGCTGAAGCCCGACATCAAGGTGATCGCGCCGTGGCGCGAATGGGAACTCACCTCGCGCACCAAGCTGCTCGAGTTCGCCGAGCAGCACCAGATCCCGATCGCCAAGGACAAGCGCGGCGAGGCGCCGTTCTCGGTCGACGCCAACCTCCTGCACTCCTCCAGCGAAGGCAAGATCCTGGAGGATCCCTGGGAGGAGGCCGACGAGATGGTCTACCAGCGCACCATCTCGCCCGAGGCGGCGCCCGACAAGGCGACCTACATCACCATCGACTTCGAGAAGGGCGATGCGGTTGCCATCGACGGTGTTGCGATGTCGCCCGCGACCTTGCTGACCAAGCTGAACGAGCTCGGCAAGGCCAACGGCATCGGCCGCCTCGATCTGGTCGAGAACCGCTTCGTCGGCATGAAGAGCCGCGGCATCTACGAGACGCCGGGCGGCACCATCCTCTACGCTGCCCATCGCGGCATCGAATCGATCACGCTCGATCGTGGGGCAGGGCATCTCAAGGACGAGCTGATGCCCAAGTATGCCGAGCTGATCTATTACGGCTTCTGGTATTCGCCCGAGCGCGAGATGCTGCAGGCGCTGATCGACAAGAGCCAGGAGAACGTCACCGGCACGGTGCGGCTGAAGCTCTACAAGGGCAACACCACCGTGGTCGGCCGCAAGTCGCCCAAGTCGCTCTACTCGATGAAGACCGTCACCTTCGAGGACGATGCCGGCGCCTACGACCAGCGCGACGCCGAAGGCTTTATCAAGCTGAACGCGCTGCGCCTGCGCCTGCGCGCGACCGGGCAGGGTGGTCCGAAGAAGTAGGTGGAGTTCCTTGTTGTAGGATGCGTGGATGACGAACTCCCTGTCATCCCGAGCGCAGCGAGGGACCTTTAGGGCAAGAGGAAAGGTGCCACCCAACGCACGGGGCCACCCCCGGGGGGTGGGGC
>JAEWIV010000331.1 GCA_023386865.1 Pseudomonadota bacterium
GTGCCGTAGATCGGCGCCAGCGCGCCGAACTTCTCGGTGACCGGGTTCCACGAATCGTCGAACAGGAAGGAGAAGCCGAAAGTGCCGAGCGCCGGCGCGGCGCCGATGACGAGGGCGACGATCACGCCGCTCAACAGGGCGAGCACGGCGAGTGCGGCGAACCGCGTGAGATTGTGGAAGACGACATCGGTGAGCCGCAGGCGCCTCAGCACGGCGCTGCGCGAGGCCGTCTCGGCCGCCGTCACAGTGGCGCCCTTCAACGTCATGTCGGTCACGTCACGCCCCCCGGAATCCATCGGCCCCTAGCCTTTCACCGCGTCGGATGAAGCGGAGGCGGATGCGCCGGCCGCATCCGCCCTGCCCGCTGCAACCGCTCCCGTCAGTTGGTCGGCGAGAACAGCGGCTTGCCCGAAGCGTCCTTGATCTCCGCCGACCACATCTTCTGGATGTCGGTCACGACCGTGTCGGGCATCGGCACGTAGTCGAGCTCTTCCGCCGACTTGTCGCCCTTGGCGTAGGACCAGGCGAAGAACTTCAGGGCTTCTCCGGTCGCCGCCGCGTCCTGCGGCTTCTTGTAGAGTAGGATCCAGGTCGCCGCGGTCATCGGCCAGGACTGGTCACCCGGCTGGTTGGCGAGGATCACGCCGTAGCCCGGCTGCGACTTCCAGTCGGCGTTGGCGGCCGCGGCCTGGAAGGAAACCGAGGACGGATCCACCGTCTTGCCCGCCTTGTTCACCATCTTGGTGTGGGTGAGCTTGTTCTGCTTGGCGTAGGCGTACTCGACGTAGCCGATCGCGCCCTTGGTGTTGGCGACGTTGTTGGCCACGCCCTCGTTGCCCTTGGCGCCGATGCCGACCGGCCATTGCACGGCCGTGCTGACGCCGATCTTGTCCTTCCACGCCGGCAGGACTTCGGCGAGGTAGTAGGTGAAGTTGTAGGTCGTGCCCGAGCCGTCCGAGCGGCGCACCGGCACGATCGCCTGGCTGGGCAGCTTGGCGCCGGGGTTCAGCTTGGCGATCGCCGGATCGTCCCACTTCTTGACCTCACCCATGTAGATCCTGGCGATGGTCGGGCCGTCGAGCGTCAGGTCCCCCGGCTTCACGCCGTCGATGTTCACCACCGGCACGATGGCGCCCATCACCATGGGGAACTGTGCCAGGCCCGACTCGTCGAGCTCCTTGCCCGACAGCGGCGCATCGGTGGCGCCGAAGACCACGGTCTTGGCCTTGATCTGCTTGATGCCGCCGCCCGAGCCGATCGACTGGTAGTTCAGGCCGACCCCGGTCTCTTTCTTGTAGGAGTCCGCCCACTTGGCGTAGATCGGGTACGGAAAGGTGGCACCAGCACCGGAGATGTCGGCTGCGTTGGCCGCCAGCGACGACAAGGCCAGAGCGGCCGTCGCCACGGCGATTCTTGCGATATTCACAGGGTCCCTCCTTCGAGAATTCGAAGCCGTCCTTCCCCTAAAAGCCGCAGATCACTATCATATTACGATTATGTGACAGTCCTGTGACAGTCATCGGCAGCGCCTGGAGGACGAATCCAGAACTATAATGTTAGCAGTGGGTTACTGCTGCCCATTGACACAGATCAACGGCCAGATACCCACCTCGATCCGCGCCCGCCGAACCTCTAGGTTTTCCCGCCGCGGCCACAAATCTTTGGGGACTAAGCGTTGACCCTCGCGCGGTACCGGCGGCGGTGGCGTGGAGGGAAGGTCGACGGAGATAAGCCTCAGCTTTGCCGCATCGCCATGTGAGTCCCGTGCCGGGTCGGTGCTGACCAGGAGCACCGATTTTCCCCGTCGGCAGGCGCAAGGGGCCACCGCGCAGAGATGACGCGGCGTGTCCGCGAGCATGCCGGATACCGACGATGGGGGCTTGTTCACCTTTCGTGGGGATCGGTCTCGACAAGAAAGCGTTCGAGCGTTGTCAGGCTCGGTTCGCTGCCAGCGAGCCGGGCGTAGGCGGCGAACTTGTGCGGATCGACGTGGATTTCGCGGACGGTGTGGCCGCGCAGGCGTTCGTCCGCGCTAAGCTTCCGGCAGCGTTCCGCCCATTCGTGGTGTGCAGCCGGTGCGTCTTTGATGAGCGTCCGGAAAACATCATAGTCATGCCAGGCGACCAGCGGCACGCGGAAGATGTCTTTTGTCATATCGCCCCTTGGAGCTGGTGAGCGGCATGCAGGATAAGGCACGCACCTCAAGGTGACTTGATCTCGGTCATGTCCGGCGAGAGCGGGGCGGGCCCTTGGCCGCAGTCACGGACATGCAGTCGCTCCGCAAGGCAGTGGCATCGCCAGACTGCTTCGAGGCACCGCTGCTCCTGTCCGGGGTCCGGATCGTCGATGCCCGCTGGCGCTGGTCCAAATCGCCGGCCGCCGTCGCACGACGCATCGAGGACGCCGGTGCCGCGGCGTCAACCGATCGGCAGGCCGGCGGACTTCCACTCGGGAAATCCGTCCTCCAGACGACGAACCCTGAAGCCGCGATCACGCAGCAGGGCCACGGCCTCGAAGACCAGCACACAGTAGGGACCTCGGCAGTAGGCGACGATCTGCCGGCTCTTCGGCAGTTCGGGCAGGCGCCGCGCCAGTTCGCGCAAAGGAATGTTGATCGCCTTCGGCAGGTGACCGGCCGCGTACTCGTCCGGCGGCCGTACATCGAGCACAGTGACGGTGCCGTCCTTCATGCGCCGCAGGAGTTCCCGGCGCGTGACGGCCTCGAGGCTGTCGCGCCGATGGAAGTATCCTGCGATGACGTCTCGGACTTCGGCGGAATTGCGCTCCGCGACGCGGCGCAGCGCCACGCCGAGCTCGAGCACCGACGGGTCGCTCAGCCTGTAGAAGACGCGCTTTCCCTCCCGCCGTGAGGCAAGGAGCCCGTTTCGGCGCATCAGCCGCAGGTGCTGCGAGGCGTTGGCGATGGGCAGTCCCAGCCGATCCGCCAGGGCCTCGACGCTGCGCTCGCCCTGGGCAAGCAGTTCGAGGATTTCCAGCCGGTGGCCGTGCCCGAGCGCCTTGGCAACCTCGGCGAGGCCCGCGAACAGGGCACGCTTGGGATTGTCGCTTGACATCACCTGCCTCGCAAAAGACAACATTCAATATAATGATTGAATATAATTCCTCACGCAAGAGGAACCGACTATGGGCGTGAACACCACGGGCGCTCCGGTCGCGATCGGGCCGCAAGCGTACGACAGCTGGCGCGCGACGCCGCTCGGCGCCGTCACCGAGGCGATCGAGCAGCGGGCGATCCTCGACCTCGTCGGCAATCTTGCCGGTGTTCGTCTCCTCGACACGGGCTGCGGCGATGGCGCGCTGGTCTGTGCCGCAGCGGCGCGCGGCGCCATGGCGACGGGCGTCGATCCCGATCCGGCCATGCTCGACGCCGCGCGGTCCCGCGCGGCGCAGGCAGGAGTTCAGCCGAGCTTCCTCGAAGGTCGTGTCGAGCGGCTGCCCTTTCCTGATTCCTCCTTCGACGCAGTCGTGTCGGTCACGGTCCTGTGCTTCGTGCCGGACGCCGCGGGCGCGATCCGCGAAATGGCGCGGGTGTTGCGTCCGGGCGGACGCCTGGTGCTGGGCGAGCTCGGTCTCTGGAGCACGTGGGCGGCCTGGCGCCGCATCCGCGGCTGGCTCGGCTCGGCGACGTGGCGCAACGCGCACTTCCGCACACAAGGCGAGTTACGCGGCCTTGTCGAACAGGCCGGACTAACGGTCGTCGCCGTGCGCGGTGCCGTCTTCTACCCGCCGACCGATCGGCTGGCGCGTCTCCTCGCGGCATTCGACACCCGGCTCGGTCGCCTCACGACCTTCGGCGCCGCCTTCGTGGCACTGAGCGCGACCAAGGCCCGATGACGCCGCGAGACCTCGCGGGCGTCAGGCTCGGCCTGCGCGAGAACTGGCGGCAATTCTCCCTGCTGGTCCTGATCAACGCCTTCGTCGGCGGGATGGTCGGCCTGGAGCGGACGGTGGTGCCGCTGATCGGCGCCGAGGAATTCGGCATCGCCTCGACCACCATCATCGTGTCCTTCATCGTGAGCTTCGGCGTCGTCAAGGCAGCGGCCAATCTCGTTTCGGGGCACTTCGCCGACATTTACGGTCGGCGGCACATGCTGATCGCCGGGTGGCTGGTCGGGCTGCCGGTGCCCTTCATGATCGCTTGGGCGCCGAGCTGGGGCTGGGTGATCGCCGCGAACGCGTTGCTCGGCGTCAGCCAGGGCTTCGCCTGGTCGATGACAGTCATCATGAAGGTCGATCTGGTCGGGCCGAAGTCGCGCGGCCTCGCGGTCGGCCTCAACGAGTTCGCGGGCTACCTGTTCGTCGGCGTGACGGCCTTCCTGACCGGCTACATCGCCCAGCGTCACGGCCTGCGGCCGGCGCCCTTCTATCTCGGCATGGGCTACGCGGTGCTGGGGCTCGGCCTGTCGGTCATGCTGGTGCGCGACACGCGCAACCACGTCGCACTGGAAATCGCCCGCCACGCGGCGACGAGCGACCCTCAGACAACGGCGATGGGATTCTGGCGGGTCTTCCGGCATGCCTCGTTCGGCGATCGCAACCTCTTCGCCGCCTCCCAGGCCGGACTGGTCAACAACCTGAACGACGGTATGAGCTGGGGCATTTTCCCGCTGTTCTTCGCCGGCCTCGGCCTCGGCGTCGAGCGTATCGGCATCCTCAAGGCGATCTACCCCGTCACATGGGGCGTCCTGCAGACCGTCACCGGTCCCCTGAGCGACCGATGGGGTCGCAAGGGTCTGATCGTGGCCGGCATGTGGGTGCAGGCAGGCGGGCTGCTGATGACGGCGTTCGGCCAAAGCTTCGGCTGGTGGTTCCTAGCCAGCCTGTTGCTAGGCCTCGGCACCGCCATGGTGTATCCCACGCTGATCGCCGCCGTCTCGGATGCGTCGCATCCGTCGTGGCGTGCGCGCTCGCTCAGCGTCTACCGCTTCTGGCGGGATCTCGGTTATGCGATCGGCGCACTTTGCGCCGGGATCATCACCGACCTGTTCGGCGCCGCCTGGGCGATCGGCGCCATCGGCCTGCTCACCTTCCTGTCCGGTGCGGTGGCCGCCGTCGCCATGGACGAGCGACGAACACCGACCAACCTATGAGGCGCGTCGCCTTCACTGCCGGCGGTGCTCCCTTATATTTCTAATATTCTAGAAATATCGTTGACAGCGGGCTCCGGCGCAATAGATTGCCGTCATGAAACTCGACGATGCCGCTGCCCGCCTGCAGGCCCTCGGCAACCCGACGCGTCTTGAGATCCACCGCGCCCCGGTGCGCGCCGGGGAAAAGGGCATGGCGCCAAGATACCGGCCGGCGGCTGCGTGGCCGACATGAAGGCCAAGCAGGAGGGCAAGAGGGGCTGCGGCTGCTGATGTCGTTGCCAGCACGACCGGGCGCCCGCCTGGTCACTATCGTCTGCGCCGCCCAGGTGTTCGTGCAGATCGGCGCCTTCTACTGGCCGGCGCTGATGCCGCAGATGATGCGGCATTGGTCGCTGTCCAACAGCGAGGCCGGCTGGATCACCTCCTCGTTCTACGCCACCTACATGTTCTCGGTGCCCGTGCTGGTGACGCTGACCGACCGCATCGACGCCAAGCGCGTGTACCTGTTCGGCGTCGGCTGCACCCTTGCCGCACACCTCGCTTTCGGCCTGCTGGCCGACGGCTTCTGGTCGGCGTTGGCGCTGCGCGGGCTGGCCGGCATCGGCTGGGCCGGCACCTACATGACCGGCCTGAAGCTTCTGGCCGACCAGGTCGACGCCAAAATGATGTCGCGCGCCGTCACCGGCCACGCCGCCAGCATCGGCATCTCGGGTGCGGCGTCGTACTTGATGGGCGACCTCCTGGCGCACGAGTTCGGCTGGCGTTGGGCCTTCGCCAGCGCCGGCCTCACCGCCGCGATCGCCTGGATCACCGTGGCCGCCGCGGTGCCCGGTCGGCCGCCGCCGGCGCCCAAGCCGGGTGCCCAGCCGGCATTGTTCGATTTCCGTCCGGTCCTGCGCAACCGTTCGGCTCTGGCCTACTCGCTGGCCTACTGTGTGCACACGCTTGAGATGAACGCCCTGCGCGGCTGGGGCGTGGCCTTCCTGGCATGGGTCGCGGTCCACAGCGGCATGACGGGCGAGCTGCTGTCGCCCACCGTCGTCATCACGGTGCTCGGCCTCCTCGGCACGCTCACCAGCGTCCTGGGCAACGAGGCCTCGATCCGCTTCGGACGACGGCGGCTGATCATCAGCGCCATGGTTCTGTCGATCGCGGTCGGCGTGCTGCTGGGTTTTGCCGGTTCCAAGGGCTACTGGCTCGCGGTGGTGCTGATCGTCGTCTACGGCATGATCATCTGGCTCGATTCGTCGTCGCTCACCGCCGGCGCCGCGGGTGCGGCCGACCCGGCGCGGCGCGGCGCCACGCTCGCCGTGCATTCGATGCTGGGCTACGCCGGCGGCTTCGTGGGCCCGCTGGCGATCGGCTGGACGCTCGACGCTGCGGGCGGAATGTCACCGGTAGCCTGGGGTCTCGCCTTCGGCGTGGTCGCCCTCCTCATGGCGCTGGCCATGGTGGCGTTCATCGCGCTGCGGCCCCGCGGCCTCGAAGGCGATCGCGGCGGCTGAGCGCAATTCCCGTCAGCGCTTGCTGACTTCCCGGGCGACGAGCACCACGATCACGCCAAGGCTCAGAGCCATGATGGTGATGAGGATGGCAGGAATGATCATCGGGCTTCGTATACAGACTCCGTGTTTTGTGCCGGTATCGTCCTTGCGATGGTTTGTATCGTCGGTGTCGTGAGGATGTGACGAGGTCGAGACGAGTGCCGGCGCTGCCGCGCCTTGGCACCCGCTCGCCATGATCAACAAGGACAGCGACACGAAAGCGAGGCAGCCGGATGACACGAGAACTGACGGTCTTCAGCACCATTGCCGTGCAGAGTGCGCTGGAAGCGCTGGTGCCGGCATTCGAGAAGGACCATGCGTGCCGCCTCGGCATCACCTGGAACACCGCGCCGGTGCTGGTGAAGCGCCTGCAGGACGGCGAGACGGCCGACGTGCTGATCCTGAACCGCGCCGGCATGGACGCCATGATCCGCGACGGCCGCGTGCTGGCGGGAACGGAGACCACCCTCGCGAGCTCGGCCACGGCGCTGGCCGTCAAATCAGGCGCGCCACGGCCCGACATCTCCACACCGGACGCCTTGAAGCAGACGCTGCTGGCGGCGCGCGCGATCTCCTACAGCGATCCGGCCGCCGGCGGTGCGAGCGGGATCTACTTCGCCAAGCTGCTGGATCGCCTGGGCATCGCCACCGAAATCAACGCCAAGACGACGTATCCGCCGCCAGCCGGCCTGTGCGGCGACCTGTTGGTGAGCGGCGAGGTCGATCTTGCCGTCCAGCAGAAGCCCGAGCTGCTGCAGGTCGCCGGCATCGAGATCCTGGGTTTGCTGCCGGGCGACCTGCACATGGTCACGGTGTTCGTCGCCTGTGTCGAAGCATCGAGCGCCGAGGCCGCGATGGGCAGGGCGCTGATCGCCTTCCTGCGATCGCCGGCCTCGACGGCAGTGTTTCGCGCCAAGGGGCTTGATCCCGCCTAACCGGCGGCGGGCAGTATCACGGTGAAGGTCGAGCCCTTGCCCGGCGTGCTCTGGATGTCGAGCCGGCCGCGATGTCGGTTGACCACATGCTTGACGATGGCAAGGCCGAGCCCCGTGCCGCCGAGCTGGCGCGACCGGGCGGCATCGACGCGGTAGAAGCGCTCGGTCAGGCGCGGCAAGTGGTTGGCCGGAATGCCGTCACCCTGGTCCGCGACGGCGACGGCGACACGGTCGCCGTCCATCGGCCGCGCCGTCACGTTCACGGTGGTGTCGGGCTTGGCGTACTTCACCGCATTGTCGACCAGGTTCTGGAACACGATGGTGAGCTCGTCGTAGTCGCCGATGGCAGCCGGAAGGTCAGGTTCGACGCTGAGCGCGATCACCACCTTGCGACTTGCCGCCTTGAGCTGCAGCAGGTCGAGCACGCCCTTCAGCACGCGGTCGATCTCGACCGCCGCGTCGGGCCGCGAATGCTCGTGCTGCTCGATGCGCGACAGCATCAGGAGATCGTCCACCAGGCGCCGCATGCGCTCCGCCTGCTCGGCCATGATGCCGAGGAAGCGCTCCCGGGCGCCTTCGTCGTGGCGCGCCGGCCCGCGCAGGGTCTCGATGAAGCCGGCGAGGCCGGCAATGGGCGTCTTGAGCTCGTGGCTGGCGTTGGCGACGAAGTCGGCGCGCATGCGCTCGGCGCGGCGCAGCGCCGTCATGTCGTGCAGCACGATCAGGGCGAGCGAGCCGTCGGCGGCTGCGCGCGGCAGGCGTCGCAGGTGGGCCACGACGTCGAGCTCCGGCCGGCCGGCCCGCACGAACTCGACGGCGGTCTGGTCGGGCCCGGTGAAGTTGCCGTCGCGGGTCTCGAGCAGGCCGTCGATCGCCGCCAGGAGCTGGGGCTGGCGGAACATGGTCGAGAGATCGCGCTCGGCGCCGGCGCTGCCCAGCAGCGCGCGGGCGGCGAGGTTGGTGCGCACGATGCGGCGGCTGCGATCGACGGCGATCAACGGGTCGGGCAGCCCGTCGACGATCGCCTGGGCGGAAGCCGCAAGATTGTCGATCGAGGCACGCTGGCGGCGCCAGCCGGCCGAGAGCTGGGCCGCCGCGGTGGCGAGCTCCTCGGTGGCGGGCGCAAACGACAGCCGCGGCATCACCGGCTCGCGCTCGTCCGACAGCTCGCCGACGAAGCGGGCGAAGCGGCCAAGCGAGCCGAGATAGCGCTGGACCAGCCAGACCGTGACCACGGCGATGCCGGCCATGGCCAGGAGCATCGCCCGACCGGCGAGGTGACCGGACCAGTAGAGCGCCAGCAGCGCGATGAAGGAGGGGGCCAGCGCAACGGCGTTGGCGGCGAGGTAGCGGCGCAGCGGGACGGGCTGATCGGCCACGGCGCCACGCTACATGTAGCGGCGCGGCGCGAAGAAGCGGATAGCGAGGAGTCCGTAGACGAAACCGCCGACATGGGCTGCCCAGGCGATCTGCTCGCCGCCCGCGCCCGGCATGCCGCCGAACAGGCCGAAGAAGACGTTGAGCGCGATCCAGATGCCGGCGATGGGATAGAGCGAGGGCAGGCTGCCGACGTAGCGCATCAGCATCAGCACGGCGCCGAACACGCCGGAGATGGCGCCCGAGGCGCCAATGACGGGATCGACGGAGTCGGGATAGAGCAGGATCTGCACGCCACCCGCGACGATGCCGGCCGACAGGTAGAAGAGCACGAAGCGGCGCACCCCCAGCATGCGCTCGACCGGCGCGCCGAACGCCGCCAAGGTCACCATGTTGATGACGAGGTGCATCCAGCCGCCATGCAGGAACTGATAGGTGATCGGCGAGGCGATCTGGGTCAGGAGGTCGCCATTGCCGCCGGTATAGGCCGCCGGCACCAGGCCGAACATCAGGACGATGGCGGTGTCCGTCCCCTCACCGAGCAGGCTGCGCAGGAGCTGGATGGCGACGTTGATGCCGATCAGCCACATCACGGCCGGCGGCAGGTTGATGGCCCGCTCGCCGGTGCCGCGTCCCCGCCCGCGGCGGTCGCTGTTGTCGAAAGGCATTGCCGCTCCGTTTCAACCTTTGGCGCTGTCGCAATTCCTGCTTAGCGCTTTAGGCGGCGTGAGCCCAGCCAAAGAAACACGCCCCCCAGGATCAGCGTCGGCGAGCCGCAGAGTATGGCGATACCGCCCATCTCTCCCACTGGATTACCCTCGGTGGCGGCGAGGATGCAGCCCAGGGTCAGAATCAGGACGATCGATCCCGAGATGGCGAAGAACCAGCCGAGCCCGCGGCCTTTCGGCGGCTGTGGCGGATGGACCGGAGGCGGCGGTGGAACCGGCGTCGGCTCGCTCATGCGCGCGGCTGCGCCCCTCGCGCGTCGGCCAAGCGAGCGTTCCCCGCCGCGCCGGGGCGATAGAAGGTGTTGTAGGTGTCGAACGGGATGATGGCGCCGTCCGGGGTCACGAAATGGACGCAGGAGCGCTTGACGTTGCCCAGGCAGAAATTGAAGCGGTCGAGGAACTCCACGATGGTGATGCGGAAGACGTTCTCGTAGCCCGAGCCCTCGGGCATCGGCACATCGGGCAGGCAGCACAGCAGCGAGCCCAGGCGCTCGGCCGTGTTGGTGTCGGCAGTCGACAGCGACAGGAGATCGACGAAGCGCTGGCGCAGCTCGGGATACTTCTCGAAGGAGATGGCGTTGGGCACCGCGGGCAAGAGCGCCTCGCGCGGCACCAGCGAGGTGAGCGGGATCACCTTTTCGCCGTCGCGCACGCCGTAGCCGATCGAGATAGAGGCGGGATTGCAGGGCAAAGGGATCATGTCGCCGTCGGCGAACACGCCCGAGTCCTCGACGATTCGGCGGCGGATCTCCGACAGCACGATGCGGTTCTTCTTGGGGTCGAAGCCCTCGTTGCGGCCGGCGTCCTGCACCGGCTGGAAGTTGATGCCGCGCACGCACTTGTACTTCAGCGCATGGCGTACGATCGGACCGATCTCGTCGTCATTGACGCCGCGCTTCACGGTGCAGACCAGGGTCGTGGAAATGTTGCGCGCCTCGAGATTGGCCAGCGCCTGGCGGCGGATGCGCGTCAGCGCGGCACCGCGGATGTTCCTGAGCGCATCGTCGTTCAGCGAATCGAACTGCAGGTAGACCTCGAAGCCGGGCTTGAGCTCGGCGAGCGCATCACAGAAGGCCGGATCCTCGGCGATACGGATGCCGTTGGTGTTCAGCATCACGTGCTTGATGGGCCGGCGGCGCGCGGCGGCGAGGATCTCCAGGATCTGCGGATGGATGGTGGGCTCGCCGCCCGAGATCTGCACCAGGTCGGGCTCGCCTTCGCTGCGCACCAGGGCGTCGAGCATGAACTCGACCTCGGCGAGGCTGCGATGGCTGTTCCGCTTGGGCGAGGAATCGGCGAAGCACACCGGGCAGGCGAGATTGCAGGCCTCGTTGATCTCGACGATGGCGAGGCACGAGTGCTGCTCGTGGTCGGGGCAGAGGCCGCAATCCCACGGACAGCCGCGCTCGGTGCGGGTGAACGGCGCCAATGGCCGGTCGCCGGGCTTGAGATACTCCAGGGTGCGCCGCCAGTAGACCGGGTCGTCCGACACCAGCGTCTTCATCACGCCGTGCTCCGGACAGCGCTTGGAATAATAGATGCCGCCGTCCTCCTCGACGATCTTGGCCGGGACCAGACCCAGGCAGGTCTCGCAGAGGGACGTCGTCTGGCCGAGGAAGAGATACGGCGCGGACTTGCGCGCTACGCCGTCGTACATGCTCGGTCCCCGCTGCGGATCATCACGGCAGCGTACAGGACAAGACCCAGACAGACAAAATGGAAGAGGTTGAAGGGCCCGACCAGCGTCGCATAGGGCTTGACGAACTCCCAGGCGAAGCGCTGCAGGCCGTACCAGCCGACCGTAAGATAGAAGCCGTTGGCCAGCCAGAACCGATCGCGCGCCCTGAAACGCCAGATCAGCACGGCGAACATCGCGGCCATGGCGAGCGCTTCGTAGAGCTGCACGGGATGGCGCGGGATGCCATCGCCGAAGTCGACGGCCCAGGGGACGCCGGTCGGCGTGCCATAGGTGAAGTCGGCGAGACCGGAGAAGAAGCAGCCCCAGCGGCCGACCGCGACCGTGGCGGCGAAAGGCGCGGCGAAGACGATGCCGGTCGAGCCCCGGATGCCGGTGAAGCGCTTGAACGCCTCGACCGCGGCGATCGCGCCCGCGATACCGCCCACCATGGAGAAGCCCAGCGCATGCATCCCGGAGAGCAGCGCGTTGGCGGTGCCGAAGAACATCGCGCCGCACAGCGCGCCGGCGCCGGCGGTGACGGCGTAGAGGCCGGGATGCGTCACGCGATTGGCCGGCAGCGCCTCGGCCGGAATGAGACGACGCGTGGTCCACCAGAACGCCGTCATCGAGGCAAGCCACGCCGCGACATCGAAGGCAGCGTGGATATAGGGAAGACCGAAGTAGGTCATGCCGGGCGCGCGCCACTCCAGTGGCGCG
>JAEWIV010000343.1 GCA_023386865.1 Pseudomonadota bacterium
CCGCCGAGGTCGCGGTGGCGAGCCGCCCGGCCAGCCAGGCGAGGACCAGCGCGAGCAGGAGGCTGCCGCGAACCGGCGGCCGCCCGGTCCAGTTGGGGATGGCGGTCAGGAGAAAGCCGGCGATGGCTGCGGCGGCATAGCCGTAGACCATTTCGTGGATGTGCCAATCGCGCGGCGTCATGGCGATCGGCAGGGTGAGATTGCCGACCAGCAGCGACACCCACATCAGCATCGCGAGCGCGGCATAGGCTCCGGCGGCCAGGAAGAACGGACGAAAGCCGTAGCTCAGCAGCACGGCGCGTGGGGGCAATGGGACCATGGCGCCATGCTAGGGGAGGTCTCCCCGGCCGCGCTTGCTCCAGATCAAATGCCGGAGTGCCCTACTCGGGCATTCGGCTCCAGCCGTCGCGCGTCTGCGGCAGCTTCTTCTTGAGCAGCGCGCCTGCGACGACGTTGCGCAGCACCTCGGCGGTGCCGCCGCCGATGGTGAACATGCGCACGTCGCGCGCCATGCGCTCCAGCGGCAGCTCCCGCGAGTAGCCGCGGGCGCCGAAGAACTGCAGGGCATCGTTGACGACCTGGATGGCGTTCTCAGAGGTGAACACCTTGGCCTGCGCGGCCAACAGCATGTCGGGGAAGCCGCCTTCGCCGGAACGCGCCGCGTCGTAGACCAGCGCCTGCGCCGCCCTGAGCTTGATCGACATGTCGGCGAGCTTCCATTGCAGGCCCTGGAACTCGTTGATCGGGCGGCCGAACTGACGGCGCTCCTCCGACCAGTCGAGGGCGAGCCGGTAGGCGCCCTCGGCGATGCCCAGCGCCACCGTGGCCGCGCCCACGCGCTGGCTGTTGTAGGCGTTCATCAGGTCGGCGAAGCCCTTCTTCAGGCCGCGCGGCGGGATCACCAGCGCCGAGGGCGGCAGTTCCATCTCCTCGAAGTCGATCACCGCTTCGGGGATGCCGCGCAGGCCCATGGTCGGCTCGCGCCGGGTGATCTTGAGCCCGGCCGTCTCGTCGCGGATCGCCAGGAAGCCGCCGATGCCTTCCTCGTTGCCCTTCTCGTCGTAGACCTTGGCGAAGATCAGGTGGAGTCGCGAGACGCCGCCGCCGGTGCTCCAGTGCTTGCGGCCGTTGACGACATAGCGGTTGCCCTTCTTGTCGGCGCGCGTGGTCATGCCGTTGGCGTCCGAGCCGGCCTCGGGCTCGGTGATGCAGATGGCGGGCTTGTCGCCGGCCAGCACCATGTCGGCCGCGAGCTTCTTCTGCTCCTCCGAGCCGTAGGCCATCACCGCGCTGATCGCGCCCATGTTGGTCTCGACGGCGATGCGGCCGGTGACCGAGCAGGCTGCCGACAGCGCCTCGATCACCAGAACGGCGTCGAGCCAGTTCCTGCCCTGGCCGCCATATTGCTGCGGGATCGTCATGCCGAGCAGCTTGGCCTCCTTCAGGAGCTCGACATTGTCCCAGGGATACTGCTCGGTGCGATCGACCTCGGCCGCGCGTCCGGCCACGGGGCCCGCCGCCAATTCGCGCACGCGCGCCTGCAGCTTCAGTTGGTCGGGCGACAATCCGGACGCATTCATGAATTCCATCCTTGCTCTATGCCTGGCCGTGAGGGTCGACGCTGAAGACGATCGCGGCATCGCTGCGGCCGCGCACCGCGACGCGGCCGAGGTCGGCGAAGACGAACCGGTCGCCGCAGGCCTCGCGCGTGCTTTGCGAGACGAGGATGCGCGTCGCGTAGTCCTTGTTCAACTGCTCCAGCCGCGCCGCGAGATTGACCGTGTCGCCCAGCAGCGTGAAAGTGAGGCGCCGGCCGGCGCCGACCGATCCGCCGATCACCTGGCCCGTGCTGATGCCGATGCGGGTGGCGAAGGCCACGCCGGTGTCGCCGAAGGTGCGGCCGCCGACGGCGCGCTGGATGTCGATGGCGGCGCGCACCGCGGCCGCGGCGTGATCCTCGCAGGCGAGCGGCATGTTGAAGGATGCGAACAGACCGTCGCCGATGAAGGTGTTGACCACGCCGCCATGGGCGCGGATCGGCGCCAGCACCGTCTCGAGATACTGGTTGAGCGCGGCCACCAGGGCGTGGGGCGCCAGATGCTCGGCGATGGTGGTGAAGCCCGCGATGTCGGTGAACAGCACCGTGGCCTGGCGCGTCTCGCCGGCCAGGACGCCTTCGCCGTCATGCCGGAGGATGGTGGCGGCGACGTTCTCGTCGACGTAGCGGCCGAAGGTCTCGCGGAAGCGCTCGCGCTCGCGCAGGCCGACCACCATGTCGTTGAACTGGCCGGTCAGCTCGCCGATCTCGTCGTTGGAGGTGACCGCGACGCGCTCGCCGAGGTTGCCCGCGGCGACCCGGCCCATGGCCTGCGACAGGTTGCGGATCGGTCCGAGCAGCGAGCGGGTGACGAAGACGGCCGAGATCGCCACGCCGATCAGGGCGATGCCGACGACCGTCGTCACCTCGGTCCTGAGGCGGTCGCCTTCGAAGGAGAACAGGGCGACGATTATCGAGGCGAGCGGCGCGATCGAGATCACCGCCAAGGCGACCACCAGCTTCAGCGTGTAGCTGCCGAAGTACAGGGCGAGGTTGCGGCCGTCGTGGCGGAAGATGAAGGTGCAGAGCCGGGTGAGATAGTCGCTGATGACGAAGTAGGCGTAGGTGAAGAAGAAGACGGGCAGGACGACGCTGAGCGTGATCACCTGGGCGAGCGAGGGCCGCGGCACGCCGGTCGTGACCGGATCGGTGAAGAAGTAGGTCGAGCCGAGGCGCGACAGCGTGACCAGGAGCTCGAGGATGCCCACGACCTGGGCGGTCCGCAGCGGAAGTTGCGTGATGCGCCGCTGGACCTGCTCGAAGGTCGCCTTTCCGTCGAGATAGAGCTGGATCGGCTCGAACTGCCGGCGCGCGACGAGGTAGTTCACGCCGAGCAGCAGGACGAGGCTGATGCCGATCGAGCGCGGCGCAAAGCTCCAGGCGCCGGCAAGGGCCACGAAGACGAGGTTGAAGGCGATGTCGACGCCCGCCGCCGACACGGTCATCAGCAGGTAGCGCCGGCGGATCGCGGCGATGTCGGACGGCGATGCGAGCGCGCTCACCTCGCCGGTCCGGCGCGATAGACCACGATATTGTCCTCGTGGCCGCGCACGTCGACCGCGCCCAGCCGCTCGCAGTCGGTCGCGCCGGCGGCGCGCACCGTGCTTTCGGCGACCAGGATGCGCGTGCCGAAATGCTTGTTGAGCTGTTCCACTCGCGAGGCGACGTTCACCGCGTCGCCCAGCAGGGTGTAGTTCAGGCGGCTGTCGGTGCCGATGGTGACGCCGATCACCGTTCCTGTGTTGATGCCGATGCGGGTGCGCAGGGCGACATGGCCGGCGAACGGGCCGCCATCGAGGACCTGCTGGATGTCGATCGCCGCGGCGATCGCGGCCGCGGCATGGTTCTCGCAAGACAGCGGCAGATTGAAGCTCGCGAACAGGCCGTCGCCGATGAAGCTGTTGACGACGCCGCCATGGCGCTGGATCACCGGCACGACGGCGCCGACATAGGCGTTCAGCACCGCCGCGACCTCGGCCGGCGCCAGGCGCTCGGAAAGGCCGGTGAAGCCCTCGATGTCGGTGAACATCAGGGTCGCTTCGGCGGTCGTGTCGGTGACGCGGCCGGCGCGGTCGCGGTGGTCGAGAATCTCGGCGGCCACGCTCTTGCTGACGTACTTGCCGAAGGTGTCGCGCAGGTACTGGCGTTCCGACAGGCCCTCGACCATCTCGTTGAAGCGGCTGGCGGCGTGACCCATCTCGTCGTCGGACGTCACCGGCAGGCGCACCTGGTAGTCGCCCTCGGCGGCCTGCCGCATGCCGTGGTCGAGCCGGGCGATCGGACGGCTGAGCGCATGGTTGATCCAGAACACCATGAACAGGGCGCCGACGATCGTGGCGACGACGTCCATGGTCGCCTCACGCACCAGGCGGCCGCCGCTGTAGCTTGCGATGTCCGCCGACAGCAGGATCACGCCGGCGAAGGCCATGAACAGCAGGGCGACCGAGACCTTGCGGCCGAAGCGGCCGTGGAAGACGTGGAGGTTGACGTTGCGGTTGCGGAACAGGTGCTCGCAAAGCTGGTCGAGATAGGCGCTGACGACGAAGAAGATCAGCAGGACGTTGAAGGCCGTGCCGACCACGAAGGAGGCGACGAGATCGGGCCAGTTGGGATCCTCCTGCATGGCGTCGATGTCGATGCCGAAGTGGCGCGGCAGCATCCTGAGCGCCACCATCGGCACGTAGCAGAGTGCCATGACCAGCGCCGACCGGCGCGGCAGGCTGGTCATCGCTTCTTCGATGTCGGCGAAGGAGATCTCGCCGGCGATGAACCGGCCGATCGGCCGGATCAGGAAATGGGCGCCGATGCCGACGCCGGCCAGCAGGAATGCCGCCGAGACCGCCACGTTCAGCGGCAGCAGGGCGAATTCCTGATGCATCAACGCGTAGACGACGAGCGTGATCAGGTCGATCACGAACGGCACGCCCATCGCCAGGTAGTAGCGCGCGATGACGGCTTGGGGGGCCACGCTCGGCGCCGCGTCGATCGATGCGGTCATGGCCGCGGGTATAGAGCGGATCGGGAAGGAGTGAAACGCGCAATCATCTGTTGTCGGCGCGGGCCCCCCCCCGGGAAGGCAAGGCTAGCCCGCGAGCTCGCGCGCGGTGATGCGGTACTTGATCTTGACGGGATCGAGTGAATCGAGGAAGCCAGCCTTGTTCTCGGCCTGCGGGTACATCAGGAAAGGAATGGCCGCTTCCCTCGAGCCGGGCAGCTTCACGTCGTGCGCCGTGTTGAAGGCGACCCAGTTGCCCTCCCACGAGCCGAACAGCCCCTTGCGGGCGGCGACCACCTTGGGATCGGCCATGGCGAGGTTGCCCGGCGGCTCCTCGAGCACGACCTTGCGCACGTCGGCCGGATCGACCGGAGTCCAGCCGCTGCCCGACAGCCAGACCTCGGCACGACAGTGCTGCGCCTTGGTGACGTTTTCCGAGCCGGCGCCCAGCGCCTTGAAGCCGAATTGCGAGGGCACGACGCGAATGCCATAGACGTCGCGCGCCGGCAGGCCGACCGAGCGGGCGAGGCCGACATAAAGCGCGTTGAGGTCGGCGCACTTGCCGTTGAGGTTGCCCGTCCTGATCATGGTGGTGATGTCGCCGACACCGCAGCCCAGCGTCGCGGGATTGCGGAAGGTGTTGTCGACGACCCACTCGTATATGGCGCGCGCCTTGGCGACGTCGTCCTTCTTGCCCTTGACGATGTCCTGCGCCGTGTCGCGCACCAGGCCGTCGGTCGGCAGCAGCTCGGTCGCCGCGAGGTTGAGCTTGCGCTCGGCGTCGCCGAGCGGTGCCGCATTGCCCTGGCCCGGCGTCACCGAGCGGTCCTGCGCCTGCACCTGGGCGGTGACCTCGATCAGCGGCGACTGCTGGTCGGCCGCCCATTCGACGCGCAGCATCTCGGCGCCGTATTTGGCATCGCGCACGCGCTCCACCGTCCTGGCATTGCCCGTCCACGCGACGTTGCCGGGTTTCTGCCAGTCCCAGGCCTCGAACGTCGGCAAGGGGATCCAGGCGCGCGTCGCGCCGTCGGCGGGCTCGATGCGGGCGGTCAGGACGTAGGTACGCCAGCCTTTCGGCATGGGTGCATAGCTCGCCTGCGCGGAAGCGAGGCGGGGGGCAAAACCCAGCGCTCCAGCGGCAACGCCGGCCTTCAGCACGTCACGACGGTTCATTGGCTCGATCCTCAATCGCTGAGATTGCCGGGAAGGCCGGAACGCCGTCGACGGGACGAGCCGCACCATCCTGGACCGATCCGCGTCGCACGCGACAGCAGTTCGTATCGGATGGTCGCGAGGATTGCAGGGCCACGGGTCTGCCGTCAACGGCTCTTGCCGGACCGTGCCCTTCCTGGCGCTCATGGTCACAAGCGTCCTGCAGGCCGGCGGCCGGGCGAGATCAGAGACCGAGATAGGCCCGCCTGACGCGATCGTCGGCCAGGAGCTCGCGTCCGCTGCCGGAAAGCTCGATGCGGCCGTTCTCCAGCACGTAGCCGCGGTGGGCGATCTTGAGCGAGGCCATGACGTTCTGCTCGACCAGCAGGACGGTCAGGCCTTCCTCGTTCAGCCGCCGTACGATGCGGAAGACCTCCTGCACGATGGTCGGCGCCAGGCCGAGCGACGGCTCGTCGAACATGACGAGGCGCGGCTGGCCCATCAGGCAGCGGCCGATCGCCAGCATCTGCTGCTCGCCGCCGGAGAGCGTGCCGGCGGCCTGGCGGCGCCGTTCGAAGAGGCGCGGGAACAGGCCGAAGACGCGCTCCAGCGTCTGCTTCTCGAGCGCCCGCGCCCGCCGCGGCGTGGCGCCCATCTCCAGGTTCTCCAGCACCGTCAGGTTGGGGAACACCTGGCGGCCCTCGGCGACATGGCCGATCCCTGCTTCGCAGACGCGGAACGACGGCCAGCTTGCGATGTCGTTGCCATCGAAGCGGATGCGGCCCCGCGACGGCCTTTCGATGCCGTGGATGGTGCGGATCAGCGAGCTCTTGCCCGCGCCGTTGGCGCCGACGATGGCGACGATCTCGCCCTCGTCGATCTCCAGCGACACGCCGTCGAGCGCCTGGGCGTCGCCGTAGAAGAGGTCGAGGCTCTCGACCTGCAGCAGGGCGCTCACGAGACCTCCTGCTCGCCGAGATAGACGTCGAGGACGCCCTGGTGGCGCGTGATCTCCTGCGGCGTGCCCTGGGCGATCTTCTCGCCGTAGCTCACCACCACGACCTCGGCGGCGAGCGCCATCACGGCGCGCATGACGTGCTCGATCAGGAGGATGGTGAGGCCGGTGCGCTGGTTGAGCTCGCGCAGGAAGCCCACCATGACGTCGACCTCGGTGGGCCGCAGCCCCGCCATCACCTCGTCGAGCAGCAGCAGCTTGGGCTCGGTGGCGAGCGCGCGCGCCACTTCCAGACGCTTGCGGTCGGGAAGCGTGAGGCTCTCGGCGAGCTGATGGCGCCGGTCGTGCCGGCCGAGCCGCGCCAGGATGGCGGCGGCGCTGTCCTGCGCATCGGCGAGGCGGGGCTTGCGGTGCAGGGCGCCCACGGTGACGTTCTCCAGCACGCTCAGCCCCTTGAACGGCTTGACGAGCTGGAAGGTGCGGCCGACGCCGGCGTCGCAGATGAGATCGGGCCGCAGCCCCGAGATGGCCTTGCCGTCCAGGCGCACGACGCCGGAGTCGGGCGCGTAGACGCCGGCGATCATGTTGAAGATCGTGGTCTTGCCCGCGCCGTTGGGCCCGATCAGGGCGTGGATGGCGCCCGCCGGCACGGTGAAGCCGACATCGTGCACCGCGCGCAGGCCGCGGAAATGCTTGGTCACGCCCTCGAGGTCGAGGCGCGCGCCGGTCATGGCGAGCCTCTCATGATCGGCGCTCCTCGAGGCCGAGCTTGGCGGCCAGCCAGGGCCAGACGCCGGCCGGCCGGTACATCACGATCACCAGCAGCGCCAGGCCGTAGAAGATCTGCTTGATGCCGGGGATGCGCAGCGCGTCGCCCAGGTCGGTGAAGGCCTCGCCCAGGCCGGTCAGCACGACGGCGCCGACGATCGGGCCGAACAGCGTGCCCAGGCCGCCGATGATGGGGGCGAGCGTGATCTCGATCGAGCGTCCCATGGCGAAGGCGGTCTCGGGGAAGAGGTTGTTGTAGTAGAAGGCGTTCCAGACTCCCGCCAGAGCGGTCAGCGCCGCCGAGACCACGATGGCGATCATCTTGCAGCGGAGCACGGGCACGCCGACGGCCTGCGCCGCCTCGGCATCCTCGCGGATGGCGAGCCAATAGCGGCCGAGCCGGCTTTGCAGCAGGGCGCGGCAAAGGATGAAAGCGCCGACCGCCAGCGCCAGGATGACGTAATAGAAGAGCACCGGGCCGCCGCGCAGGTTCACGATGTCGGTGGCCGCTTCGACCTTGAGGAAGAGGCCGCCCGAGCCGCCGGCCCATTGCCAATGGTCGAAGGCCACGCGCGTGAACTCGCTGAAGGCGATGGTCAGCAACGCGAAGTAGACGCCGGCCAGCGAGAAGCGGAAGCCGAGGTATCCCACGATCGCGCCGGCTACGGCCGCGACGGCAACCGCGGCAAAGAGGCCGGCCCACGGGCCGATGCCGTAGTGGAAGTAGAGCCCGGCCGCGATGTAGCCGCCCAGGCCGGCATAGAGCGCATGGCCGAGCGAGAGCTGGCCCGCGAAGCCCATCATGATGTTCCAGGCCTGGCCGACATAGGCGAAGTAGAGGATCAGGATCAGGACCGACAGCCAGTACTTGCCGAGCAAGGCCGGCGCCACCAGCAGCAGCGCCAGCAGCCCGGCGAGGCTCCACAGGACGCGCGGCGGGGCGTTGCCGACGAGGCGGTGGACCAACGTCACGTGCCGCCCGTCACTGGCTGCTCTTGCCGAACAGGCCCTGCGGGCGCACCAGCAGGACCAGGATGAGGAGCCCGAAGCTGAACATGCTCTTGAGCGACGGCTGCAGCAGCAGGCCGGCCACGGCCTCGCTGACGCCGATCAGCAGGCCGCCCATCAGCGCGCCGGTCATGCTGCCGAGCCCGCCCACGATCACGATGACGAAGGCGAGCAGGGTGTACTCGACGGCGAGGAAAGGGGTCACCGGGATGATGGTGATCATGAGCGCGCCCGCCGCGCCGACGCAGGCCGCGCCGATGCCGAAGGTCACGGCATAGAGCCGGCGCACGTCGAGGCCGACGACCAGGGCGGCGAGGTTGTTGTCGGCCGCGGCGCGGATCGACTTGCCGGTGCGCGTGCGGGCGAAGAACAGCCACAGCAGCAGCGCGATGGCGACGGCGGCCAGCGCGGCGTGCAGGCGCACGGCGTCGAGCACGAACGGGCCGAGCTCGTAGGAATCGAACTGCGCCTCCATCTGGACCCCGCGCGAATCGGGGCCGGCGATGGCAAGCGACGCGTTGACCAGCAGGATGGCGACGGCGAGCAGCAGGAGGAACTGCTGGTGCTCGGGCCGGCCGATGAAGGGCGAGATCAGGCCGCGTTGCAGGGCGTAGCCCGCGACGAAGAAGACGGCGGCGATCAGCGGCAGGGCGAGCATGGGCGAGACCTGCAGGTACTCGAAGCCCATCCAGGCGAGGTACATGCCGACCACCATCATCTCGCCGTGGGCGAAGTTGACGATGCGCATGACGCCGAAGATCACCGACAGGCCGAGCGCCATCAGCCCGTAGACCATGCCGGTCAGCAGGCCCTTGGCGACGGCCTGGGCGAGATTGAGGAGGAAGTCGGCGGTCATCGCACGATGTGGTCCTGAGCGCAGCGAAGGACCTCGCTACGCTCAGGATGACGGTCACGTCCGCCGCTTGTCGTTCCAGCCCGGCATCGGGAAGACCAGCGGCGCGGCCGCCGCTTCCAGCGGCATCACCACGGTGGGCTTGCGCTTGAGGTTCTCGACGCCGGCGGCCTTGATGTTGACGTTCTGCCCCTTGGCGTCGAACTGGATCGGTCCGCCGATCATGACGTGCTGGTCGATCTTGATCTTGCGCAGCGCGTCCATCAGCGCATCGGCCTTGGTCGACTTGGCGGCGAGCCAGGCCTGGGCCGCGATCAGCAGGCCCTCGAAGGTGAAGCCGCCGTTGAGGTCGAGCTGGTCGTTGGGGAACTTCGCGAGATGCCGCTTCTCCAGCGCCTGGGTCATCGCCGATTTCGGATCGAGCCACGGCACGTTGGAGATCATGAAGTCGCCGTACTTGCCCATGGTCTTGAGGAAGTCCTGCTCGTAGAGGCCGGGCGCGCCGGGATTCATCACGGCCATCGGCTCCCAGCGCTGCTTCACCATCTCCTGCACGAGCAGCTTGGCATCGTTGAGGCGGCTGACGGGCATCAGCATCTCGGCCTTGGTCGCCTTGGCCTTGCCGACCTCGACCGAGAGGTCCTTGGCGGCCGGATCGTAGGTGATGTAGTCGACGATCTCGTAGGGCATGTCGAGCTTGGGGAACAGCGCCTTGATGCCGTTCACCATCGAGGTGCCGAACGTGTCGTTGACGCTCATCATCACCGCGGTCTTGGGCGTCTTGCCGGAGACCTTGAAGATCTCCTTGTGCAGCGCCAGCGCGCCGGTGATCAGCATCGGCGCCGTCGGGAAGTTGCGGACCACGAACTTGTAGCCCTGCTCGGTGATCTGCGGCGCCGCCGCGATGTTGACGATCAGCGGGATGCCGCGCTGCTCGGCGACCTGGGCGATGGCGATGGTCTGGCCCGAATCGAAGGCGCCGACCAGCATGTGGCAACCGGCGTCGATCGCCTTCTCGGCCTGGGTGCGGGCCACGTCGGGCTTGGTCTCGGTGTCGTAGTTCACGACGTCGAGCTTCACCGGCAGCTTCATGTCGGCGAACACGTCGTTGGCGACGTCGGCGCCGCGCCGGCAGGCCTGGCCGATCTGGGCCTGGATCCCGGAGGTCGGCAGCAGCAGGCCGACCTTCAGGTTGGCGGACGCCTGCGCCGCGGCATGGCGCAGCGGCAGCGGCGCGCCGATCAGCGTGGCCCCGGCCAGCGCCGTCTGCCCCAGGCGGCGGCGGGTGAATGTCTTGCGGCTCGTCATCTGCGCCCTCCCAAAATTCCCGGCGGACTATAGAGACGGCCGCCGGGCCATGCTAGGTGGCGGCATGACGCTCACGCTCGACGCGATCAACCGCATGAGTCCGGCGGATTTTGCATCCGCCGTCGGCGACGCCTTTGAGCTGGCGCCCTGGGTTGCGGAAGGCGCGGCGGCGCGCCGTCCGTTCGGCACGGTGAGCGCGCTGCACGAGGCCATGATCGGCGTCCTGAGGGCCGCCCCGCGCGAGCGGCAGGCCGGGTTCCTGCGCGGCCATCCCGATCTCGCCGGCAAGGCCGCACGGGCGGGCGCGATCACCGACGATTCCCGGCGCGAGCAGGCGAGCGTCGGCCTCGACAGCCTGAGCGAGGAGGAGTTCGCGCGCTTCCATCGCCTGAACGACGCGTACAAGGCGAAGTTCGGCTTTCCCTTCATCGTCTGTGTGCGCCGCCATACGCGCGATTCGATCCTGGCGCAGTTCGAGCGCCGGCTCGGGAACGACCAAGCCACGGAGTTCGCCGCGGCGCTGCGGGAAGTGTTCTTCATCACGCGACTTAGGATCGCAGGCAAGGTGACGGGGGAGGGCATGCCGGCGGTCGACGGCCGTCTCAGCACCCATGTGCTCGATACCCATGCCGGCCGCCCGGCTGTCGGCGTGGCGATCGAGCTCTTCGAGTTCGCGGGCGAAAAAGCCCATTATATTCAGTCGGCTATAACGAACGGCGACGGCCGCACCGACCGGCCTCTGATCGGCGGCCGGCCGCTGCCGATCGGGCGCTACGAGCTGCGCTTCGCGATCGGCAACCACTTTCGCAGCAGGGGCATCGCCAGCGGCGATCCGCCGTTCCTCGACATCGTGCCTTTGCGCTTTTCCATCGCCGAGCCGGAGGGGCATTATCACGTCCCATTGCTCTGCACGCCCTGGAGCTACTCGACCTATCGCGGAAGTTAAGGAGGAAGGTATGACCTACAGCGATGTCTCCCTGATGATCGACGGCGCCTGGACCAAGGGCGCCAACGGTCGGACGATCCCGGTGATCAACCCCGCGACCGAAGAAGTGATCGGCACCGTCGCTCACGCCGAGAAGAGCGACCTCGATCGCGCGCTCGCCGCCGCCGACAAGGGATTCAAGCAGTGGCGCAAGGTCTCGGCCTACGAGCGCTACAAGATCATGCGCAAGGCCGCCGACCTGATGCGGCAGCGCCTCGAAGAGATCGCCGCCATGATGACCATGGAGCAGGGCAAGCCGCTGTACGAGGCCAGGATCGAGACCAACCTCGCCGCCGACATCATCGACTGGATGGCCGAGGAAGGCCGCCGCACGTACGGCCGCATCGTGCCGGCGCGCGCCGAGAACGTGTACCAGCTCGTCATCAAGGAGCCGGTCGGCCCGGTCGCCGCCTTCACGCCGTGGAACTTCCCGATCAACCAGGTGGTGCGCAAGGCCTCGGCGGCGCTCGCCACCGGCTGCTCGATCATCATCAAGGGACCGGAGGACACGCCGGGCTCGTGCGCCCAGCTCATCAAGGCTTTCGTCGATGCCGGCGTGCCGGCGGGCGTGATCCAGCTGGTCTATGGCGTGCCGTCGGAGATCAGCGAGTACCTGATCCCGCATCCGGTCATCAAGAAGGTGACCTTCACGGGCTCTACCCCGGTCGGCAAGCAGCTCGCCGCGCTCGCCGGCGCGCACATGAAGCGCGTCACCATGGAGCTCGGCGGCCATGCGCCGGCCGTGGTGTTCGAGGACGCCGATCTCGAGCAGGCGGTGAATGTGCTGGGCGCCAACAAGTTCCGCAACGCCGGCCAGGTCTGCGTCGCGCCGACGCGCTTCCTGGTGCACGAGAAGGTCTATCCCGAGTTCGTCGAGCGCTTCACCGCCTACGCCAAGAACATGAAGGTGGGCAACGGCCTCGAGGCCGACACCAAGATGGGTCCGCTGGTCGCCGAGCGCCGCCTGCATGCGATGGACAGCTTCGTCAGCGACGCCATCGCCAAGGGCGCCAAGATCCAGACCGGCGGCCAGCGCAAGGGCAACAAGGGCTACTTCTACGAGCCCACCGTCATGACCGACGTGCCGCTCGACGCCAAGATCATGAACGACGAGCCGTTCGGCCCGCTGGCGCCGATCACGCCGTTCAAGGACTTCGACGGCCTGGTGAAGGAAGCCAATCGCCTGCCGTGGGGTCTGGCGGCCTATGCCTATACCAGGAACACCAAGACCGCCGCGGCGATCGGCGCCGCCTTCGAAAGCGGCATGGTGTCGATCAACCACCATGGCCTCGCGCTGCCGGAAGTGCCGTTCGGCGGCGTCAAGGATTCGGGCTACGGCTCGGAGGGCGGCCTCGAGGCGCTCGAGGCGTACCTCAACACGAAGTTCGTCAGTCAGTTGGGGATGTGACGAGCGGCGCAGCCGTTCGTCATCCTGAGCGCAGCGAAGGATCTTTCATCGCGGCAACAAGAAGAGAGATCCCTCGCTGCGCTCGGGATGGATCGGTCGCGCTTCGCGCGGTCAATCCACCTTCGCCCCCGACGCCTTGATGATCGGCGCGAGATCCTGCTCCTGCTTGCGCCGGAAGGCAGCGGTGTCGGCCGGGCTCATCCAGTTGGTCGTCGCGGCCTGCTGGACGAACGTCTTCTTCAGGTTCTCGCTCTGCAGCGCCTTCTTGGTCAGCGCCGCGGCCTTCTCGACCATGGCCGGCGGCAGGCCGGCCGGGCCGCACAGGCCGCCCCACGAGGTGATGTTGAAGCCCGGGTAGAACTCCGACATGGCCGGCAGCTCCGGCGCGGCGGGATGCCGTTCGGGCGAGGTGACCGCGAACGCCTTCACCTTGCCCGCCCTGTACTGCACGAGCGGCGTGGAGATGTTGTCGTACATGAAGTCGAGCTGGCCGGCGAGCATGTCCTGCATGGCGGGCGCGCCGCCGCGATAGGGCACGTGCTGCATGTCGAGGCCGGCGCGCTGCTTCAGCATCTCGCCGCACAGATGGGGGCTGGTGCCCGATCCGCCGGAGCCGAAGAAGTACTTGCCGGGATTGGCCTTCACCAGGGCGACCAGCTCGGGCACCGAATTCGCCGGAAAGGCGAGCTTGGCGACCAGGATGTTGGGCACCGCCCACAGCATGCTGATGGGCGTGAAGTCCTTTTCGGCATCGAACGGCAGCTTGGCATAGAGCGTCGGCGATATCGCGTGGCTGGCGATGCTGTAGAGGCCGACCGTGTAGCCGTCGGGCGCCGACTTGGCGATGACGTCGGCGCCGACATTGCCGCCCGAGCCGCTGCGGTTCTCGACGATGAACTGCTGGCCGGTGAGCTCGGCCAGCTCCTGGCAGACGATGCGCGACAGCACGTCGGTGGTGGCCCCGGCCGGGAACAGGTTGACGTAGCGCACCGATTTGGTGGGCCAGTCGGCATTGGCGCGGGCAATGCCGGACGCGATCATCGGAGACGCAAGAACGCCGCCGGCGGCGGCGAGTACGCGACGACGGGGTAAGAGTACGCGGACCATACCAACGCCTCCCTGATATGTTTTGATTGGCGATATCCTATACTGCAAACGCCCCTGAACGAAAGGAACGACGATGGCCGACCGTGACGACCTGGGCTCGGCCTGGAAGGTGCCGCCCAGCCGCTATCTCGCCGGCCGTCCGGCCGTGCACACGGTGGGCCCGCCGCGCTCGGTCTACGTCGCCATGGCCGATGGTTGTCGGCTCGCGGTCGACGTCATCCTGCCCGACGGCGATGTCGGCAGGCGCTGGCCGACGGTGCTGATCCTCACGCCCTACGTCCGTCGCTTCGAGGTGACGGCCGGCAGCAACGTCGAGCCGTCGCCCAATACCTGGAAGTATCGCGAAATGTTCGTCCCGCGCGGCTATGCGCTGGTGGTGGTCGATGCGCGCGGCACGGGCGCTTCCTTCGGCACGCGCGATTCCTTCCGCAGCCCGCGCGAGCGCGCCGACTACAAGGAGATCGCCGACTGGATCGTCGCCCAGCCGTGGAGCGACGGGCGGATCGGCGCGACCGGCATATCGTATCTCGGCGCGGCCTGCGACTTCCTCGCCAGTACAGGGCACGAGGCGGTCAAGGCGATCGCGCCCCTGTTCGCCGTATGGGACACGTGGGCCGACAACTATTATCCGGGCGGCTTGCTGATCAAGCGGCTGGCGCTCACCTACGACGAACTGATGCTGGCGCTCGATCACGATCGGCGCGACCTCAGGTCGAAGTTCAGCTACTTCGCCGACCCTGCCCTGCAGGGCCCGATGCCGGTCGACGACGACAGGGACGGCACGCTGGCGCGCCAGGCGGTGAAGGAGCACCTGGCGAACTTCCGCATGCCCGACTTCATGAGCGAGTTCAAATTCCGCGACGATACGCTGGCCTACGATCCCTCGTTCAGCAGCGCTTCGTTCGGTCCCTACAACTATCTCGAGCAGATCCCGAAGGATGTCGCTGTCTACGCCATATCCGGCTGGATGGATGGCGCGGGCTACGCCAACGGGACGCTGTCGCGCTTCCTCACCCTGCCCAATGCTGAGCGCCGCATCATGCTGGGGCCCTGGGACCATGGCGCGCGCGTCAACGTCTCGCCGTGGCGCGCGCGGGTCGAGCCGGAGTTGCCGGTGCTGGGCGAGGTGCTGCGCTTCTTCGACCAGCACCTCGCCCGCCGCCAGACCGGGCTTCTGGACGAGGCGCCCATCCACTACTTCGCCATGCACGCCGAGGAGTGGCGGGCCGCCGGCAGCTGGCCCCCGGTCAAGGGCAGCCGACAGCTCTTCACGACAGCCGACCAGCGGCTGGCCAAGTCGCCGTCGGAGACGGGCGCGCCGACGTCGTACCAGGCCGACTTCACCGTCGGCAGCGGCGCGCAGACCCGGTACGAGCGCATCGCCGGCATCGAGGCCACCGATTACTATGCCGACTGGACGGACCGCGAGCACAAGCTCCTGTCCTTCACCACCGAGCCGCTGCCAGCGCCGCTCGAGATCGCGGGCCATCCCGTGGTGTCGCTGTGGCTTGCGGCCAGCGAGCCCGACGCCGCCGTGTTCGCCTACCTCTCCGAGGTCGAGGCCGACGGCACGGTGCGCTACGTCACCGAAGGCCTGCTGCGCGCCATCCATCGCGCCGAGGCGCCGGCGCCCGCGAACTACCGCACGACCTGGCCGTGGCGCACCTTCGCCCGCAGGGACGCGCGGCCGATGCCCGTCGGCCAGCCTCAGCTCCTGCGCTTCGCCCTCCTGCCGACTGCCTGGCGCTTCGCCGCCGGCAGCCGCCTCCGGCTGTCGATCGCGGGCGGCGATGCCGACCACTTCGTGCAGACGCCGCACGGGCGGCCGCCGCGGCTGACGATCATGAGCGGCGGCGACAAGGCGACCCGTCTCGACCTGCCGACCGACGCCTAGCCGGCACCGCCATGGCGCGCTTTTCCGGCCGAATGGAACCGCGCCCGGTTTCATTTGACGGGGAAACGCTTTAGCCTGTCGTCAAAGCAGCGGCATCGAAGACCGCGGTCGAACGGGAGGACAGCATGCAAAGGGACGGCACGGTCGCGTTGGCGGCCGCGCATCGCATTTGGGCGCGCCTCGAAGATGTCATGAACCTGATCGCCGCCGCGGCGATCTTCTTCCTGATGTTCGTCGGCGTCTTCCAGATCGTCGGGCGCACGGTCTTCAACACCGCGATCTACGGTTACATCGACTACATGGAGCAGGCGAGCGCGCTGTTCGCCTTCCTCGGCATCGCCTACGCCCAGCGTGTCGGCGCCCACATCCGCATGGACCTGCTGCTGCGCGGCTTCTCGATGCGGTTCATGTGGGCGATGGAGCTGTTCGCCGTCCTGGTGGCATTGGTGATCATCACCATCCTGGTCGACACGACGTTCGAGAACTTCCTGCGCGCCTGGCAGCTCGGCGATTCGACCATCGACATCAAGCTGCCGGTGTGGCCCACCAAGCTCCTGGTGCCGATCGTGCTCGCGGTCCTGTGGGTGCGGCTGGTGCTGCAGGTGGCGGACTACCTGCGCCTGGTCTGCCATCCCGATGCCGAGCCGATCGCGGTGCCGGTGATCGAGACCGTCGAGGTCCAGGCGCAGCACGAGATCGAGGAGGCGCTCGGCCGAGAGGGACGCGGCCACGAGGAGAAGCGGTCATGAGCATCGAACCGCTGACGCTCGGTATCATCGGCTGCGGGCTTCTGGTCTTCCTGTGCGTGCTCGGGGTGCGCATCGCCTTCGCTGCGGCCATCGTCGGTGCCTTCGGCCTTGCCATGCTGACCGGGTTCGGGCCGGGTCTGCGGACCGTCGGCGTCGTGCCGCACGCCTCGGTCGTGAACTACACGCTGAGCGTGCTGCCGATGTTCATCCTGATCGGCTATCTCGCCTACTATGCCGGCATCACCCAGGCCGCCTTCGAAGCGGCGCGGCGGTGGCTCGGCTGGATGCCGGGCGGCCTCGCCATCGCCACGGTCTATGCCGTGGCGGGCTTCTCCGCCGTCTCCGGCGCGAACACCGCGGCCGCGGCGGTGTTCGCCAAGGTGGCGATCCCCGAGATGCTCAAGGCGGGCTACAACAAGCGCCTGGCGGCGGGCGTCGTCGCCGCCGGCGCCACGCTCGATTCGCTGATCCCGCCCAGTGCGCTGCTGGCCGTCTACGGCATCATCACGGAGCAGTCGGTCGGCAAGCTCCTGGTCGCGGGCTTTGCGCCGGGCATCTTCTCGGCCTTCGTCTACACCGCGATCATCCTGGTCATGTGCTGGCGCAATCCCGAGTACGGCAGGCCGATCACCGGCTACACCTGGCCGCAGCGCTTCCAGTCGCTGCCCGGCACGCTGCCGATCGTGCTGGTCATCGGCATCATCTTCTACTCGATGCTGTTCGGCTGGGCGACGCCGACCGAGGCCGGCGCGCTGGGCGCGCTCTGCGTCTTCGTGATCGCGCTGGCCAACAGGATGAAATGGCCCGAGCTGCGCGGCGCCCTGCTCGAGACGGCGCGGCTCACGGCGGTGATCTTCACCGTGGTCTGGGGCGTGCTGATCTTCGTGCGCTTCCTGGGCTTCGCCGGCCTGCCCGAGGAGCTGGCGCGCTGGGTGACCGAGCTCAAGGTCCAGCCGATCTGGATCCTGCTCGCGATCTACGTGATCTACCTGATCCTGGGCACCATCCTGGAAGGCGTCGGCTTGTTCCTGCTGACCCTGCCGGTGGTGTTCCCGGTGATCGAGGCGCTGGGCTACGACCCGATCTGGTTCGGCATCATCCTGGTGAAGCTGAACGGCATCGCCACGCTGTCGCCCCCGGTCGGCCTGGTGGTGTTCGTGGTGAACGGCGTGCGGCCCGACATCTCGGTGGCCGACATCTTCTGCGGCATCTGGCCGTTCATCTTCGCCGACATCATCACGCTCGGCGTGCTGACGGCGTTTCCCGAGATCGTCACCTTCATCGTCGAAAGCACGGACTGAAAATCAGGGAGGAGTGGTCATGTATAGAAGGGTTGCGCTGTCTGTATC
>JAEWIV010000383.1 GCA_023386865.1 Pseudomonadota bacterium
GGATCGCCGTAGATCGTGCGCGCCGCTTCGAACGGAATGAAGGGCGCGATCAGGGCCGAGCTGTTGGCCACGAACACGTTCCAGCCGAGCGAGCCGTCGTGCCGCGCGATCTCCTCGACCGCCGCCACATAGACCCACGGCTCGACCTGCTCGCCGCCCAGAGACCGGGGAAGCAGCAGGCGGAACAACCGCGCCTCGTGCAGCCTGCCGATCAGCGGCTCGGGGAAGTCCTGGCTCGCCTCGATCTCGTCGCCTGCGGCCGCGATCGCCGGGCCGAGGGCGCGGGCTCGGGCAACGGGATCGGTTGGACGGGTCGCGAGGCCGACGTCGTTCATGCGATACGATTGGGCGCGCTGCGGCGGCGGATTGTCAATGGAGGTTGCTCGCGATGCGAGCGGTTCCACGTCGGCGCTGAAAAATTGGCGGCAACGTCGGGGCGCGGCGTCGGTTGATCTTCCGAATCTGCCTTCGGAGGACAGCAATGATCAGGACAATCCTCGTGACCCTTGCCTGCGCCGCCTCGGTCGTCTCGCTGGCGCAGGCCCAGACCAGCGGAGGCGCGAGCGGCGGCGCCGCGGGTGGCGTTGGTGCCAGCGGTTCACACGGCACGCAGAGCGGGACCTCGGGCGGTATCAGCGGCGGCGGTTCGGTCGTCACGCCGCCGGCCTCGGGTGGCGCCAGCGGCGCTGCCACCGTGAACCAGCCCGCGATCGACACCAATCAGGCGCAACAGCCCGGCGTGGGCGTCAACAGCGGCGCCAGCGGTGGCGGCAGCATCCCGCAGCCGGGTCGCTGAGGCTCGATACAACGGGCAAGGGCTGGGCCGGCTCCCGCGATGGGGCCGGCCTTTCCCTTTGGGTCACTCCGCAGCGATCCTCGCCGGCGCCGGACTGCGCCACTGCTGCAACAGCTCCGCCTGCTTCCGTCGGGCTTTCGTCAGATGGGCGTCCTTGACGTGGCCGTAGCCTTTGATGTCGTCGGGCACCGAGGCCAGTCGGACGGCCAGGTCGTGATTGGTCGGGGAGAGATCGGCCAGGACCTCGCCGATCACCGCTTCGTACTCCCCGATCAGCGCCCGCTCGAGCTTGCGCTCGGCGGTATGGCCGAACGGATCGAAGGCGGTGCCGCGCAGGAACTTGAGCTTGGCCAGCACTTTGAAGGCCGGGAGCATCCACGAGCCGAATTCCTGCTTCAGCAGGTGTCCCGTCTTGGGATCGCGGCTCGCGAACAGGGGCGGGGCGAGGTGGAATTTCAGCCTGTACTCGCCCTCGAACTGGCGCTCGATGCCGGCCTGGAAGGCGGCGTCGGCGTAGAGCCGCGCCACTTCGTACTCGTCCTTGTAGGCGAGCAGCTTGGCGTAGTTGCGGGCGACGGCCTCGGCGAGGCCGTCTTTGCCGATCGTCTGCTCGGCGGCGCGCACCCCCTCGACCAGGGCCTTGTAGCGCGCGGCCAGTGCGCCGTTCTGGTAGCCGGTGAGGTGTTTCGCGCGCGACGCCACGATCTCGTCCAGCGTGCGGGCAATGCGGAAGGGAACGACCTTCTCCGCCGGCGCCAGCAGCGTCTCGACCGTGGCGCGATCGTGGGCAACGCGGCGGCCCCAGCGGAAGGCGGCCGTGTTCATCGCCACAGCCGCGCCGTTCAGCTCGATCGCCTTCTCGAGCGACTCGTGGCCGATCGGGATCAGCCCCTTCTGATAGGCGTAGCCCAGCATGAACATGTTGGTGGCGATGGAGTCGCCCAGCAGTGCGGTGGCGATCTCCGTCGCCTCGACGAAGTCGCAGGCACCGGCGCCTGCCGCAGCCTCGACCGAGAGCCGAAGCGTGTTGGCCGGGAAGGCGAGATCGGGCTGGCGGGTGAAATCGCCGGTGATCGTCTGGTGGGTGTTGACGATGGCGCGCGATGCGCCGGGTTCCAGCCGGGCCAGCGCATCGGCGCTGGCGCTCACCACCAGGTCGCAGCCCAGCAGCAGGTCGGCGCCGCCGGCGCCCAGGCGCACGGCGTGCAGCGCCTCGGGCGAGGCGCCGATGCGGACATGGCTGATCACCGCGCCACCCTTTTGCGCCATGCCGAGCTGGTCGAGCACGGTGACCCCCTTGCCCTCCATGTGCGCCGCCGTGCCCATGATGGCGCCGATGGTGACGACGCCGGTGCCGCCGATGCCGGTGATCAGCACGCCATAGGGCTTGTCGGCCACCGCTATGAGGGCAGGAGCGGGCGGCAGGCCCGGCTCGGGGGTCGCGACGCCCGTCTTCCTGTCGGCCTTGCCCTTGCGGACGCCGCCGCCTTCGATCGTGACGAAGCTCGGGCAGAAGCCGTTCAGGCAGGAGAAATCCTTGTTGCAGGACGACTGGTCGATGGCGCGCTTGGTGCCGAACTCGGTCTCGACCGGTGTGACGCTGAGGCAATTGGACTGTACCGAGCAGTCGCCGCAGCCCTCGCAGACGGCCTGGTTGATGAACACGCGGCGCGCGGGATCGGGGAAGGTGCCGCGCTTGCGCCGGCGGCGTTTTTCAGCGGCGCAGGTCTGGTCGTAGATCAGGACCGACACGCCCTTCCATTCGCGCAGTTCGCGCTGCACCTCATCGAGGGCGCTGCGATGATGGAAGGTGACGCCGGGCGCCCATTCGGTGCCGACCGGGTACTTGTCGGGATCGTCGCTCACCAGGGCGATGCGGCGCACGCCTTCGGCATGGACCTGCTGGCTGATCGTCCACGGCCGCACGTTGCCGTCGTGCGGCTGGCCGCCGGTCATGGCGACGGCGTCGTTGTAGAGGATCTTGTAGGTGATGCTGGTGTTGGTCGCGACGGCGTGACGGATGGCAAGATAGCCGGAGTGGAAATAGGTGCCGTCCCCCAGGTTCTGGAAGACGTGCGGCATGTCGCTGAAATGGCTGGCGCCGACCCACGGCGCGCCCTCCGCACCCATGTGGGTGAAGGTCTTGGTGTTGCGCTCCATGTTGATCGCGAGCGTGTGGCAGCCGATGCCGGCCATCGCCATCGAGCCCTCGGGCACCTTGGTCGAGGAGTTGTGCGGGCAGCCGGAGCAGAAATAGGGCACGCGCGCCATGCCTGATTCGTTGCGTACCTGCCGCCCGGCGCGGTGCTGCAGGCTCTCGAAGCGCTGCTTCGTGCGCGCGCTCAGGCCGTCGAGGCCGAAGCGCGAGACCAGCACCGAGGCGATCTCGAAGGGCGTCAGCTCGCCGTCTATCTTCAGGAGCTTGTGGCCGCGCTCGTCGGTCTTGCCGACGACGACGGGGCGGCGGTCGGCCGGCGCGTTGAACAGGGCGTCCTTGAGCTGCTGCTCGATGATCGGCCGCTTCTCCTCGACAACCAGGATCTCGCGCTTGCCCTGGGCGAAGGCCGTCACGCCCTCGGGCTCGAGGGGCCATACCAGGGCGACCTTGTAGACCGCGAGTCCCAGCCGCTCGGCCTCGGCGTCGTCGATGCCGAGCTCGTCCAGAGCCTGGCGCACGTCGAGGTAGGACTTGCCGACGGTGACGATGCCGAAGCGAGCGTCGGCCCGCCCCAGCATCAGCCGGTCGAGCTTGTTGGCACGCCAGTAGGCCAGCGCGGCAGGATGCTTGACCGTGAGCGTGCGCCGTTCCTGGCCGAGCCAGTCGTCGGGCCAGCGGATGTGCACACCGTCGGGCGGCAGGACGAAGTCGGTCGGGAGCTGGATGTCGATGCGATGCGGGTCGACGTAGACCGAAGCCGAGGAATCGACCGTCTCGCTCATCACCTTGAAGGCCACCCACAGACCCGAATAGCGCGACAGGGCGAAGGCGTGCAGGCCGAGGTCGAGATATTCCTGGACGCTGGCGGCGTGGATGATCGGGATGGCGGCCGCGATCAGGGCCGGCTCGCTCTGGTGCGCCGTGGTCGACGACTTGGCCATGTGGTCGTCGCCGGCCAGCGCCACGATGCCGCCGTGCTTGGCCGTGCCGGCGTAGTTGGCGTGCTTCAGCACGTCGCCCGAGCGGTCGACGCCCGGACCCTTGCCGTACCACATGCCGAACACGCCGTCGTAGCGCGCGCCCGGATAGAGATGGATCTGCTGGGTGCCCCACAGGGCGGTGGCGGCGAGGTCCTCGTTGACGCCCGGCTGGAACTCGATGTGGCTCTGCTTGATGAAGCGCTTGGCCTGCCACAGCGCCTGGTCGAAGCCGCCCAGCGGCGAGCCGCGATAGCCCGAGATGTAGCCCGCCGTGTCGAGCCCGGCGGCAAGGTCGCGCTGGCGCTGCATCATCGGCAGGCGCACCAGCGCCTGCGTGCCGGTCAGGTAGACCCGTCCGCTGTCGAGTACGTATTTGTCGTCCAGGGTCACCGCGACGGCCAAGGCACCCTCCCAAGGTTTGGGGGACGGTAGCGACAGAATCTTGCGGCTTGCAATCGCGAACGACAGGTAGGCGCCAAAAGGATGGTTTGCGCCCGGGAGCGGGGCCGCACTGCCAATGCCGTTTCACGGTTTCGCCCTGGAATGAAACGTTGTAAGCGTGCGCCCGCCGCTTTTCCATTACGCAGATCATTCATGTCCGTCCTCGTCACCGGCGCCGCGGGTTTCATCGGCAGCCACGTCATCCGCGCCCTGCTGGCGCGCGGCGAGGCGGTGGTCGGCATCGACAATTTCAGCGAATACTACGACCCGGTTCTGAAGTTCGCCCGGCTGAACCCCCTGCGCGAGGACAAGGGCTTCACGTTCATAGAGGCCGACATTTCCGACCGCGAGGCCGTCCTGCCGCTCGTCGACCGCCATGGCGACATCGACCGCATCGTCCATCTCGCCGCCCAGCCCGGCGTGCGCCACTCGTTGGTCGATCCCTTTGTCTATGTCCAGACCAACATCATGGGCCATCTCATCATGCTCGAGCTCGCCAAGCGGCTCGACGACCTGAAGCACTTCGTCTACGCCTCGTCCTCGTCGGTCTATGGCGGCAATCGCAAGCTGCCCTTCGCGCCGGAAGACCGTGTCGACCGGCCGGTATCGCTCTATGCCGCCACCAAGCGGGCGGACGAGCTCATGACCGAGTCCTACGTCCATGTCCACGGGCTTCCGGCGACCGGCCTTCGCTACTTCACCGTCTATGGGCCGTGGGGCCGGCCCGACATGTCGCCCTACATCTTCGCCAAGGCGATTCACGAGGGCCGCACCATCGAGCTCCACCACCTGGGCTTCGTGAAGCGCGACTACAGCTACATCGACGACATCGTGGCGGGCACCATCGCCGTGCTCGACAAGCCGGGCGCGACGCCGGGCCATCGGCTGTACAATCTCGGCGGCGCCGACAGCGAGGACCTCGTCCACGTCATCAAGCTGTTCGAGAAGGCGCTGGGTCGCGAGGCCAAGATCGAGCTCAAGCCCGGCGATCGCTTCGACATGCAGGAGACTGCCGCCGACATCTCCGACACCACCCGTGATTTCGGCTGGGTGCCCAAGGTTCCGGTGGAGGAGGGCATCCCGAAGTTCGTGGAGTGGTTCAAGGCCTATAACCGCCTGTAGGTCGCCCCCCGCGGGCGCGGCCCGCACGCCGGCGAAGGCAACATTTCTCGCCCGGCCTCGTGACTCGAGCAACTGCTGGGCATAGCTTTGGTCCATCGCCGGGGGCAGTCGCGATGGCAGACGATCGCACGACGTCTTTTCCTTTCGCCGGGCTGGCAGTCGTAGCCTTGTTTCTGACGACCACGTTTCTCGGTCCGCAGGGATTCGAGTTGCTGCGCCAGGCCGAGAACGACACGGCACGGCGTCCGCAACGGGTCGAGCCGCCGGTGGATGCCCGCCTTTGGGAAGACCCGCTGGCGGCCTTGGCGCGCTACCGCGACCGCTGCGCCGATGCCGGAGCCAAGGCCGGCCAGGGCAACAATGCCGGCTGCCGGCCGCCGTCGGATGCCGGCAGCCTCAAGGAACAGTTCGGCGAGAACGCGAAGGGCCTCACCATTGTCGCTGCCATGCTGCCCGGCGCGCCCTTGGTCGGCGCCGAGGAAACGCGACGGCGCACGCGCTATGCCGTGCTGGCCGGGCTGAATGCCGAAGGCTACATCCCCGATGACAGCGAGCGCATGCGCCTGATGCGCGTGCGACGCTGCGAGCGGTTCACCGAGTGCAGCGAAAAGGAGCCGCTTGGCGCGTTGGTGTCGCGCGGCCGCCCCGAAGCGTGGATGGAGCTGCATCCCGCGCAACTGCAGAAGTCGATAAGCGCCGCGCTGGACAAGTTCCGGAAGCCCGAGACGGCGATGGTCGACGTGGTCTACGAGACGCTGACGTCGCGCGCGGGAGCAGCGAGCGACCAGCGCCGGAACGTCGCCGTGCTGTGGATCGACGATACGGCCGTCGGAAGGCGCTGGCTGAGCACGCTCGCCATGCTGCTCGCGGACGTGGCGCCCGCCGGTGACGGCGTGCGGTTGCGCATCCTCGGACCCAATAAGTCCGACGCTCTGGTCGCTGCGCTGGACGACGACCTTGGCGACCTCGAGAAGGAGGCCCAAGACCTCGGGCGGCCGGCGGCGCTGCGGAACTTCCAGCGAAACTGGCAGGCGCTCGCCAGGCTAAGACTGATCAGCGCCGAATCGACGGCGCCGGCCGAACAGCTGCGCAAGGAAGCAAGGCTAACTTCCTGTCCGCCACGCGGGACCGGCGAAGACGAGGATTGCATAGAAGAAGCCTTCCGCAGCCGGCTGGCGCGCATTCGCGGCGCGCTGGACGGCGCGAACGGCGCGGGGCGCACCAGCCCGCCCTCGGCGCCCTTCTTCGTCCGGACGATCGCTCCCGACAATGTGCTCATCGACCTGCTGGCGGCCGAGCTCTGCGCACGCGGCTTCACCGACAATGTGAGCGAACAGGTCGCGCTGTTCGGCGAGTGGGACTCCATCTATGCGCGAACCTTTGCCGAGGCGCTCGATGGAAAGCCGGCGGACGGCTGCGGCGGCAAGCACATCAAGGTTAAGTTCTATCCGTACCTGCGCGGTCTCGATGGCGCCGGCCTCGACGGCGCATCGAAACAAGTGCGGCTCGTGAGGTCCGGCGACAGGTCGGCCAGCGAGCGCAAGGACTCGCCGATCGAATGGCCCGAGGGCCGCGACCAGCGCGACTATGTGCGCCGCATGGTCAAGCAGATCAGGGACCAGGTCAGCCGTCTGTCCCTCGAGACCGAAGTGAAGGCCATCGGGATCGTCGGCCGGGACGTCCACGACAAGCTCGTCCTGGCCCAGGCGCTGCGGGGTGCTTTTCCCGACCGGGTGCTGTTCACGACCGACCTCGACACCCGCCTGCTGCATCCCGACGTCACCGAGTACACGCGCAACATCATCGTGGCATCGAGCCTGCCGCTCGCCTTGGACGACCGGTTGCAGGGCGGCATTCCGCCGTTTCGCGACTCCTACCAGACGGCGACCTTCCTCGGCGCGCGCTATGCCGCATCGGAGCAGTTGCTCGGTGCGGTCAGGGCCGAGCTGGCAAAGCCGCGGCTGTTCGAGATCGGCCTGCGCGACAAGGTCGAGCTCGGCACTAAAGTCTTGCGCCATCCCGTCGACGAACGGCGCATAACCTTCGCCGTGTTGGCCGCGATCGTGCTGCTTGGCTTGAGCGGGCTTATCACCTTCAGCCGTCTCGTGCCGGCCATGTCCGCGGCCCGGCTCTGGCTGTTCATGAACAAGCCGGCCGAGGCGCACTTCGACACGGCGAGCAAGGTGGTCTCGGGGCTCGAGGCGGCAGCTTTCGGCTTCGCGGTCGGCGTGATCGTCGAGCTCTGCGCGCCGGGCAGCACGGGTTTCGGCGGGGCATTCCTGCTGGGCCTGGCGACGGCGGCATTCTTCTGGGCCTTCCTGTACCCCGGCATCCGCGGGCTATCCGCGAGCAAGAGCGAGGACAGCCCGCCGCCGGCATGGCGTTGGCTGAAATTCCTGCTGCGTGTGGCGTTGTTCACCGTGCTGGTCTGGATGCTGGTGGACATGTGGGAGGCGCCCCGTCCGGACGATCTGTACGAGCCGTTCGCCCCGTTCAGCGGTGTCAGCTCGTGGCCGGGCCAGTTGCTGCGAACGCTGATGATCGTGCTGTTCGCTTGCTTTCTGGACTACGCCTGGTGCCGCAGCGTGGACGATTGCCGCCGCATCGCCCGGGAATACTTCGGCACCAGGGATGCACCACGAGCCGCCGCGCCGCCGCAGGGCTGGTGGCGGCGCCGCCTGATCGGGTTGCGCAACGGCTGGTCGGGGCTCCGACGGTTCCTGTGGCTGCTGGTGTTCGATACCCGGCGATACCTGTACGTCAAATCGACCCGGTTCTTCAGAAGCGCCGCCAACGCGACGATCTGGCTTTGGCGGCCTGCCGTCGTGCGGCCGGACGGCAGCATCGACGGCGTGCGCCTTTGGCGTGACTACCGCAGACGCCTGCGCAACTGGCCCCGTGTGGGGCGAATCGTGTTCTGGTGGTTCGTCGCGGCTTTGTTGATCGGCTTTACCAATCACGTCGCCGATGGGCCGTTGGTGGAGGTTCCGGCCCGCGGCCTCGGCGACCGAGACCTGTTCCTCTCGACCCTGCTGCTCAGCGGCTTCGTGTTGATCGTGCTGTTCGTGCTGGTCGGTGACGGCACGATCCTGACGTGGCGTGTCGTCAGCGTGATGAAGGAAGGCCGCACGAGCTATCCGCGGGCGACCGTGGAGCGTTTCGCTGCCGAGCTGGGGCCGGAACTGCAGCAGCTGGCGGCGGCGCCGATCGCGGCCCGCATCGCCGACCGCCACGGCTATGGGCCGGTTCCCGTGCCGCCGGGACGGCCCGGCCGCAATTCGCTGCTCGACGACTGGATCGACGCCCGCCTGATCGCCGAGCATACCGCCGCGATCGGTCCCTTGATCGTCTTCCCCTTCATATTGCTGGCGCTCGCCGTCGTGGCGCGCAGCCAGCTTTTCGACAACTGGGCGATCGGTGGCGACCAGCTCGCCGTCCTCGTCTGCTACGTCCTGTGGGCGGTAGCCATGGCCGCGATGCTGAATATCGGTGCGGAGATGACACGGCGGAAGGCGCTCGAGGGCATGGAGGCCGACCTTCTGTGGCTGAAGGGCGCCGGCCGGGACTATGCCAGATTGGCGGAGCGGTTTCCCGACCTGATCGCGCAGGTCCGCAATCTTCGGCAAGGCGCCTTCGCACCGTTCTTCGAGCAGCCCTTGGTGCGGGCGATACTCGTGCCCCTGGGCGGCGCCGGCGGCGTGCAACTCGTCGAATATCTGATGTTCGCGCGAGCGGGATGAGACAATGGCGCGAAGAACCGACTAAGATGCGCCGGTGCCTCTCCTCGAGCTCACGAACCTTCGCCGTGCCTTCTACGGCTTGGACGTTTTGCGCGGCGTCGATCTCGCCGTGGCGTCGGGCGGCATCACCGGGCTGATTGGCCCCAACGGTGCCGGCAAGACCACACTTTTCAACGTGGTTTCGGGTCTGGTGCCGCCGGACGCCGGTTCCGTTCGCCTCGATGGCGAGGAGATCGCCGGATGGGCGGCCGACGCGATCAGCCGGCGCGGGCTGGTGCGCACCTTCCAGGTGGCGCGCGGCTTCCCCAAGCTCTCGGTGTTCCAGCACCTCATGCTCTACGGCCGCGACCAGCCCGGCGAGAGCCTGTGGCGAGCGATCGTCGGCACCAGGGCGGCGCGCGAGCGCGAGGCAGCGCTGGCCGAGCGGGCGTGGGAGACGGCGCGCTTCCTGAAGCTCGATCATCTGATCGACAATCCGGCGACCGCCCTGTCGGGTGGCCAGAAGAAGCTTCTGGAGATCGGCCGCGCGTTGATGGCCGAGCCGCGGCTGGTGCTGCTCGACGAGCCGACCGCCGGCGTCAATCCGACCCTGCAGAACGAGATCGGCGAGCGGCTGCTGGAGTTGCCCAGGCGCGGCATCACCGTCCTGCTGATCGAGCACGACATGGGTTTCATCGCCCGGCTGTGCAATCCGGTGATCGTCATGGCCGAGGGGCAGGTGTTGACCGAGGGGACGTTCGACGAGGTGCGCGCCGACCATCGCGTGCGCGAGGCCTATCTCGGACGGCGGGCGGCATGAGCCTGCTGCAGATCACCGGCTTGCGCGGCGGCTACGCCGCGGCGGACGAGATCGTGAAGGGCGCCGACGTCCGCGTCCGCGACGGCGAGATCGTCGCCCTGATCGGTCCCAACGGCGCCGGAAAGTCGACGCTGCTGAAGCTAATCGCCGGCCTCCTGCGGCCGAGCGGCGGCAGCGTGCGCTTCAAGGACCACGAGATCGCGGGACTGGGTGCGCCCGCGGTCAGCCGGCGGGGCCTGTCCTTCGTGCCGCAGGAGCGCAACGTCTTCGGCGCGATGAGCGTGGCCGAGAACCTGGAGATGGGCGGCTTCATCGACGGTGCGCACGCGCGCAAGCGCATGGCCGAACTCTACGAGCGCTTCCCCATGCTGGGCGAGAAGCGCCGCGCGGCCGCCCGCACCCTGAGCGGCGGCCAGCGTCAGATACTCGCCATGGCCATCGCCCTCATGAACGCGCCCGACCTCCTGTTGCTGGATGAGCCGACGGCAGGCTTGAGCCCGCGCGCGGCCGAGGAGCTTTTCGGCACCATACTCGACCTGAACAAGTCGGGCGTCGCCATCCTGATGGTCGAGCAGAACGCGCTCGAAGCCTTGTCGGTGTCGACACGCGCCTATGTGCTGGTGCAGGGCCGGCCGGAACACGAAGGCAAGGCCGCCGACCTGGCGGACGATCCCACCGTTCGCGATCTCTTTCTCGGCGGCAAGGCAGGCCCTATGCTCGGCGCCAACGGGGATTCTTCGAACACGCGAACGGGAGACTTCACATGACCACCATCCGCATCGGACGCCGCGCCGCGTTGGCTGCAGGCGTTGCCGCGCTGGCGAGCCCCGCCGTGGTGCGGGCACAAGCGGATCCGATCAAGCTCGCCACGCTGACGCCGCTCACCGGCGCGGGCGGCCCCTATGGCCCCGTGATGGCCAAGGCCGCCGCCTCGGTGGTCGAGGAGGTCAACAAGGCGGGCGGCGTGCTCGGCCGCCGCATCGTGCTGGTCAGCGAGGACGACCAGACCAACCCGGAGGCCGCGGTGCGGGCCGCGCGCAAGCTGATCGACGTCGACAAGGTTTCGGCGATCATGGGCACCTGGGCCTCGTCGGTGACGACGGCCGTGGCGCCGCTGTGCTGGGAGAGCAAGACGTTCCTGTGCACGGTGTCGGGTGCGGATTCGATCACGCTGCTGCCGCACCAGGGTTTCCTGATCCGCACGCAGCCGAACTCGAAGCTGCAGGTCACGCGCGTCGGCGAATTCATCCTGTCGCTGGGCGCCAAGAAGGTCTTCACCATGATCCCGCAGACGCCGTTCACCCAGTCGACCTTCGACATCCTAAATCAGGTGCTGCCCAAGGGCGGCGCCACCCATCAGAGCCTGATCTATGACGACAAGAAGACGACCTATCGCACCGAGGTCGACCAGGCGCTGCGCGCCAGCCCCGACGTCATCCTGGCCAACGGCTACACGCCCGACACGGTGGTGCTGCTGAAGGACCTCTATCGCGCGGGCTTCAAGGGCAAGGTCCTGGGCTTCGCCTATTCGATCAACCAGAAGCTTGTCGACCAGGTCGGTCAGCCCGAGGTGGTCGAGGGCGTCTACACCTTCGCGCCGTCGCCGGCCGAGGGCAGCTCGGCCTTCGACAAGGCGAAGGCGGCCTCGGGCTCCGCCAATCCCGATCCCTATACCTGCCAGGTCTATGACCACATCAACCTGGTGCTGATGGCGATTGCGTCGGCCAAGGCGGCGACCGGCGAGGCGATCAAGGAGAATATCCGCAAGGCGACGATGCCGGGCGGCAAGGTCGTCGACAACGCCGTCGACGGCATCAAGGAGATCGCGGCCGGCGGCAAGGTCGACTATGCCGGTGCCTCGGGCCCCTGCGACTTCGACGAGAAGGGCGATATCCTCGACTGCAAGTTCCGCTACGAGCAGATCAAGGCGGGCAAGTTCACCCTGGTGAAGATTGCTTGAACGGAGTGCGGACCTCGAGGTCCGCATCGTGAATCACGAGTCCATGAGCGGACCAGGCGGTCCGCGCTCCAGCGCATGATCATCCTGCAGGCTCTCGTCAACGGCATCGTGTCGGGTACGCTTCTCGCGGTGCCCGCGATCGGCTTCACGGCGATGTTCGCCGTGCTCCGCTTCCCCAACTTCTCGGTGTCGGGCGTGGCGACGCTGGGGGCGTTCGCGGGCTACCTCGCCTACGGGGCGGGCCTGCAGATGGCGGTCTCGTTGGCCATCGCCTTCGCCGTGGCCGGTGTCGCCGGGCTCGTCTTCGACAAGGTGGCGCACCTGCCGCTGCTGGCGCAGGGCGCCCTCCCGGCGGCCATCGCCTCCATCGCCACCGGAATCATCCTGGAGAATGTCGTGCGGCTGGGCTTCGGCAACGAGCCGCGCGGCTATGACCGGCCGATCGCGCGAGACGTCTTCATCGGCGACATCCGCATCAGCCCCCAGCAGCTCGAGACCATGGGCCTGGCGTTGCTGCTGATGCTGCTGGTGTTCGCCGCGCTCGCCTTCACCCGCATCGGCAAGGCCATGCGCGCCTCGGCCGACAATCCCGAGCTGGCGGCCTTGAAAGGCATCCGACCCGAGCGCATCGCCATGCTGGCGAGCTTCGTCGGCATGGGACTGGTCGGAGTGGGCGGCATGTTGCTGGGGCTCGACAGCGCCATCGATCCGCTGACGGGCACGCGTATCCTGCTGTCGCTGTTCGCCGCCGCCGTGCTGGGCGGGCTGGGCAGCGTCCCCGGCGCGGTGCTGGGCGCCTTCCTGATCGGCATGGCCGAGGAACTGTCGGTGCTGGTGGTGGGCTCGCAGTATCGCGCCGCGGTCGGCTTCGTCGCCATCCTCGCCATGCTGACGCTCAGGCCGCGCGGCCTCCTGGGCGAGAGGGCGTATTGATGTCTGTTGCCGGACCGCGGGCCTCCAGGCCCGCTCATGCTTTGCTGAGAGATATCGTGAGCGGGCCTGGAGGCCCGCGGTCCGGCAAGACGCCATGCTGAGCTACCTCCTCTTCATCGCCACCATCGGCGGCATCTATGGCCTGCTGGCGCTCAGCCTCAACCTGATCTGGGGCGGCGTCGGCATGGTCAATCTCGGCCTCGCCGGCTTCTTCGCGGTCGGCGCCTATGCCTCGGCGCTGCTGACGACCGTCGGCCACGGCCCGATCGCGGCGGGCTGGCTGATGGCCCTGGTGGCGGGCGGCATCGCGGGCCTCGTCGTCACGCTGTCGACCACGCGCCTGCGCGAGGACTATCTCGCCATCGTCACTCTGGGCTTTGCCGAGGCGGTGCGGCTCGTCGCCTCCAACGAGATCTGGCTGACTCGCGGCACCGACGGCATCTCCGGCATTCCCGGACCGTGGAAGAGGGCGCTCGGTCAGGACTTCAATGCCGTCTATTTCCTGATCGTGCTCGCGGCGCTGCTGGTCGTGCTCTTCCTCATGCGGCGTATCGACCGCTCGCCCTACGGCCGCGCCTTGCGCGCCATCCGCGAGGATGCGCAGGTGGCCCAGGTCGCCGGCAAGCCGGTGCTGCGCTTCAAGACCGAGGCATTCGTGCTGTCGGCCGCGATCGCCGGCCTGGCCGGCGCGCTCTACGGCCACTTCACGTCGTACATCGTCCCCGACATGTTCCTGCCGTTGATCACGGTGTACATCTTCCTGGCGGTCGCGTCGGGCGGCACGGGGCGGCCGCTCGGCGCCCTGGTCGGCGCCTACATGGTCATGGCGCTGCTGGAGTCCTCGCGCTTCTTCGTCGAGTGGATTCCAGGCGTCACGGCAGTGCAACGTGCTGCGCTCAAGGAGCTGTTGATCGCTGCGGCGCTGATCGTGGTGCTGAGGCTGAAGCCGTCGGGCATCCTACCCGAGCGGATCCCGCCTGCGCCGCGTCCGTCGTAGTATGTGGAGAGACGCTGTCCCCCGAGCGCAGCGAGGGGTGACAGTGCTGACTTGCAGTCCAGTCGGGAGTTTTTCATGACGCCGTTCGAATCCTGCCTCGCCGCCCTCAAGCAACCGGGCCCACCGGAGACGCTGTTCAAGGCGGTCGACAAGGCGCTGGCGGAGGTCGTCGGGCACAAGCTTTTCACGCTTCTTTACGTGGCGCCCGACGGCAAGCGCGTCAAACGGCTCTACACCAACATGCCCAAGGAATATCCCGTCGGCGGCTACAAGCCGGTGACCGAGAGCGACTGGCACAAGCTGGTGATCGGCCAGCGTCGGGCCTGGGTCGGCTACGACTACGAGGACGTGAAGTGGGCGTTCTTCGACCACGAGCTGATCCGCTCGCTGGGCTGCGAATCGGCGATCAACCAGCCTGTGGTTTATGCAGGCCGTGTGCTCGGCACCATGAACCTGCTCGACGCCAAGGGCCACTACAAGGAGAGCGATCCGGCCAAGATCGAGCCGTTCGCCGCCCTGATGATCGGTCCGTTCCTTGACGCCATCGCCGCCGATCCCGATATCGCGAAGAAGTAAGGAGCAAGGGCGATGACCGCGATGCTGGGCGAGCTGCCGACCTGGAAACTCGAGGACCTCTATTCCAGCCCCACGGGCACCGACGTCGACAACGACCTGAAGCGCGCCACTGCCGATGCCGAAGCCTTCGCCAAGGACTATGAAGGCAAGGTGGCCGGTCTCGACGGCAAGGCGCTGGGGGCGGCGATCGCCCGCTTCGAGGCGCTGACCGACCTGATGGGCCGGCTCGGTTCCTATGCCCAGCTCTACTACGCGCAGAACATGGCCGATCCCGAACGCGGGCGCTTTTCGCAGAATGTCTCGGAGGCGTTGAACGACGCCACGGCCAAGCTGGTGTTCTTCCGCCTCGAGCTCAACAAGATCGAAGACGGCGATCTCGCGGCCCGGATGAAGGAGCCGGCGCTTGCCAAGTACGCGCCCTGGCTGCGCGACGTCCGCCTGTTCCGTCCGCACGACCTGTCGGATGAGCTCGAGAAGTACATCCACGACCAGTCGGTGGTGGGTGGCGCGGCCTGGTCACGCCTGTTCGACGAGACCATCGCGCGCCTGCGCTACCCTTTTCGCGACGAGGTGCTGACCGAGCCGCAGATCCTCGACAAGCTGTCCAACAAGGACGCCGCGGTGCGCCGCGACGCCGCCAAGTCGTTCGGCAAGGTGCAGGGCGACAACATCGCCGTCTTCTCCCTGATCACCAACACGCTGATCAAGGACAAGGAGATCGACGACCGCTGGCGCAAGTATGCGCGGCCGCAGTCGTTCCGCAATCTCGCCAATGTGGTCGAGGACGAGGTCGTCGATGCGCTGGTGTCGTCGGTGAAGGCCGCCTATCCGCGGCTGGCGCATCGCTACTACAAGCTCAAGGCCAAGTGGTTCGGCGTCGACAAGATGCCGTACTGGGACCGCAACGCGCCTTTGCCAGAGCACGACGACCGGGTGATCCCGTGGGCCGAGGCCGAGAGGATCGTGCTCGACGCCTATCGCGCTTTCTCCCCGGAGCTTGCCGATGTCGGCCAGAAATTCTTCGGCACCGGCTGGATCGATGCGCCGGCGCGGCCCGGCAAGTCGCCTGGCGCCTTCGCCCATCCGACGGTGCCCTCGGCGCACCCCTATCTGCTGCTGAACTACCAGGGCAAGGTGCGGGACGTCATGACCTTGGCGCACGAGCTGGGGCACGGCGTGCACCAGGTGCTGGCGGCGCGGCAGGGTGCGCTGATGGCCGACACGCCGCTGACCTTGGCTGAGACCGCCTCGGTGTTCGGCGAGATGCTGACCTTCCAGTCGCTGCTGAAGTCCGCGCCCGACAAGTCCACCCGCAAGGCGATGCTGGCCGGCAAGGTCGAGGACATGCTGAACACAGTGGTGCGCCAGATCGCCTTCTACGATTTCGAATCGCGCCTGCACATGGCGCGCCGACAGGGCGAGCTGACACCCGAGGCGATCGGCGAGGTCTGGATGGCGGTGCAGAGCGAGAGCCTGGGACCAGCCTTCACCTTCGACGAGGAGTACCGGCACTACTGGTCCTATATCGGCCACTTCATCCATTCGCCGTTCTACGTCTATGCCTACGCCTTCGGTGATTGCCTGGTGAACTCGCTCTATGCCGCCTACCAGTCGGGACAGCCCGACTTCCAGGCGAAGTATCTCGACATGCTTCGCGCCGGCGGCGTGAAGCGGCACAAGGAGCTCCTGGCGCCGTTCGCCCTCGATGCCTCCGATCCCGCCTTCTGGGACAAGGGCCTCGGCGTCATATCGGGCTTCGTCGATGAACTCGAAAAGCTCTGACGGAAGCACGGGCCGCCGGCCCGCCCATGCTCATCGAGCGGCCCGGAGGCCCGCACTGCCATGACTGACGAGGGCGATTCCCTCGGCGGCCGGCTCGGCCGGTATGCCAAAGTCGGCAGCTCGGTTGGCGGGCTGGCGGTCAAGCTCGCGGGCCAGCGTTACCTTGGCCTGTCTCTCGATCGCGACAAGCACGCGTCCGAGCTGAAGGCGGCGCTGGGTGGTCTGAAAGGTCCGCTGATGAAGGCCGCCCAGCTGATCGCCACCATCCCCGACGCGCTGCCGCCGGAATACGCCCGCGAGCTGGCGCAACTGCAGGCCAATGCGCCGGCCATGGGCTGGGCCTTCGTGCGTCGGCGCATGGCAACCGAGCTCGGCCCCGACTGGCAGGCGAGGTTCGCCCGCTTCGACAGGGAGGCGTCGTTCGCCGCCTCGCTGGGCCAGGTCCATCGCGCGACGCTGCTCGACGGCACCGAAGTCGCGGCCAAGCTGCAGTATCCCGACATGGCCTCGGCGCTCGAGGCCGATCTCAACCAGCTGAAGCTGGTGTTCGCCGTCGGCCAGCGCTTCGATCCCGCCATCCGCACCGACGCGATCCACGCCGAGATCACCACGCGCCTGCGCGAGGAGCTCGACTATCGCCGCGAGGCCAGGCACGTCGCGCTCTACCGCCACATGCTGCGTGACGAGGCCAACGTCCACGTGCCCGAGGTGATCGCCTCGCATTCGACCGACCGGCTGCTCACCATGAGCTGGCTGCAGGGCGAGCCGCTGCTCAACTGGAAAAGCCGCTCGCAGGAGGAGAAGGACCAGCTTGCCATCCACATGTTCCGGGCCTGGTACGTGCCGTTCTATTTCTACGGCGTGATCCACGGCGATCCGCATCTCGGCAACTACACGGTGCGACCCGACGGCTCGGTGAACCTGATGGATTTCGGCTGCGTGCGCATCTTCCCGCCGCGCTTCGTGCGCGGCTCGATCGAGCTCTATCGCGCGCTCATGACCGACGACCAGGATCGCGCCGTGGCGGCCTACGAGGATTGGGGTTTCACCGGTCTCAGCCGCGAGATGATCGCCGTGTTGAACCGCTGGGCCGCTTTCCTCTATGGCCCACTGATGGACGACCGGCCGCGCCGGCTCACCGAAGGCATGGCCGAGGGCCATGGGCGCGAGATGGCGCAGAACGTGTTCGGCGAGCTGCGCCGCATGGGCGGCGTGCGTCCGCCGCGCGAGTTCGTGTTCATGGACCGCGCTGCCATCGGGCTCGGCGCCGTGTTCATCCATCTGCGCGCGTCGATCAACTGGCATCGCCTGTTCGAAGGCCTGATCGAGGGCTTCGACGTCGACGAGCTGGCGCGGCGCCAGCAGACGGCATTGACGGAGGCGGGGCTGTGAGCGCTGACGGATTGAGGGTGCTGCCGAGCCTGCACGGCCCGGCCGAGACGCTGGACAGGCTCGAAGCCGCCGTGGCCCGTCACGGCATGACGGTATTTGCCCGCATCGACCACGGCGCCGCGGCTGAAAAGGTCAAGATGGAGTTGCGGCCGACCGTCGTCGTGTTCTTCGGCAATCCGCGCGCCGGCACGCCTGCCATGCAGCGCACACCCACGGTCGCCATCGATCTGCCGATGCGGATACTGATCTGGCAGGACGACAAGGACGGGACCTGGCTTGCCTACAACGAGCCGGCTTGGCTGTTCCGCCGCCATGGCATCGTCGACGACGGCACGGTCGACGTGATGATCGATGTTTTGGCGAGCATCGGCGGCGAGGCGACCGGCTGATGAACATCCTGGTGACGGGCTCGTCGGGCTGGCTCGGCCAGACCCTGGTGCCGCGGCTCGTGCGCGACGGCCACAAGGTCGTCGGGCTGGATTCCACGCCTGGCCCGACCACCGAGGTCGTGGGCTCGGTCGTCGACCGGGCGCTGGTGCGCGAGCTTCTGCGCGGGCAGGGGATCGAGGCGATCGTGCACGGCGCCGCTCGCCACAAGCCGCACATCGAGACCCATGACAATTCCGAGTTCGTGGCGGTGAACGTGCAGGGCACGCTCAACCTGCTCGAGGAGGCGGTGGCGGCGGGTTCTAAGGTCGACCGCTTCGTCTTCACCTCGACCACTTCGCTGATGATCTCGCAGAAGATCCGCGACGGCAAAGCCGGCGGCGCCGAGGAGGCGATGTGGATCGACGAGACGCTGGCGCCGCTCGAGCCGCGCAACATCTACGGCGTCACCAAGCGCGCCGCCGAGGAGCTCTGCCGGCTGTTCAACCACCTGCACAAGCTGCCCATCCTCGTTCTGCGCACCTCGCGGTTCTTCCCCGAGGAGGACGACATGGCGCACGCCATCGAGCAGTCGGACGAAAACACCAAGGCCAACGAGTTCCTGTTCCGGCGGCTGTCGGTCGAGGACGCGGCGGAGGCGCATGTCGTGGCGCTCGACAAGGCCAGGACGCTGGGCTTCGACATCTTCATCGTCTCGGCCCTGACGCCGTTCTCGCCTGCGGACTGCCGCGAGCTGATCGCCGACGCGCCGAGCGTGGTGGCGCGCTACTTCCCGGACTACCGCGCCCTCTACGACAAGCGCGGCTGGACGATGTTCAATTCGATCGACCGCGTCTACGACGCGCGCAGGGCCAGGGACAGGCTGGGCTTCACCTGCAAGACAGGCTTCGCCGAGATCCTGGATAGCCTGCGCTCACGATAATGCTCAGGACGAGAGAGGAAGCAGGCCGTCGCCTCAGCCTCGTACCCTCGGCATCATGATCAGGTCCCACGGGCTCGGCACGTCGCCGTGGGGCACCCAGACCAGCGCCGGCGCATTGAGCGCGAAGGCCTTCTTCAGGCAGTCCTCGAGCTGGCGTGCGTCGAGCGCCTTGAAGGAGGCCACGCCGAAACTCTCGGCGAGCTTGCCGAAGTCCGGATTGGCGAGATCGGAGGCGATCAGGCGGTTGCCGTAGCGCTCCTGCTGGATGCGCTTGACGTTGCCGAAGCCGCCATTGTCGAACACCACGACGACGACGGCGAGCTTGTGGCGTACCGCGGTGGCGAGCTCGCCCACCTGGTACATGAAGCCGCCGTCGCCGGCGATCGCCAGCACCTTTCTGTCGGGCATCGCGGCCTTGACGCCGAGGGCCGTGCCGAAGCCCCAGCCCAGATTGTCCTGGTAGCCGGGCGAGAGGAACGTGCGCGGCTTCTCGATCGGCAGCGCGACGCGCGAGGCGAAGCCGATCTGCGAGACCTCGTCGACGAAGATGCCGTCGTCCGGCAGCGCCGCGCGGATCGCCTTCAGGAACGAGAGCTGAGGCTCCAGCCGCGACAGGCGCTCGGCGAGCCAGCTGCGATGGCCCTCGAGTTCGTCGGCGAGCGACGGACGCGGCCGATTGTGCTTCGGCAGCGCCGCGATCAACGCGCGCAACTGCGGTGCTGCGTCGCCCAGCAGCGTCACGTCCGGCTTGGCATAGCGCTCGGGCTCGTCGGGATCGATGTCGAGGCGCACGACCTTGAGGTTCCGGTCGATGCCCCAGCTGCCGTTCTGGATGAAGAAGCGCGTGCCGACCGCCAGCACCGCGTCGGCGTCCTTCCACAGGCGATGGCCGACCGGCATGTCGACGGCGAGCCGGTGCGAGCTCGGGAC
>JAEWIV010000414.1 GCA_023386865.1 Pseudomonadota bacterium
GTGTCGATCAGGCTGACCGCCTTGTCCGGCAGCTGGCGGGCCGGGATGTAGCGCGCCGAAAGGCGCACGGCATCGCTCACCGCCTCGTCCAGGATGCGCACCTTGTGATGCAGCTCGAGGGTCGACACGAGGCCGCGGATCATGGCGATCGCCATCTTCTCGCTCGGCTCCTCGACCTTCACGGGCTGGAAGCGGCGGGTGAGGGCGGCATCCTTCTCGAAGTACTTCTTGTATTCGGCCCAGGTGGTCGCCGCGATCGTCCGCAATTCGCCGCGCGCCAGGGCGGGCTTCAGGAGATTGGCCGCATCGTTCTGGCCGGCCTGGCCGCCGGCGCCGATCAGCGTGTGCGCCTCGTCGATGAAGAGGATGATGGGCTTGGGGCTGGACTTGGTTTCGTCGATCACCGATTTCAGACGGTTCTCGAATTCACCCTTCACGCCGGCGCCCGCCTGCAGGAGGCCGAGATCGAGCGTGCGCAGGGTGACGTTGCGCAGCGCGGGCGGGACGTCGCCGGACGCGATCCGCAGCGCCAGGCCCTCGACGACGGCGGTCTTGCCGACGCCGGCTTCGCCCGTGAGGATCGGATTGTTCTGACGGCGACGCGTGAGGATGTCGACCATCTGGCGGATCTCGAAGTCGCGGCCGAGGATCGGATCGATCTTGCCGGCCTTGGCCTGCGCCGTGAGATCGATCGTGAACTGATCGAGGGCCGCCGAGCCGCCGGGCCGTGTTTCGCCCGAGCCGGTGCCCGCCGCTTCCGAGCCGGCCGCCTGCGTGGTCGCCTGCGCCGTCTCGACCGTGTTGGCGCAAATCGCGAGATAATCGGCCTTGAGCGTGTCGGGTGAGATCGCGCTCAGCAGATCCGACGAGCCGATCGCACGGCGCGCCAGCATGTCGTCGGCGAGCAACGCCCAGATCAGATGGCCCGACCTCACGCGACTGGCGCCCTGCTCCACCGAGGCCAGCAGCCAGCCCTGCTTCACCATTGCGACGATGTCGGGTGAAAGCGCGGGGGCGCGGGCATTGCCGGTCTTCATGCGGTCGAGCGATCGCGTGAGATCGGCCAGCAGGCGGGCGGGATCGATCTCCCAGCGCCGCAGGATCGCGGCGAGATCGGTATCGGTTCGATCGAGCAATCCGATCAGGAAATGTTCGATCTCGACGTTGTAGTGGGTGCGAAGCGCGGTTGCGCCCGCCGCCGACTCGAGTGCGCGGCGGCAGACGTCGTTCAGCCGTCCGATCAGCGGTTTCAGCTCTATTGGGCGCACGTGCTGGTCATCCCCCCTGGGACGTCATACCCGTCGAACCGGCGACTCACTGACCCCGTGCAAACTATCGTGCAACATCCGCCCCCTCGACAAGAGGATTCAGCTTTCACCAGAGCTGACAGGACCTAAGTCCCGGCACTGTACATAGCCGCCGGCTGGCGATGTGTACGTGAGATTCCCCACACGGCTTCGTGCTCGGGTCACCTATCTTGACGCTTTGTGAAATCGCAACATAGGCTAAGATTGGCGCTGGCAAACCGCGACGCCCGAGGGGCATGGAAGCATGGCGGCCGGGACCAAGGCTGACCCCAAGCCGAATGAAATGCGAGGCACGTTACCGGCCGGAACGCGGCTGCGTAACTACGAGCTGCTTTCGGTCCTGGGCCATGGCGGTTTCGGCATCACCTACTACGCCAAGGATACGACGCTCGGCCGTGAAGTCGCGGTGAAGGAATATCTGCCGACGACACTGGCGTTGCGCGAGAACGGCACGACGGTCGTTCCGCGGTCGACGCAGCTCGCCGAAGACTTCATCTGGGGACGCGAGCGCTTTCTCGAGGAAGCCCGCATCCTCGCGACGCTCGAGGGCGCCCCGGCGGTCGTCCGCGTCTACGATTTCCTGGAGGCCAACGGCACGGCCTACATGGTCATGGGCCTGGCGCGCGGCGATACGCTCGAGCAGCGCCTGAAGCGCGACGGCAAGCTGGCGCCTGCGATCGCCCAGCGCCTGCTCGAACGTCTGCTGGACGGACTGGAGGCGGTCCACAAGACCGGCTTCCTGCATCGCGACGTCAAGCCCGCCAACGTCATACTCGATGCCAACAACAATCCGACGCTGATCGATTTCGGTGCGTCGCGCTCGTCGATGGCCGATCGCACGGCAGCGATGACGGCGATCTTCACGCCACGCTATGCCGCGGCCGAGCAGCTCACCTCGGACAAGCAGGGACCGTGGACCGACATCTACAGCCTGTCGGCGACGCTCTATCACGCGATCACGGGCAAGGCGCCGCCCAGCTCCCTGGAGCGCGCTCTCAACGATGCCTACGAGCCGCTGGCCGGGCTTTCGCCCGACGGCTATCCGCCCGGCATCCTTCGCGGCATCGATGTCGGCCTCACGGTCCGCGCCAAGGACCGCCCACAGTCGATCGCGGCTTGGCGTGACGTTCTCTTTTCGACGGGCGAGCAGGAGCAGGTCGGCGACGAGACCGTGTTCGAACGGCCGAAGCCTCGACCAAAGGCCAAGTCCGCCGCTCCCCCTGTTCCGCCGCAGCCGCCCCCGCCGAGCCGGCGGCCCTCGCCCGTGATCGGCACCGCCGCCTCGGCGGCGACGTCGGTTACCACCGGCCTCAAGTCTGCTTCGGCTCAGTCGTTCGCCTCGTTCAAAGCGGCGTTCTCGGGGATGAACCGCGCGATGCTCTACGGCGGAGCGCTGGCCGCAATCCTCACCGGCGTGGCCGGCGGATATCTGATTTTCCCGCCGAGGACGGCCGCGCCTCCCATGTCGGTCGAGGGACGGAAGGCCGCCGAAGCCGCCGCCAAGCAGAGGGCCGACGAGGAAGCCAGGCTGCAGGCCGAGGCTGCAGCCAGGCAAGCGGCAGAGGCCGAGGCGAGGCAGAAGGCCGATGCCGAGGCGGCCGCCAGACAGCGGGCGGAAGCCGAGGCGGCGCGGCAGAAAGCAGAAGCAGAGGCTAGGCAGAAGGCGGCGGATGCGGAGGCGGCCAAGCAGCAGGCCGAGGCCGATGCCAAGCGGAGGGCCGAAGCGGAGGCCAGGGGGAAGGCGGAAGCCGAAGCGCAGCAGAGAGCGGACGCGGAGGCAAGAACGAAGGCAGAGGCCGAAGCGAGGCGACGGGCCGAAGCGGAAGCCAAAGCCAAGGCGGACGCCGAGGCCAAGGCGAGAGCTGACGCCGAAGCCAAGGCAAAGGCGGAAGCGGAGGCGAGGACCAAGGCCGAGGCCGAAGCCAAGCGAAAGGCCGACGCGGAAGCCAAGGCAAAGGCCGATGCCGAGGCCAAGGCAAAGGCGGAGGCGGAAGCCCAGGCGAAGGCGGAAGCCGAAGCCAAGCGAAAGGCGGATGCCGAGGCCAAGCAGAAGGCCGACGCCGAAGCCAAGGCAAAGGCCGATGCCGACGCCAAGGCAAAGGCTGAAGCGGAGGCGAGGGCGAAGGCCGAGGCTGAAGCCAAGCGAAAGGCCGACGCCGAGGCCAAGGCGAAGGCCGATGCGGAGGCCAAGCAGAAGGCCGACGCCGAAGCGGCGGCGCAGAAGGCCGCGGAGGCCGCCGAGATCGCGATGAAGCTGTCACAGCTCGATCGCCAGCGGATCCAGGTTGCGTTGACCTCGCTCGGCTTCGACACGAACGGCTTCGATGGCGTTTTCGGTCCGCGCTCTCGCGAGATGATCTCGGGCTGGCAGCGAGCCCGCAATCAACCGGTGACCGGCTTCCTGAGCCCGGCCCAGCAGCAGGCGTTGCTGGGCGAGGCGGCGCCCGCGGTCGCAAAGTACGACGACGACCTCAAGAAGGTGGAGGCCGCGGCAAAGGCCCGCGCTGCGGCGGCACCGGCTCCCGGTCCGGCTCCGGCTCCCGCTCCCGCCCCCGCGCGCAGCGGCAATTGGGGCGGCGTCACATGTCAGGACTCGTCCGGCCGGCGCCTGGATTTTCCCGGCGCCAGCTCTTGCCCGTGGGGGCTGACGCCGACGCGTTGATTGCTGACGCAAAGAATCTGTGTGATTGTTTTTTCGCGCCGCTGGCGGGGTTCGGGAGCTTGCTGACTTGAGGCGAAATCACTTCGATGGCGGCGGAGCTCCAATGCCCGGCGGGCGCCTCCTGGCCCTGGCCCTTGCTGTCCTGGCTGTTTCCGGCGGCGTCAGGCCAGCCGTCGCACAGGACTCCTGGGTCTTCACCAACGAGATTCAATGCGCCACGGCGCCGGTCTATGGCGTGCCTTTCAACCGCTGCTGGACGTCGAACGTCCGGACGTTTCGCATCGGCACCGTTCAGAGCTGGCGGCTCACCTACACCGATTCGAAAAGCGAATTCGCGATCGGCCTCTACCGGCTGGTCCAGGCGCATGGCGTGGGCGGGCTGAGTCCGGTTGCGACCTCGGGCGCGGTCGACTGGTTGCGCACAGCCGATGCGCTGAAGAACGTCACTACCGGCGCCGGAGGCTGGACCTATACCGGCAGCCGCGCTGGCGATCACTATGTGACGTTCCAGAAGGCGCAACGCCAGTGCATCGGCTTCGTCCGCAACGGGACGGGCAGTCCAGGGCAGCTGAACTGGATCCTGGGCGCCGCCTTTTGCCGCGAGACCTCGTCGCCCATCCCCACGGCCGAGGCCGAGTTCGTCGCCGACGCGGTCAAGGTCAGGGACTGATCGGCCAGGCGGAAGCCGACCAGTCCCGCACCGTCGGCTATTCGACCACGATCTCGACGCGGCGGTTCTGCGGCTCGCGCACGCCGTCGCCGGTCTGCACCAGCAGGCCCTGCTCGCCACGGCCGATCACGGCGATCGCCGCGGCCGGCACGCCCTCGCGGACCAGCGCATTCTTGACGGCGTTGGCGCGCCGCAGCGACAACGCCATGTTGTAGGCCTCGGGACCCGACGTATCGGTGTGGCCGGTGGCGCGGATGCGGGCGCTGCCCTTGCTCTTGAAGGCGCTGGCGGCCTGGTTGATGACGTTCAACGACGCTTGCGACAAGGCCGAGCTGTCCCAGTCGAAGAACACCATGAAGGAAGGCGGTGTGGCGGGGGCCGGCGCGGGCGGCGGCGCGGCCGCCATCGGCGGTGCGAACTTGTACTGCCCGTAGACCATCGCCACGATGTTGGAGTTGTTCACCCCGACATTGACGCCGTTGATCACGACATTGGCGTTGGTGGTGCCGACGTAGCGTCCTTCGAGGGCAACGCGCCATTGGCTGTCGATGTTGTAGCCCAGGCCGAGGATGCCCTCGTACGCGAATACCGTGTTCTGCAGGAAGGCGTTGCCGTCGACGAACGCGATGCCCGCGCCCGCGCCGATATAGGGCGTGATGGTCGATGCTGGCATGAAGTCGTACAGCACCTTGCCCATGACGTGCAGCTGGTGAGCGTTGCCGCTGAAGTTCGATTGCGCGGCGGTCCCGGCGAGGTTCGCGGTGAAGGGAATGAAGCCGAAGCCGACCTCGAGTTCCACGCGCGGGCCGACGAAGTCGTAGCCGGCGACGATGTCCGCCAGCAAACCGGTCGTGCTGCTGAACGATCCGCCGACCGAGGTCGTGCTGCTGAGATACCACGCACCGCCGAAGCCGGCGCCGATATAGAAACCAGGAAGCGGTGCGAACTCCTGCGCCTGGCCCACCGAGGGTAAGGCCACCAGGGCGGCTGCAACGAACAAAGCCTTCTTCATCCGTGTATCTCCTCGTTGATTTCCTGGCATTTTACACGGTGCAAGATGATTTGGCTCCAGCTTTGCCGCAGGCCTGCCGCTACCCCGACAAAGTGTGGCCATAAAGCAACAGCCTGCGCTCTCCGTACAACGGATGTGAAATTCACAGAGTGGAATCCGCCGGCCCGCTTTGTCCGGACGTCCGCCAAACCAGCACTTCTCGGCACGCCCTGTTCAACGGCAGGTTGTTCCGTTCGGCGCCTGACCCTCGGACCGTTCGCGAGCAGCGCTCGACAAGATTGCGCTTGAGTGTCGGCTGCCAAAGCGGCAATGGCTTCGTTGTTCGACCCAAGGTCCGCTGGCGTATGCACAGGCGGTCCGAGACGTGCGTAGATGAAGGCTGGGAGCAAGCGACGCCTCTTCGGAGGCATCTCGATCGCGATCGGCATTGCGCTGGCGCTAGCGGGCGTCGAGGGCGCCGCGATCGTCTGGATGATGATGGAGGACGGCCGCTATACGCCAGCGGCCGAGCTGTTCGAACGCACCCAGAACACCTATGTGCGCGATCTCACGCGCGGTACCGACTGCCGCTACGTCGATACGCTGTATCCCCATCCCTATGTCGGCTTCGTCCATCATGCCAACCAGCCGTGCGGGTTGAGGAACATCAACAATGTCGGCCTGTTCAACGACGACTACCCGCTGCTGAAGCGGCCCGACCGCTACACCATCCTGCTGACCGGCGGCTCGGTGGCGGGGCAGCTCGCGCAAATCGATCCGTGGCCAGCGCCGCGTTACCTCGAGGAGGAACTGAACGGGAATTACGAGAGCCCGAACGGCCAGCCGTTCTGGGTGTTGAATGGCGGCGACGGCGCCTGGAAGCAGCCGCAGCCCTTCATCCTCTTTGCCCTGAACGCCCAGGCGCTGGATGCCGTCATTACTCTGGGCGGCATGAACGACTTCTATCTGTTCCGGCCATGGGAGCGCGAGCGCCTGGAATATCCGGTCACCAACTTCCTCGCGGTCAATCCGCTGGTCGCCGACGACAATTTCGGCGATGCAGCCGTCGGTTGGGTGCTGGGGCGTCTCGCCGGTGGCGTGGCGGGCGATCCTGTACTGGGTCGCTCGCACGCGGCCTATCTGCTATTTCGCACCCTGGAAACGGTGGCCAAGGGACAGACCGCCCGCCCGTCGAGCAAGCGCACGACGCTTGAGAGCCTGTTCGCGCTGCCGACCGACATCGCCGGCGATGGGGAGCGCGTCTTCGCTCTCCAGCTCCAGCTCCTGGAGAAGTATAACCGCGCCATGGAGGCCCTGGCGCGAGACTACGGCATAAAGACCGCTTACTTCTTTCAGCCTGTGCCGGCCCGTGGCAAGACGCTTACGCTGGAGGAGCGGGCTGTCGTCGGCGATCTATCCTACATCGGCCTCTATCGACGGATGGTCGAGGGTGTCCTGCGCCAGCGTGAGCATGGCCTGCAGGTGTTCGACCTGGGTGACCTGTTCGTCGACGTCAAGGAAACCGTCTATGCCGACGGGTTCCACCTCGCGCGTTCGCCGTACGGCGAAAGTCTCGGCTATCGCCTCATGGCCAGGCGCGTGGCCGCCGATGTGGCGGCTGCCTGGGGCCTGAAGCGCAGGCAGAATGCAACGCGGTGATGGGAGAAAGCATCGAATGACCCCGTCTCAACCTTCCTGGCGATCGCTGCTGTTCGTGCCGGTGCTCTCCGAGCGCTTCCTGGCGAAAGCGCATGAGCGCGGCGCCGATGCCATCATCCTCGATCTCGAGGATTCGATCCTGCCGTCGCGCAAGGCGGATGCGCGCGCCGCATTGGCGGCTGCCGTGCCGCGGGTCGCCCAGAAAGGCGCCGACGTCGTCGTCCGCATCAACCGGCCGCTCGATCTCGCCGTTGCCGACATCGCGGCGTCGGTGATGCCCGGCGTCGCCGCGTTGATGCTGCCCAAGGTCATGGGGCCAGAGCATGTCCGCCTGCTGGCCGAGCTGGTGACCGACCGCGAAACCGCCCTCGGCATGCCGATCGGCCATACGCGTTTCCTCGTCCTGATCGAATCGCCGGCGGCGCTGCCGCATCTCTACGCCATCGCCGCCGAGCCGCGCATGGCCGGCATGTCGGTCGGCGGGGAGGACATGGCGACAGAGCTCGGCGCCGTCCCGTCGGCCGACAGCATGTACGTGTTCGCCATGCACGGCCTTGCCGCCTGCCGCGCGGCGGGCATCCTGCCCATGGGATCGATGGGTCAGCTCGCCAACATCAACGACCTCGATTCGTATCGGGCTGGCCTCAAGCGCGGCAAGGCACTGGGCTTCACGACGGCCTCCTGCATCCATCCCGCGCACGTCCCCATCATCAACGAGGAGTACGGCGCTTCCGACGTCGAGCTCGACCGCGCGCGGCGGCTGATCGCTGCCTTCGATGCCGCCGCGGCCGACGGGGCAGGCGCGGTCGCCTTCGAAGGCAGCATGATCGACCTGCCCGTGGTGATCCGCGCCCGCCGCCTGCTCGAGCGCGCCGCTTCGTGGGCGCGATGAAGGCGACGACGATCGTCGCCCAGCTCGCGCCCCAGCGCAGCACGCAGTATTCGAATCTCGCCCGCGATCTGGCCGCGTCGGAGCTGCTGGCCTCGCCGATCGGCCCGGAACTGCAGAACGTAACGCTGACGCGCATCGCCGGTGACGACTATCTCCAGTTCGGCTTGCCGGGTCCGATGACCGGCAAGGCGATCGGCCTGATGGCGGGGATGGCCATGATCGGCGGGATTTTCGAGCTGTTCGACGCGATCGGCGACGTCCGCGGTCCTTTGCTGCGGCCGCTCGAGGCCGTCCATACCGCCTTCCTCTCGCCCGACATGGCGGCGACACGACGGTACAAGGGCAAGACCAACGAGGCCTTCACGCATTTCCTTTGCAACATGGCGAAGTATGCATCCGACTTCCACAGCAGCGACTGGTCGAGCCTGGCCGTCGTTGATCCGCTGTGCGGCGGCGGCACGACACTGTTCGCGGCGCTGTCGCTCGGTGCCGACGTCGCCGGCATCGACATGGACCGGACCGACATCGAGACGACGGCAACCTTCATCGGCCAGTACTGTCGCGAGAACCGCATCGCAGTGGCCTCGAAGGAGGAGCGTCTGCGCAAGCTCAACGCCAGGCGCTGGCACTTCCAGCTCGGCAAGGACGATGTTCGCCGCTGCCTGCTGGTCCATGGCGATGCGCGCGGAACGAAGGAGCTGCTGGCGGGATTCGGCCGTCCGCAGCTGATCGTCACCGACCTGCCCTACGGCATCCAGCATAGCGCGCCCTTGCGCGGGCTGCTGGGCGATTGCCTTCCCGTCTGGGCCGAGCTGATCGCACCGGGTGGCGTCGTCGCCTTCTCGTGGGACGCCACGAGATTCGCTCGCGAGGAGATGGCCGCGCTGGTCTCCGCGACGGCGCCCCTGGCGGTCGTCGACCGGCCGCCTTACGATCGACTCGGCCATCGCGTCGATCGCGTGATCAAGCGGCGGGATGCGATCGTCGCGCGCAAGCGCGGATAACCGGCCGGACGAAGGGGAAGGAGACGCCATGAAGCTCGGTCTCTACATGGCGACGCAGTGGCGTCAGGGCGTCGACCTTGGGCCGGAGCTCGACAACCTGATCGAACAGGTGCGGGTCGCCCGGGCGAGCGGCCTCGTCTCGCTGATGGTCGGCCAGCATTTCGTCTCGAGCCCGCTGCAGATGTTCCAGGCCATGCCGCTGCTGGCGCGGCTCGCCGCCGAGGCGAAGGGCATGCGGCTGGGGCCGGGATTGTTGCTGCTGCCGCTGCTCAATCCGGTGATCGTGGCCGAAGAGACGGCGACGCTCGACTGGCTGACCGGCGGCAACGCCATCATCGGTCTCGGCCTGGGCTACCGGCAGGAGGAATTCGATTCGATCGGCGTGCCGATCAAGGAACGCGTGCCGCGCTTCGTCGAGGCCGTCGAGGTGATCCGCAAGCTGTGGCGCGACGATGTCGTCGAGCACAAGGGCCGCTACCACACAATCAGCGGGGTGCAGTCGAGCATCAAGCCCCGCCAGCCGGGCGGCCCGCCGATCTGGATGGCGGGCGACTCCGAGATCCCGGTCAAGCGCGCCGCCAGGCTGGCCGAGGCCTGGATGCCCTCGCCGATGGTGAGCGAGGGCGGCGTCAAGAAGCTGGGCGCGCTGTTCCGCGAGACCCGCGCGGCGGCGGGCCTTGCGCCGGCGACCGAGTTTCCGATCATCCGCGAGTGCCACGTCGGCAGCGGCACCGGCAAGGCGCTGGACGAGGTGCGCGAGCCCTTGTCCTTCAAGTACGAGGCCTATGCGAGCTGGGGCGGTGCCTCGGGCTTCGTGCCGGCCGATCGCATCCGCGCCGACTTCGACGAGTTCGCGGCCAAGCGCTTCATCATCGGCTCGGCCAACGAGGTGGTCGAGCGGATCGGCAGGTACGGCGAGCACACCGGCACGGATCATATCCTGCTGCGCGTGCAATGGCCGGGCCTCGGCCAGAAGACGGTCGTGCAGACATTGGAGCGGCTGGGCCGCGTGGTTGAGCAACTGAGCTGAGAGATGCCCAAGACCCTGTTCATCGATTCGACACCCGACATCGACGCCGTCTGGAAGCGCGTGCACCGCCCGTCCGACATCCCGATCACGATCAACATGGGCCCCGCCGCCGCCGCCGACATTCCCCGGCTGGTCGAGGGCTACGACACCGTCATCAACGATGCCAGCTACTTCAACGAGGATACGCTGAAGCGGTGCACAGGCCTGAAGCACATCGTCTTCCTCGGCACCGGGGCGGCGAGCTTCGTCGACCTCGCCGCCGCGGCGCGGCTCGGCATCAAGGTTTCGACCATCTCGGGCTACGGCGACACGACCGTAGCCGAGCACGCCATCGGCCTGATGTTCGCTGCGGCCCGCCATATCGGCACCATGCACGCGATGGTGAGGGCCGGTGGCTGGCGTCCGATGCAGGGCATGGAACTGCGCGGCAAGACCCTGGGCATCGTCGGGCTTGGCGGCATCGGCCGCGAGATGGCCCGCATCGCGTCGGGCATCGGCCTCGAGGTCGTCGCCTGGAACCGTTCGCCGCGGCCGGACGCCTCGGTACCGATGGTCGATATCGACGAGCTCCTGAAGCGGTCCGACATCGTGAGCCTGCATCTCGGCCTCAACGACCAGACGAAGGGCTTCCTCGATCGGACGAAGCTCGAGAAGGCGAAGAAGGGCGTCATCGTGATCAACACCGCGCGCGCGGGCGTGGTCGACGAGCCGGCCCTGATCGACCTCCTGAAGTCGGGCCATGTCGGCCACTACGCGACCGACGTGTTCGCCAAGGAGCCGGTCGATCCGGACGAGCCGTTGCTCAAGCTCGACAACGTCACGCTGACGGCGCATGCCGGCTACAACACGCCGGAGGCCGCCATGACCATGTACCGCCGCGCCATCGACCTCGCGAAGGCTGGATAGCTACTCCTTCAGGTTCACCTTCTTGCCGACCTCGATCCACTGGTTCACCAGCGCGGTCGTCTGTGCCTGATGGTCCTCGGGCGTGCCGGCGATGGTCTGGTAACCACGCTCGCCGAGCTGCTTGGCGGTCTCGGGTTCGCGCATCACCGCGGCGACGGCGTCGCGCAGCGCGCGGCGGATCTCGATGGGCGTGCCCGGCGGGGCATGCAGACCCCAGACGCTGGAAACGTCGACGCCCGGCAAGCCGGCCTCGGTGAATGTCGGCACGTCGGGGACCGCGGGGTCGCGCTTGGCGCCGGTGATGGCGATGGGCCGCACCTTGCCGTCCTTTATATAAGGGGGCGCCGACGCCAGTCCGCCGTACTGCAGGGAGACGTGCCCGCCCAGCAAGGCGATCAGGGCCTGGCCCGACGACTTGAAAGGCACGTGGGTGATGTTGGTGCCGGCCTTGAGGTTCACCATCACGCCCATCAGGTGCGTCGAGGAACCGACGCCGCCCGACGCGAAGGTTAGATTGGTCTTCTTCGCCAGCTCGATCAGTTCGGCCAGGGTCCTGGCCGGCACGTCGGGGTGGGCGATCAGGATGACGGGCGCCTGGGCCAGCATGGTGACGGCGGTGAAGCCGTTCAGCGTGTCGTAGGGCAGCGAATCGAGGATAGCGGGGTTCTGGTAGAAGGAGTTGTCGGCCAGAAGCAGCGTGTAGCCGTCGGGCTTGGCCTTGGTCACGATGGTGGCGCCCATGACGGCGGCGGCGTCGGGCCGGTTGTCGACGATCACCGGCTGACCGAGCTTCTTCTCCAGCGCGGGCTGCAGCAGGCGCGCCAGTATGTCGGAGCCGCCGCCCGGCGCGCGCGGCACGACCAGCCTGACCGGCTCGGTTGGGTACTTGGGCTGCGCCTGTACGTTGCCTGCCGTCAGAAGTCCCGCCGTGGCGAGAAGCGTGCGCCTGCCGATCATGAGTCCCCCTTCGTCCACACCGGACGAGATGCAAATTTCATGCTCTCAATGGACCGCGGGCCTCCAGGCCCGCTCAAGAATCATGAGCGGGCCTGGAGGCCCGCG
>JAEWIV010000452.1 GCA_023386865.1 Pseudomonadota bacterium
GTTGGCGCCGCCCCGGGGGCCGGGCGCCCCGCGGTCCGAATGATGTCAGTCGGCGCCTTCGTCGCGGCGGGTGCGCTCGAGGCGCTCGTGGCGCTCCTGCGCCTCGACCGACAGGGTCGCGATCGGACGGGCTTCGAGGCGCTTCAGCGAAATCGGCTCGCCGGGTTCCTCGCAGTAGCCGTAGGTGCCTTCGTCGATCGACTTCATCGCGCTGTCGATCTTGGAGATCAGCTTGCGGAAGCGGTCACGGGTGCGCAGCTCGAGGGAGCGGTCGGTCTCGGCGGTGGCGCGATCGGCGAGATCGGGCTGCGCCAGGCTCTCCTCCTGCATGTTCTGCAATGTCTGGTTGGATTCCTCGATAAGCTCGTTCTTCCACTTCAGCAGCTTCTGGCGGAAGTATTCCTGCTGCATCGGATTCATGAAGGCTTCGCGTTCAGTCGGCCGGTAATTCTGCGGCAACGTGATCGACATCGTCGGCAACTCCACTCGCAGCGACTACACGTCCGCCTCGGGGGAAGGCGGCTCTTGAGGCGCGCGGAGTATAGGGATGGTCGATGACACCGCAACATTCTTCGCTGCCGCCAAGCGCCACTTGTCGTGCAGTGCAGCAAAACCCAAGACGGCAAATCCTCATAAACCACGCGCAATCATGACGCCAACATGGCAATGTCTATTGCAGCGCAGCAAATGCCTCCAAGCCCAGCAGACGGGCGAAGGCCGCCGTCAGATCAAACCCGGGACCCGCGCGACCAGCGGCCTCTTCCAGGTTTAGGCCATCGCCCACGCCGGCAACGAAGGCCTCCTCCCCCGCCGAGAGGCTGACGAAGGCCGCATCGTCGGGCCGGCGCAGGACAAGAAGCCGCGCGCCGCCCGCCGCCACATCGACAGGCTCGGAGGCGGTCTCGGGCCGACATGCCCTCCAGATGCGATCCAAAGGATAGGACGAACTGATCAAGGCGCTGCCCGGCGCCAGCGCCAACCGCAACGATGGCAGGTCGGCCGCCGGCACTGCCGCCAGATCTGCGGCAGCCAGGCGGCGGCCCGCCGGAGCATGGAAGGCGACGTTCAACGCCCAGTCGAGCCGGGCGGCATCGGCGAGGTACGGCAACTCGCGCGCTGCGGGGTCGCCGGCAATGAAGGCGGCGAAACCCGCACCGTACTCGGCCAGTACCGGCTGGTCAGGCGGGGAGCGGCTGACGAACGCGCGCGCCAGGCCACGAAAGAATTCGCCGCCGACCAGCGCCTGGACCGTCGGGAAGGTGGCCGCCAGGGCCGAACCCAGGCTCTCGAACATGTGATGGCGATGGACGCGCAGCCGCGCCGCTGCCGGGATCGCGTCGCCCATGACCTCGGCGGCGAGCCCGGTACTGTCGGCGCCGAGCAGGTGGGCAGAGAATGCCGCCTGCAGGTCACGCAGCGCGAGCGGCATTGCGATCCTCGGCGGAGATCAGCCGGGCCGCGCGCGCCGCCTCATCGAGCAGCACGCCGAGCGGCGGCAAGTCGGTATCCCACTCGATCAGCGTCGGACGACCACCGAAGCGCTCGACGACGTCGGCGAACAGCGCCCACACACCGTCGCTCACCCTCGACCCGTGATCGTCGATCAGGATGATCTCGCCGTCGGCGTCGTTCACGGCGTGCCCGGCGAGATGATACTCGGTCACCGCCTGCGCCGGCAGCCGGAGCCAGTCGGCTGCGTCGAGGCGCAGATTGTGGGCCGTCACGGCGATGTTGTTGACGTCGAGCAGCAGGCCGCAGCCGCTGCGCGCGGCGAGCTCGGCCAGGAACTCCGGCTCGCTCAGCGTCGACTGCGCAAAGCCCAGGTAGCAGGACGGATTTTCGATCGATACTTGCCGGCCGAGCGCCTCCTGCAGGTGCTGGACATTGCGCACCACCACCGCCAGCGCCTCTTCGGTATACGGCAGCGGCAGGAGGTCGTTGAAGTAGCGGCCGCCGAAGCTGCTCCAGGCGAGGTGATCCGACACCAGCGCCGGTTCGAGGCGTTCTACGAGAGCGGCGACGCGGGCCAGATGGGTTTCATCGACGCCGTCGACCGATCCCAGCGACAGGCCGACCGCGTGGATGGAAAGCGCGTGATCGGCTCGCAGGCTTTCGATGGTCGGGAGCGCAGGCGAGCTCGCGAGATAGTTCTCAGCGTGGATTTCCAGGAAGCCGGTCGCCGGCCGATCGCGAGCGACCTCCGCGAGGTGCGGCGAGCGCAGCCCGATCCCCGCGATCGGCTCCATGGCGATCAGCCCGTGGTCGTCTTGCCGCCGACCAGCTTGTCGCACACGCCCTTGGGCAGCGAGATCCACGCGTCGGCCTGGGAATCGGTCTTCGACGTGCCGGCACACGATGATTTCGCCGTCTGGCAGTCGTTCTTGCCGGCCTTGGCGACGCCGTAGCATTTCTCCATGTTGCCTTGTGCCTGCGTGGCGGCCGGCATCGCGAGCGCGGCGGCGAGGGCCGAGGCAATGGCAAGACGGGTGGTGGTCATCGGTGTCCTCCTTGGGCGAAGATGGTGGTCTTACACCTCACATGGGAGTCACTAAAGCTTGTTCGACAAGCCCGGCAACGCCCTGCTTTCGCCCGGCGACTTCGTTCGCCACCCCGGACGACCCGACTGGGGGCTGGGACAGGTCCAGTCGATGATCGGCCATCGCATCACGGTCAATTTCGAGAATGCCGGCAAGCTCACTATCGACGGGAACGTCGTCGAACTGGAGAAAGTCGACGCGACGCCGCGCTGAGCTCGGCCGGTGTATTGACGTTCATGAACGGTGCGCCGCCGCCCGGCCACGCCAGCTCGGCGAGTCTGTGCCGCTCGGCGAACGCTTCGACGCGGCGCATCCCCTCCTTCAGGATCGCGCGCCTGAGATCGTCGGCAAGCTTCACCGACCAGACCGCGAGCGTGCTCTCCCGGCGGCCGCCGTGCCGAACCATCAGGACGTCGGGCTCGGGCACATGCATCAGCCCGCATAGCCTGACGGTGAGATCCAGCGGCAGGAACGGCGCATCGGCCGGCGCCGTCAGGATCCAGCCCGCATGCGGGTGGTGCTTCAGCGCCCACTCCATCCCGGCCAGCACGCCGGCGAGCGGACCGAGCCGCCTGCCTTCGCGCGCGGCGGCGCGCTGGATGTCGGGTGGGTCCGCGATCACAGGAACCTTCAGCGCGCGCACGCCGGGCAACGGATCGTTGGCGACGACGACGAGGTCCATGACCTGCGGCCGCAGGCGCTCGACGACATGCGCCACCATCGGCCGCCCGCCCAGAGGCCTGAGCGGCTTCGGCACGCCCGGGCCCATGCGCCGGCCTTCGCCGCCCGCGAGGACGACGCCGACCACCGCGCCGGCACGCACAGGTCCGAAATGTTGCACCGATTTCCCCGCCATGGTGGCACTATGCGGCCGCCACGAAGACACGCAAGGGGAGGAATGCATGGCATTCAGCATCGCCAAAGCCGCCAACTGGCTTCACCAGGTCCATCGCGCGCGCGCCGTTGTCGGCTGGTGGCCCGAGCAGTTCGCGATCGAGGACGAGCGGACCGCCTACAAGGTCCAGGATGCGCTGCTGAAGAAGCTGGTGCCCAAGCAGGGGCCGCTGGTCGGCTACAAGATCGCGCTGACCTCGCCGCAGATATGGGAACAGACCGGCCTGCGCGGCCCCGCCTACGGACCGATCCGCAAGAAGCGCGTCTTCGAGCACAAGGCCTCGGTGCGCGCCGACCAGTGGGCCAGGCTGGGCGTCGAGCTCGAAGTCATCCTCACCGTCAACGCCGACGTGCCGCGGCCCAAGAGCAAGCCTTACGACAAGGACTCGATCGAGCCGTACATCGGCGAAGCGCGGGCGGGCTTCGAGCTGATCGAGGATCGCGGCGCCGACTACGGCCGGCTCACTCTCCCCTGGCTGGTGATGGATGTCGGCTGGAACGGCGGCTCGCTGCTCGCCAAGCCCAACAAGAACTGGAAGAGCCTCGACATCGGCAATCTCAACGGTTCGATCGCCTTCGACGGCAAGGTCATGCGCACCGGCAACTCGGGCGAGGTGCTGGGTCATTGCTACAATTCGCTGGCCTGGCTCGCCAACAAGCTCGGCGAGCATGGCAAGACGCTGAAGAAGGGGATGATCGTCTCGACCGGCAGCATGGTCGCCTGCCAGTTCGTGCCGCCCGGCAGCACCGCGGTCGGCAGGATCGAGGGCCTGGGCGAGGTCACGCTGAAATACGAACTGCCGCGTTGAGGTCGCGCCCCGCCTCGCGTCCTCCGACGGCTCAGCGCCTGTCGGCTACGCGCTCCCAGGCCGGCGACCCGTCCGGCCTGAGCTGCCGCCACGACAAGCGCCGCACCGTGTCGCGCCCGACCACCAGGGCGTCGTAGTCGTCGGGAAAGAGCTGGGCGATGGCAGGGTCAAGGGCGTTCAGCCCGCCGGCATAGGCGCCGAAGGCCGGCAGGATCAGACGATCGCCATCGGTCAGGAAGCAGCGCCGGCGCATCCCTCGGCCGCGCACGGTGAGCGCCGCCACGGGGTGAAAATGGCCCGACACCTCACCGCGCGCCGGGCCGAACAGCGCCTCGTGGCGGAAGACCAGCGGCCCGTCGTTGATTTCCTCCGCGACCTCGCCCCAGCCGGCGGGCGGCGGCGCCGGATCATGGTTGCCCGCAATCCAGACGAAATGCGCCCGCCTGGTCAGCCCGTCGAGCATGCGGCGGTCGATCTCGGACAGCCGATCGCTCGCCATGCGGTCGTGGAAGGAATCGCCCAGGCAGACGACCGTCTTGGGCTCCAGAACGTCGATCAGGGCCGTCAGCATCGCCAGGGTCTGGCGCGTGTCGTGGCGCGGCAGCAGCTTGCGGGCATTGACGGCGTAGGACGAGCCTTTTTCCAGATGCAGGTCGGCCACTGCCAGCAGCTGCCGCGCCGGCCAGTGCAAGGCGCCCGCCGGCAATGCCTGCAGTTTCTCGCCGGCGCAGTCGAACTCGAAAGGCATCATGGAGGAGAGGACCGCCGGAATACCGCCACGATGTCGCGCAAACTCATGGCGCGCACGATTGACCCGATGAAGGGCGTTGCGCAAGGTGGTGCGATGCGTCGTCTGGTGGGTATCGTTGTTGCAGGGGCCGTGCTCGCGCCCGGCCTGGCCGGCGCACAGGTCCAACCGCATCGCGCTGAATATGCATTGCGACTGGGCGTGGCCGCCAACGCGCCGCGCATCGGCACGGCAGTCAATGATCTTTCGCTGGATTGCGGCGGCTGGCATCTCAAACGCGACATCAAGACCGAGATCGCGCTCACCGCCTCGTGGAAGATGAGCTTGGCCTCCAAGCTCGACGGCCAGGAGCCCAAGAGCGGCGGCGCCTTCCGCTACAGCACCATCCAGGTCCAGAACGGCAGCGAGCGCGAGCTCAAGGGTAAGGTGCAGCGCCAGGGCGGCGAGCTGCGGGCCGAGATCGTCCCCGCCGGCGGCCCGCCCAATCAGTTCGTGCTGCCGCCGCCCACCCTCATGCCGGTCGCCGCCATCGATCACCTGATCGAGAGGCTGCGGGCCAAGGCCGCCAACTTCCCGGCCCTCATGTTCGATGCCGAGGTCATGGGCGATGCCTTCCTGATCGATGTCACCGAGCAGGAGCGCAACCAGCTCCGCGCCGCCCGCCCGGCCGACAGGCCGGTGACCTCCCTGCCCGCCAAGTCCTGGCCGGTGTTCATGACCTTCACCCGCGGGCGGCAACAGGACACGCGGCCATTGTTCAGCGTCGGCGCCCTGGTATTCGACAATGGCGTGCTCGACCGGCTGACCGTCGAGACCGGCCTGGTTACCGTCACCGCCGACCTGCAGAACCTGGAGATGCGGCCCATCCCGAGCTGTCCGCGATCATGAGATCCATCGCGGCGTGACCCGCGTATCTCGGACATGCCCGCGTCCGTCATCTGGTTCCGCCGCGACCTGCGTCTGGCCGACAATCCGGCGCTGATCGCCGCGCTCGAATCGGGCCGCCCGGTCATCCCGGTCTATGTCCTGGACGACGAGACCGACGGCATCAGGCCGCCGGGAGCCGCCTCGCGGTGGTGGCTGCATCGGAGCCTGCAATCGCTCGATGCCTTCCTGAGGGCTCTCGGCTCGCGCCTCATCCTGCGCCGCGGCCCGGCGGAGCGGACGATCCTCGGCCTGGCTGCCGAATGCGACGCGAAAGCCGTCTATTGGAATCGCGTCTACGACCAGGGCTCGCGCGACCGCGATGCCAGGCTGAAGCAGGCGCTCGTGGCGCGCGGCGTGGCTGGCGAAAGCCTGAAGGCCAACCTCCTGTTCGAGCCGTGGGAGGTGAAAACGGCGGCAGGCGATGCGTTCAAGGTCTTCACGCCGTTCTGGCGGGCCTGCCGTGCCCTTCCCCCGCCCGGCCGGCCGCTGCCGGCGCCCAAGCAGCTGCCGACGCCCGGCACGTGGCCCGCCAGCGACCGCCTGGCGTCTTGGCGATTGCCGCCCAC
>JAEWIV010000476.1 GCA_023386865.1 Pseudomonadota bacterium
AGCACGCCCAGCGTGCGCGCCGCGGCGCCGGCCACGCCGTCGGGCAGCACGAGGGCGAGCGGGCCGACCGGACGATGATGGTAACTCCTGATCCTGGCGGCGATCGCCATCATGTCGTCGCGGTCCATCGCGATCTTTCCGGCGCGGGCATCGTACAGCTTGCGATAGGCGAGCGCGCCGCCGCCCTCGATGGCGTCGAGGTAGGCGTCGATGTCGGCGCGGGTGACGTCACCATCGGCCGTCACGACGACGAGTTGCTGCCGGGAATCGATCGTCCAGAAAATCGGCATTCCAGCCGCTCACTTGAAGTGCCAACGACTGCCCTGCTCAGGGATGACGAAGCGCACGCCCACGTCGTTGGCCGCTTCCAGCTCCTGCAGGAGCTGGCGCTGCGGCTGCTCCTTGGTCAGCGAATACTTGATGTGGCTCACGACCACCGGCAGGTCCTTCAGCGCCTTGCCGCCGGCCAGGCTGTCGAGCTTGTGCAGCTCCTGCATCAGCCAGCGTGGCGTCAGATGGCCGAACAGCTGGCTGTCGGGCCGGTCGCTGGTGTAGGACACCTCGACGACGATGGCCTTGAGCCGCTTCTGCTTCACGCGCTCGGCCACGGCGGTCCAGACATCCGCGAGCCGCGTGCCCTTCTCGACCGCGTCGGGGCCGGTATCGCCGAAGCACAGGATGCCGTCCCCGCCGCTCTCCAGCAGAAAGGCCGTCGATTCCATGCCGCCATGGGACAGCGGAAAAGCCGTCACGGTCAGGGCCGTGTCGGCGATCGGCGTCGCCTCGCCGGGCTTCAGCTCGGCGATGGCGTACTTCTTGAGCTGAGGGGCTTTGCCGCGATCGCTGAAGTTCGGCCAGGCGCGCCAATTGAAATAGGTCTCGACCAGGTCGTTGCCGACCGAGGGCAACGCGTAGATCGGCTTCTTGCTGTCGTCGGGCGAGGCGATGATCAGCCCGGCGACATGGTCGAGATGGGCATGGCTGATCAGGTAGCCCTTGATCGCATTGGTCAGCATGTAGCCGACGCGGCTGCTGGTCGAATCGGCGGGCACGGTGACGTTGGCAAAGGCCCCCTTCTCCTCGGCCACCCGCAGGCCGTTGACCAGGGTGCCGGCGTCGCAGGTCACGCCCCGGTTGTCGCCATGCGGATGGATCAGGGAGGAGCTGAGGTTGCCGTCCTGGATGCCGCCCAGCGCCCCGAGCACCACGAGATCGAAGCCTTCGCTGGCCGCCGCCTGCGGCATGCCGAGCGGCAGCACCGCCACGGCAATGGCGGCAGCGGCAAGTCTTGCAGATTTCATCTCGGCTCCCCGGCAGCGGCTCGACCGATCGAGGTTAGAGCGTAATAGCATGAGATGGAACCGCCGGCGGTTCCATCTCGTCCGCTTCGCGCGCAATCCGGAATTGCCTGGCGCGCGCCTCGGCCGCGGTGCTTCGAGGACCTGCCGCCGTGGTCTCGATCAGCTGCCGGTCTTCTTCTTCGTCAGCGGCCCTTCGAACTCGCAGTAGCCGTAGAGCTTGATCTTGGAGTCTCCCTCCTTGATCTGGCCGATGACGTCCATCATGCCGCCGCCGCCGACGATGGCGGCCGTCTTGATCGCGCCGTTCTTGCCGAGCGTGGTCTCGAAGCCGCGCTCGGGACGGCCTTCCTGCTGGAACTTGCCCTTGACCGAATCGCCGTCGACCGTGACGTCGATCACCATCTTGTAGGTCGGGCACTTGGAGCTGCCAGGAACGTTCTTGCCAAAGCCGGTCCACGTCCAGACGACCGGTTCCGCTTGCGCGGTCCCCACGACCACCAGACCGGCCAACACGCCGACAATTGCACCCTTCAGCATCGCTCTCGTCTCCCTTAGAAAAACTTCTCTTAGAAGAATTCCCTGATCGCCTCGAGCACGGCGGCTGGCTTTTCCTGCCCCACAGCGTGCCCGGCCTTGGCGATCTTAAGCAATTTCGATTTGGAAATCGCCTTTTTGAAGGCATGGCCATAGACCGGCGGGATCAGCGCATCCTGCGCGCCCCACACGATCAACGTGCGGGCGGCAATACGTTGCAAGCGCTGGCCAAGCCCGCGATCGGGAATGGGGAAAAGGATCTTGCCCGCCATGCCCAGGCGGCGGGCATTCATGACCAGGAACTGTTTCAGGAACTCCGGGTCGTTCATGTCGCCGCCGGATGCCAGGAGTCGGCCGCCGGCTTCGGCGTCATGGAACAGCAGCCCCGGCAGCTCGTAGGGCAGCTTCGAGAAGATGTCGACGATCGGATGGTCGTCCAGCCACAAGCCCGCCGGCGCCAACAGGCAGAGATCGGCGACCTCGGTGCGCGCGATCGCCGCCATCTCGGCCGCGATCATGCCGCCCATGGAATGGCCGACGACGATCGGCTTCTTGAGCTTCAACGCATCCAGCACGTCGAGCCCATGCAGGGCGATGTCGAGCATGTCGCGCAGCCCGTCCTCGCCCTCCGACCGGCCGTAGCCCGGCAGCAAGGGAGCCACGACCCGATATCTCGTGGCGAGCGCCGCGATCAGCGGATCGTTGGGCATGAGGCCGCCGGCGCCGTGCATGTAGAGAAGGTCGCGACCGCTTTTCTTCCCGATGGGACCGGCCTCGACGATCTCGATGCGGATGCCCGACGGCTTGACCGTGAGGAAGCGAGATTTCATGTCAGTGACAAGGCTCCTGTCAGCGCCGCGCCTGCGTCATTCGGCAGCCGCCCTCAGCGGCACGGGCTCGTTCATCGGATGCACCCAGAAGCGGTCGTCCTGGTTCTTCCACTCGGGCCACAGGTTGCGCAGATGCGGCATCACCTTCTCGGCGAACAGGCGCGTCGAATGGCGCACCTTGTCGTTGGGCATGTTGCCGACATGCATCAGGCAGAAGATGTTGCCTACCCGCAGCGTCTTGATCAGCTCCTCCATCTGCTGGCGCACCGTCTCGGGCGAGCCCGCGACGACATAGCGGCCGTCCAGAAGGTCCTTCCAGGTCATGCTGGGATAGTTGCGCGCCGCCGCCTGGGTGAATTGCGACAGCGCGCCGGTCTGGATGGTCTTGACCGTGCGATAGCCCGGCGCATCGGCGAAACCGGGATAGACGTGCAGGCAGCGATTGTAGAAGTAGCTCACGTGCGGCCAGTACAGCCGCTCCGCCTCGGCGTCGGTGTCGGCGACGCAGATCACCTGGGCGAAGCCCGCGCGATAGGGCGATTCGTCGGCCTTGCGCTCGGCGACGCGCTTCCAGTAGCCCTCCATCAGGAGCTTGGCGCGCAGATAGCCCGAATAGCTCAGGTAGGAATAGGAATAGGTGTTGTCGAGACAGAAGTCGTAGGTCTCGACCGAGCCGCCGCCGGGAATGAAGATCGGCGGCGCCGGCCGCTGGATCGGCTTGGGCCAGCAGTTGACGTAGCGCAGCTTGGTGTAGCGGCCGTTGAAGGCGAACGGCTCGTCGGCCGCCCATGCCCTGCGGATCAGGTCGTGCGCCTCGGCGTATTTCTCGCGGGTCAGCGCCGGGATGGTGCCGTAGGCGTAGTTGGTGTCCATCGAGGTTCCGACGGGGAAGCCCGCCACGAGCCTGCCGCCCGACAGCACGTCGAGCATCGCCATCTCCTCGGCCACGCGCAGCGGCGGGTTGTAGAGCGCGATCGAGTTGCCGAGCACGACCAGCGCCGCTTTCGACGTCCGCCGCGTCAATGTCGCCGCCATGATGTTGGGCGACGGCATCAGGCCGTAGGCGTTGGCGTGGTGCTCGTTGACGCCGATGCCGTCGAAGCCGACCTGCTCGGCGTACTCGAGCTGGTCGAGGTACTGGTGATAGGCGATGTGGCCCAGCTCGGGCTCGTACATGCGGCTGGGCAGGTCGACCCACACCGAACGATGCTTCTCGCGGAAGTCGTCCGGCATGTGCGGCCAGGGCATCAGGTGGAACCAGGTGAATTTCATCGGGTCACTCCTCGCTCACCTCGACCGTCAGCGCTCATTCTTTCTTTCAACCTCCCCCGTCACACGGGGGGAGGCCGGGAGGGGGAAAGCCTCACCGGAGACATCCGAAGAACAAAGATCATGATCAGAAATTGTCAGACAGCAAGACTGCGGGCTCGCCCCCTCCCTTACCCTCCCCCGTATGACGGGGGAGGAAAGAAATGACGGGTCAGCGTCCCTTGAACTGTGGCTCGCGTTTCTCGAGGAACGCCTTGATGCCTTCCTTCATGTCCTCGGTCTGCATCAGCGGCAGGAGCTGCAGGAAGACGTGGTGGACGTGCTCGTTGAACGGCTCGTTCCAGGCCATGCGCATCATGCGCTTGGCGGCCTGGATGGCGAGCGGCGCGTTGGCGGCGATCTCGAGCGCCAGATCGCGCGCCGCGCCCATCACCTCGGCATCGGGCACCACTTTGTTCACCAGGCCGATCTCGAGCGACTGTCGGGCGTCGAGCGTGCGGCCGGTGAAGATCAGCTCGGCGGCCTTCGCCCAGCCCAGCATGCGCGGCAGATACCAGGTGCCGCCCGATTCCGGCAGCACGCCGCGCTTGGCATAGGAGGCCGCGAGCTTGGCCGACTGTGCCATCACCCGGATGTCGGCGCCGAGCGCCAGGTCGAGGCCGTAGCCTGCCGCCGAGCCGTTCAGGGCGGCGATCACCGGCTTGTCCATGGCGTGCAGCACGGGCGGCGGCGTGTTGCGCAGGTCGATGTTGGTCGGCGACGCGCCCGAGCCGACGCTGAGATTGTCCGTGCCCTTGCTCTGGGCCTCGAGATTGAGGCCGGCGCAGAAGGCGCGGCCAGTGCCGGTCAGGATCACGACCCGCACCTCGCGATCCTCGCTGGCGCGGACCAGCGCGTCGGTGAGCTGTTTCAGCATCGGGCCGGAAATCGTGTTCATGCGCTGCGGCGCGTTCAGCGTGACGGTGGCGATGGCGCCGTCGACGCCGTACAGCAGCTCCTCCGGCATTACCGAAGCTGCGGGCTGGGCCGCAAACTGGCTCATGTTTCCTCCACCTGCCGATTGCGTCTATGGTGGCGCAGGAGCACCCGACACGCCATGCAAAACCGTTTCATCGATCTCTACAGCGACACCAAGAGCAAGCCCTCGCCCGGCATGCGGAAGGCCATGGCCGACGCCGAAGTCGGCGACGAGCAGAAGATGGAAGACCCGACGGTCAATCGCTTGCGCGAGCGAGTCTGCGAGCTCCTGGGCAAGGAGGATTCGGTCTTCCTGCCGAGCGGCACCATGGCCAACCAGATCGCCATCCGCGTCCATTGCCGCCTGGGTGACGAGGTGATCGCCGACCGCACCGCCCACATCATCAACGCCGAGACCGGCGGCCCGGCGGCCAATTCGGGCGTCATGATCCGCGCGATCGAGGGGCCCAACGGCGTGTTCACCGGCGAGCAGGTCAAGGCGGCCCTGCGCGATCCCAACAGCCGCAACGCGCCGCGCTCGCGCCTGGTGTCGATTGAGAACACGTCCAACGGCGGCTTCGGCACGGTGTGGCCGCTCGCCACCATGCAGGGCGTGACCAAGGTCGCGCGCGAGGCCGGCGTGGCGCTGCACATGGACGGCGCCCGCCTCTGCAACGCTTCGGTGAAATCGGGCGTCAAGGCCAAGGACTATGCCGCGTGCGTCGATTCGCTGTGGCTCGACTACACCAAGGGTCTGGGCGCCCCGGTCGGCGCCAGCCTCGCCGGCGACAAGGCGTTCATCAAGGAGGCGTGGCGCCAGAAGCAGATGCTGGGCGGCTCGATGCGGCAGTCCGGCGTGATCGCCGCGGCCGCCCTCTATGCGCTCGACAACAACTGGGACCGCCTAGCCGAGGACCACGACAACGCCCGCCACCTCTCCGAGGGGCTGGCCAACATCAAGGGCATCCAGATCGACGTGCCGCGCATGGAGACCAACCTGGTGTTCTTCGAGATCACCAAGCCCGGCTGGACCTCGGCGCGTCTGGTCGATGCCTGCCGCGAGCGCGGCGTCGGCATCGGCGCCAACACCGCAACGCGCATCCGCGCGGTGACGCATCTCGACGTCAACCGCAAGGACATCGACACGGCGCTGAAGGTGATCAGCGACGCGCTCGCCGCGTAGAGGTCAGGCCGCTCGGGATTTCTTCTTCGGCGAGGGTGTCGCCTGGCTCTTGCCGGGCGCACTCCTGGACTGCGGCCGTCTGGCAAGCAACCGTCTGATGACGGCTTGAAACGCGGGATTGCGATTCGGTGGCGTCTCGGACATGGCGGATCACCCCTCGTCCAGTTGAAGCCCAGTTTCAGCGACGCAATACTACGATATCGGTCTCCCGGCGTCGGCCAGAACCTTGCCGCCGAGACCGATGAAGCAGACGCCCGCCGCCCGCTCGATCCAGTGTCGCGCGTTCTGGAAACGCCGCATCACCGGGCCGGAGGACATGAACAGGCTGACACACGAATACCAGATCAGGGACGACGCCGTCACGAGCCCGATCATCAGGACCATCAGCCAGGCCGGCGTCGAGGCGGTGACGGCCGTGGCGAAAACGCTGGCGAACAGCACGATCGCCTTGGGATTGGTCAGCGTCACCAGGAAGCCGAACAGGATCGCGCGCTTGCCGACCGGCCGCCGGGGCTGCTCGCCGAGGTCGATGGTGTGCGGCTTGGCCCGCAGGAGCTTGAGGCCGAGCCAGGCGAGATAGCAGCCGCCCAGCACCCGCACCGTCCAGGTGAGCCACTGGTACTCCGCCAGGATGGCCGACAGGCCGAGCAGGCTGAGCGTCGCGTACAGGCAGAGGCCGGTCGAGACGCCGAGCGTCGTCAGCAGGCCGGCGCGCGTGCCGTGCGTCATCGACGAGCGCACGACGGCGACGAAATCCGGCCCCGGCAGGATGAGGGCCGGGATGAAGACGGCGAAGACGCTGACCAGGACCAGGGCATAATCCATGGCGATGAGTTGCCATGCCCCCGGCCCGCCGGCAAGCCGGCCGGCGCCGGGAACCGGAGTAATCCGAACCCGAGATTTCATCGTCACGGCTCGCCGGGAAAAGCCGGTATACCCGACGTCATGAACGCTCCCGTCCAGCTCGGCCAGCCGCTGACCCGACGCGAGGACCGCCGCCTGGTGACCGGCCGCGGCCGCTACGCCGACAACACCGCGCCGGCCACCGCGCTCGCCGTCCTCTTCGTGCGCTCGCCGCACGCCCACGCGCGCATCGCCGGCATCGACAAGGCGGCGGCCCTCGCCTCGCCCGGCGTCGCGGCGATCTACACCGCCGACGACCTTGTCGCCGACAAGGTCGGCCATCTGCCGGCGATCAGCGAGATCAAGGACGAAGCCGGCAACCGCCATCGCGAGCCCACGCATCTGCCGATGCCGCCGGGCAAGGTGCGTCATGTCGGCGACATCGTCGCCATGATCGTGGCCGACACGCTCGACCAGGCGCGCGATGCGGCGGAAGCGCTGGCGATCGACTACGAGACCCTGCCGGCCGTCGTCACGGCGGCGCAAGCCCTGGCGCCCGACGCGCCGCTGGTCCACGACGACGTGGCGGGCAACCTGATGTGCCGCTGGGGCAAGGGCGATGCCGCGGCCACCGACGCCGCCTTCGCGCGGGCCGCGCACGTGTCGAAGCTCGGCATCCGCTCGCCGCGCCAGATCGTGCACTACATGGAGACGCGCGCGGCGTGGTCGGCCTACGACGCCGCGGGCGACCTCGTCACCGTGACCTTCGCCTCGCAGGGCGTGCAGATCCCGCACCGCCTGATGTGCGAGCGCGTCCTGCACGTCGCCAAGGACAAGCTGCGGCTGGTGACCGAGGATGTCGGCGGCGGCTTCGGTCCGAAATATCCGATCTACGCCGAGTCGACCCTGATCGCCTGGGCCACCCGCAAGCTCGGGCGCGGCCTGCGCTGGACCTGCGAGCGCGCCGAGCTGGCGCAGAGCGACAGCCACGCCCGCGACCTCGTGGCCGGCGCCGAGCTCGCTCTCGACGCGCAAGGCCGGTTCATCGGCCTGCGCGTGAAGGCTGAGGCCAACTACGGCGCCTATGTCTCGATGTTCGCGCCGACCATCCCGACCACCGGCCTCGCCAAGGTGATCTCGGGCCTCTACCGCATCCCGGCGATCCGCGTCGATTTCGACTGCGCCTTCAGCAACACCGTGCCGGTCGACGCCATTCGCGGCGCCGGCAAGCCCGAGGCTCTGTTCCTGCTCGAGCGGCTGGTCGACCTCGCCGCCCACGAGACCGGGCGCACGCCGGCCGAACTGCGGCGGCTGAACCTGCTCAAGGCGGACGAGATGCCCTACGCCGCGGCGAGCGGCTACACCTACGACGCCGCCGACTGCGTGCGTCTCTTCGAGACCGCGTTGAATGCCGCCGACGAGCCGGGCTTCGCCGCGCGTCGTGCGGCGAGCGAAGCCGCCGGCAAGCGGCGCGGGCTGGGCTTCGGCTGCCATCTGCACGGCACCGGCGGCATCGCCGACGAGCATGTCGTGGTCCAGGTCCGGCCCGACCGCCTGGTGGCGAGCGTGGGCACGCAAAGCCAGGGCCAGGGCCACGAGACGGTGTTCGCCCAGATCCTGGCGGCCTCGCTCGGCGTGCCGATGGAGCGCATAGAAATCCGCCAGGGCGACACGCGCACCATCCCGCACGGCGGCGGCACCGGCGGCTCCTCGTCGACCATCATCAGCGGCACGACGCTGAAGCGCGCCGCCGACGTCGTGATCCAGCGCGGCCGCGACCTCGCCGCCGAGCGGCTGGAGACCGCGCCGGCCGACATCGCCTATCGCGACGGCAGCTTCGAGGTGGTCGGCACCGACCGCCGCATCGGCCTGTTCGAGCTCGCGGCCAGCAAGCCGTTCGCCGGCGACGCGCTGTTCGGCGACAAGATCGAATCCTTCCCCACCGGCGTCATGGTCTGCGAGGTCGAGGTCGATCTCGAGACCGGCGAGGTGCGCGTCGATCGCCTCACCGAGGTCGCCGACTGCGGCACCGTGGTCAATCCACGCCTGCTGGCGGGCCAGGTCCATGGCGGCATCGTCCATGGGCTGGGCAATGCCCTCATGGAAGAGGCGGTCTACGACGACGAGAGCGGGCAGCTGCTGAGCGGCACCTTGATGGACTACGCCCTGCCGCGCGCCGACGACGTCCCGTCACTGCGGGTCGAGACCATCGCCACGGCCTCGCCCAACAACTTCATGGGCCTGAAGGGTGTCGGCGAGTTGCCGACCAACGGCGCGCCGGCGGCGATCGCCAACGCCGTGCTCGATGCGCTGCGGCCGTTCGGCGTGCGCCATATCGACATGCCGATCACGTCGCACAAAGTGTGGCGGGCGCTTCAGCCCGCCACGACGGAAAGCGCGCCGCGCCCGGCAACGTAGAGGCCGGCGGCGACGACGAACCAGGCGAACAGGCGCGACAGGCGCTCCTTTTTCTGCGCCAGCACCGCGTTGGCGCGGCTGCCGGCGACGGCACCCAGCAGGCCGCCCGCCACCAGCAGTCCGGCGACCTGCCAATCGATCAGGCCCGACCAGGCATAGCTCGATGCCGAGGCCGTGCCGAAGGCGGCGACGCCGACCAACGAGGCGCTGGCCGCGTCGCGTACGTCCATGTCCGCCGCGAGCATCAGGCCCGGCAGGATCAGGAAGCCGCCGCCGATGCCGAAGAAGCCCGACAACGTGCCGACGGTCAGGCCGGCCAGCAGCAGGCGCGGCAGCAGGCGGCGGGCGTTGGCCAGGCTCAGGCGCTCGGACGAGGTCGCGGCAGCGGGCTTGGGCCGCATCATCACCACGCCGACGACGATCATCAGCACGCCGAACAAGGCGAGAAGCTGGCGCCCGTCCATGGCCTTGCCCAGCGTGGCGCCGAGCAAGGCGCCGACGACGCCGGCCAGGCTGAAGACGATGGCGCATGGCCAGCGGATCGGCGCACGGCGTGCGTGCAGGCCGAGGCTGACGAGCGCATTCAGCGCGACGGCGAGCGCCGCCGTGCCGATGGCGATGTGCGGCGGCACGCCGACGGCATAGACCAGCAGAGGGACGGCCAGGATCGAGCCGCCGCCGCCGATCAGGCCCAGCACCAGGCCGATCAGGCTGCCCGAACCGAGGGCGAGCAGCGCGCCGGCCATCAGGCGGCACCCGCCCGGCTGGGGCGGTTCCAGGGCATGAAGGTCAGCAGTCGCGCCATGCCGCACCAGCCGCTGATTCCGGCGAAGGCGAGGCCCGCGCCGACGAACGCGGACAGCCCGAGGAAGGCCGGCGCCACCCAGATGCCGAGCACGACGCCCAGCAGCACCAGGCTGCCGGCAACGATCTGCACCTGGCGCATGATCTCGAGCGGCTGGCGCCGATCGACCACGACCGACAGGCCGGCCTTCTTCCAGGCGTCCAGGCCGCCCTCGAGGATGTAGGCGTCGCATGCAGCGGCACCGGCCAGGCGCGCGGCGTTGGCCGCCGTGCGCGCGCCGGAGCGGCAATGGAAGATCACCGCCTTGCCGGCCGGCGGCTCGACCGCGGCCAAGCGCGACAGCGGATTGCTGCGGGCGCCGGGCACGTGCTCGCGCGCGTGCTCGTCGGCTTCGCGGATATCGACCAGCACCGCGCCTTGGTCGAGCAGGCGGCGCGCCTTCGCTACATCGATGGTGGGCAGAGACATGATGGTTTCCTTTCTGCGCGATCGGTTCCGGGGGCACCGGGGGAGACCGATACGGGTTGCGGCGTTTCTTTCATATTAGGTATTGCTGAATTAGTGACATCTAATATATATGTCAAGTCCTCACGGAGCGAATCAATGACCGTCAAACCCGCCATCCAGCCCTTCTTCGACGAGGCGACGTTCACCGTCACCTATCTCGTCAGCGACCCGGCGAGCGGCCGTGCCGCGATCATCGACCCGGTACGCGACTACGACCACAAATCCGGCAAGACCTCGACGCGGTCGGCCGACGCCGTCCTCGCCGCAGCGCGCGAGCGCGGCCTCACGATCGACTGGATCCTGGAGACCCATGCCCACGCCGACCACCTCACGGCGGCGCCCCATCTTCGGGCGAAGACCGGCGCCAGGGTGGTGATCGGCGAGCACATCTGCGCCGTGCAGAAGATCTTCAAGGGCGTGTTCAATGCCCCCGACGTGAGCGAGAACGGCAGCGAGTTCGACCGGCTGGTGCGCGACGGCGAGCGCCTGGCATTGGGCGGCCTCGAGATCGAAGTCATGCACCTGCCCGGCCATACGCCGGCCGACGTCGCCTACCGCATCGCCGACGCCGTCTTCGTCGGCGATACGATCTTCATGCCCGACTACGGCACGGCGCGCGCCGACTTTCCCGGTGGCGACGCCGCAACGCTCTACCGCTCGATCCGCCGCCTGCTGTCGCTGCCCGCCGAGACGCGGCTCTTCATGTGCCACGACTACAAGGCGCCCGGCCGCGACCGCTTCGCGTGGGAGAGCACGGTTGCCGAGCAGCGCGCCCGCAACGTCCACGTCCATGACGGCGTCGACGAGGCGGGCTTCGTGGCGCTGCGCACCAAGCGCGACGCCACCCTCGCCGCCCCGGTGCTGCTGTTGCCCTCGGTGCAGGTCAACATCCGGGCCGGCAACCTGCCGCCGCCGGAAGGCAACGGCGTCAGCTATCTGAAGATTCCGGTGCGAATGATCTGAGTCAAAGCCCGCACCGGGCCGACGGGCAAGGTGCGCCCATGTCCCGCAACATCCTGATCCTGAACGGTCATCCCGACGCCGCGAGCACCGGCCTGTGTCATGCGCTGGCCAGCGCCTACGAGGACGGGGCGCGCTCGGCCGGCCATGTCGTCCGTCGCCTCGACGTCGCCAAGCTCGACTTCGGCTTGTTGCATTCACAGGCAGCCTTCGAGAAGGACGCGCCGCCGGCCGCCATCATGGCGGCGCAGGAGTCGATCCGCTGGGCGAACCACCTGGTGGTGGTCTTCCCGATGTGGCTGGGCGACATGCCGGCGGTACTGAAGGCGTTCTTCGAGCAGGCCCTGCGGCCAGGTTTCGCCTTCACCTATCGCCCGAGCGGTTTCCCCATCCAGCATCTCAAAGGACATTCGGCGCGGATCATCGTCACCATGGGAATGCCTGCCCTGGTCTATCGCTGGTACTTCCGCGCGCATGGCCTGAAGAACCTGAAGCGCAACGTCCTGAGGTTCGTCGGCTTCGCGCCTGTGCGCGACACCCTGGTCGGACGCGTCGGCACGCGCAGCCGGGCTTCGATCGCGCGGGCACTGGAGCACGTCAAGCAACTGGGCCGGCGCGCTGAATGACATGCACGCTCCGCCAACCATTTCGCGAAGAAAAGGGACGGATTCACGATAACGACCATGGATCGGCGGTGCCCCACGGGTCACCATATCGACATGCTTCGTCGCCTCCTGATCGCCCTTCCTGCCCTCGCCTTCGCCGTGGTAGCCGGCCTCGCCGCGGTCATCGCCTTCGATGCCCCCGCGGCGCCGCCGGTGCTGGCTGCCGGCAATTCGATCCCCGGCATCGCCCAATGGAACTTCGCCGAGCTGCCGAAGGTACAGACGCTGAAGGCACGGGACGGCGCGCCGCTCAACTATCGCGTCTATCCCGGCCGGCCTGATCGGGCCGTCATCCTGGTGCACGGCTCGAGCGGCACGGACGCCTCGATGCTGAAGGTCGCCCAGGCGCTGCAGGCGGCCGGCGCCAGCGTCTACGCGATCAGCCTGCGCGGCCATGGCGGCAGTGGGACCACCAACGGCGATGTGTCCTATATCGGCCAGCTCGACGACGACCTAGCCGACTTTGCAAAGGGTCTCAGCCTCGACAAGCCGGGGATGCATCGTACCCTTGCCGGATTCTCCTCGGGCGGCGGCTTCGTGCTGCGTATCGCCGGCGGCCGACAGGCCGGCTTGTTCAACAGCTATCTCGCGATTTCACCGTTCGTCGCGGAGGACTCGCCGACCAACAAGCCAAACGCCGGTGGCTGGGCGGGTGTCGCCGTGCCGCGCGTCGTCGCGCTCACGCTGTTGAACAGCATCGGCTTGCCATGGTTCCAGGATCTGCCGGCGATCCACTTCGCCACCGACGCCAAGGCCAGCAACACCCGCACGCCGGTGTACTCCTTCCGGTTGGCGGCAAGCCTGCAGCTCGGCCGCGACTGGCGCGGAGTGCTTTCGCGCATAGCGGCACCCACGGAGATCGTGGTCGGCGCCAACGACGAGCTGTTCGTCGCCGACCGGTTCAAGCCGATGCTGCAGACGATCAACCCACGCATCGGCATCGCCATCGTGCCGAACGAGACGCATCTCGGCATGATCGCCGACGCCCCGGCCACGGCCGCCATCGCCGCCGCCTGGCGAAAGCTGGCAGGCGCGCAGGAATGAGATGAGGCGGAACCGCGGGCGGTTCCATCTCGTCTCATTCCGCTCTAGATTCGTCGCCGGGAGGATGGTCAATGAAACGGAAGATGATTGCCGCGCTCGCCGGCGGATTGCTGCTGTTCGCCGCCGACGCCTGGGCGCAGGCCTGGCCCGCCAAGCCGATCAGGCTGATCGCGCCCTATCCGCCGGGCGGCCAGACCGACGTGGTGTCGCGCTACTTCGCGGAGAAGCTGTCGGGCGTGCTCGGCCAGCAGGTCATCGTCGAGAACAAGGCCGGCGCCCAGGGCATGGTCGGCGCCGAGCTGGCGAAGAATGCCGCGCCCGACGGCTACACCTTCGTCTATGTCAACTCGTCAATGATGTGCATCAACCCCTACGTCTACAAGAAGCTGCCCTACGACGGATTCAAGGATTTCGTGCCGGTGACGCAGCACGGGCTGGCGCCCCTCGCCATGGTGACGCCGCCGTCGCTCGGCCTGAAGTCGGTCAAGGACTTCGTCGCCTGGGCGCGCGAGCGCAAAGGCAAGGTGAACTACGCCTCGTTCGGCAACGGCTCGTCCTCGCACATCTGGGGCGAGATGCTGAACCAGGCGGAGAAGCTCGACATGACCCACGTGCCCTACAAGGGCGCCGGGCCGGCGATCCAGGACGCGTTGGCGGGGCACATCCCGATGACCATCCAGGACCTCGCCGCCAGCGGGCCGTCGATCTCGGGCGGCAAGCTCACGCCGCTCGCCGTCACCTCGACGGTACGCTGGCCGCGCCTGCCCGAGGTGCCGACCTTCGAGGAGGCCGGCTACAAGATCAACCTGGTGGGCTGGAACGGCATCCTGGCACCGGCCGGCACGCCCAAGGAGATCACCGAGCGCATGAGCGCGGAGATCCGCAAGCTGGTGCAGACGCCCGAGCTCCTGGACATGGGCCTGTTCGCGACCGGCACGACCCCGGCCGAGCTGACCGAGATCATGAAGACCGGTTGCGCCGCCTGGGGCGAGGCGGTGAAGCGCGCCGGCGTCGAGCCGGAGTGATCCGGAGGCGGACCGCGAGGCCCGCGCTCCTGCTACCGCTCCCGCAGGTCCTTGAGCGCGAGGGCGATCGACTCGCGCGTCTCGGTGGGTTGGCAGCCGATCGCCAAGCCGAGGTTGTGGAGCTGGCGGCGCAGCGTGTGGACCTGGTCGAGCAGGTCGACCACCGTCTCGACCGCCTCCTCGTCGAAGCCCAGCTGGTCGGTCAGGTCGGCCAGCAGATGGGCGCGCGCCACGTCGACCGGCTCGAAGATCCAGTGGTCGCCTTCGGAAGCGGGCCGCAGCAGGCCGCGCGCGACCCAGCGTTCGACATGGATGGCGGTCAGGCGGCCGTGGACGCGCAGCAGTTCGTCGAGCGTCGTCATGTGAACTGCTCCATCGAGCTGCGCGGGTCGTAGGCTCGACCGGCCTCCCACTTCTCCAGGAATGCCTTGAGGGCGTCGTCGGGCGTTTCGGGCATGACGACCTTGAGCTTGACGTACTGGTCGCCGCGCTGGCCCGACTTGCGGTCGAGCAGGCCTCGGCCCTTGAGCCGCAGCGACGTGCCGGTGTTGGAGCCCGCGGGCACGGCCAGCATCACCGGACCGCCGACCGTCGGCACGCGGACGCGCCCGCCCAGAACGGCCTCGGTCGGCGTCACCGGCAGCTCGACATGGATGTCGTTGTCGCGCGGCTCGAAGAAGGCGTGCGGCTCGACATGGACCTCGACATAGGCGTCGCCCGCCGGACCGCCCTTGGCTCCCGGCATGCCCTGGCCCTTGAGCCGCAGCGTCTGGCCGTCGGTGGTGCCCTCGGGGATGTCGATGTCGAGCGTCTTGCCGTCCGGCAGGTTGACGCGCTGCTTGCCGCCGCGGGCTGCCACCAGGAACGGCACGCGCAGGCTGTAGGTCACGGGCATGCCGCCCACGTCGAAGCCGTCGCCGCCGCGGAACGAGAAACCGCCGCCGCCCCGGCCGCCGCGCGCGCGGCCGAACATTTCCGAGAAGATGTCGCCCATGTCGACAAAGGCCTCCTCGCCGCCCGACCGCTCGTACTTGGCGCCGCCGAAACCGCCGGCATGGTCGCGGTAGAAACCGCGCGGCGGCATTTCCTGGCCGGTGGCGTCGATCTCGCCGGCATCGAAGCGCCGGCGCTTCTCGGGATCGGACAGGATGTCGTTGGCCTGCGAGATCTCCTTGAACTTGGCTTCGGCCGCCTTGTCGCCGGGATTGAGGTCGGGATGGTGTTTCTTGGCGAGCTTGCGGAACGCCTTGCGGACGTCGTCCTCCGAGGCGGTCCTCGGTACGCCAAGGACGGAATAGGGATCAGCCATAACCTGTTAAATGTGAGGTTTGTTCAGGCGGATGCAAGTCCCCGCCGGCCGACCGCATCGACGAAAAGCCGGTACTTCACGGCGTCGACCGACAGTTCCCGGCCCCAGCTCACCAGGTCGCCCCATGGGTCCTTGAGCTTGCCGAGGCCCGAAACGACGGCGACCACGGTGCCGACATCGATGCGGCCCGTGGCCGCGAACCAGCCGCCGACGCCCAGGGCCGCCGCCACGGCGAAGGCATACATCAGGTTCATGCCGAGATTCATGCCGTACTTCAGCTTGTAGATGCCCATGTTGAGCGAGAACACACGCTCGATGCGGCGGTCGTCGGGCGCGCCGCTCTCGACGATATCGCCGCTGACGCGGCGCAGGGTCTTGATGCGGCTCTCGGCGCGCCGGTTGATCGCCTGTTGCATCGGCGGCACGAACACTGCCTGCGGCAGCAGGTATCCGAGGCTCAGCGCCAGCGTCCAAGGCTCGAGCCAGGCCATGTAGCCGATGACGCTCACCAGGATGCCCGCCTGCAGGAGCGGCTCGGAGATCGCGATGCCGACGAAGCCGCCGATCGGCTCGGCCTCGGCCACCGCCATCGCGCTGCGGGTCCCGGTGGCGCCGCGTTCGCAAGGCTCGGCCCCGTCGGCATCCTCCAGCGTCTTGCGGAGCGTGCGCACCGCGTCCTCGCTGACCCAGCCGCGATAGACGTTGAGCACCATTTTCAGCACCTGCTCGAGCAGGGCGACGCCGGCATAGACGATGGCCAGCCACATGATGGTCTCGGTCGCGCCGTTCTTGATGGCGTCGTTGACCACCCGGCGCTGCAGCTCGAGCGGCGCGCTGCTCAGGCCGAACACCGCGGCCGACAGAACAGCGAGCGCGATCTGATGACGGCCCGAGCTGCGCACCACGTAACCCATGATCGTCCGTGGCAGCGCGTGACGGTGCATGGCGGGAAAACGCCGGCCGAAGCCGTGTGTTCCCGGCGTCCTGCCGGCCCCCTCCTAGGTCGCCGCCAGATGACGGTTCAGCGCCTGTGCCAGGGCGCCGACGTGAGTGGTGATGCAGGTATTGTGCTTGCCGGGCACGTGCTCCTGGCCGACCTGCGACGCCAGGCGGCGCCAGGCGTCGGCCGAGAACTCCTTCCTCTGCGCATACTCGTCGCTCAGCACCACGACCACGCGCGCCCTGGTCGGCGGCGGCAGGTAGTTCGCCATGGCCCGGTAGTAGGCCGTGCGCAGCGAGCCGGCGGCACCGCCCTGGCCTCGGTAGATCCGCCTGGCCAGCCGCCACAGAATGGCACGATCCTTCTGCAGCAGGCGCCGCGTGCCCGCCCACACCGTCGGCATCCCTGTGGCCCGCAGCTTGGCGCCGATGTCGCCGGGGGCGATTTTGCCGAGCTTGGTCAGCGCGCGCACGATGCCGCGCACCACCGGGAGGGCGTTGATCGAGAAGGTGTCGATCAGGGCCAGGCTTTCGACCGCGCGGCCGGCGCGCTCGAGCTGATGGGCGATCTCCCACGCCACCAGCCCGCCGTGACAGTAGCCGGCGATCCGGAAGGCGCCATGGGCCTGCAAGGCGAGGAGCTGCGGAATGTACCGGCCGGCCATCGCCTCCATCGTGTCGGCGCCGGCCCGCGGGTCGAAGTTCGGATGAAGCAGGTAGATCGGGCCGTCGTGCTTCAGCAGATCGGCAAGGCGCAGCGCATAGAAGCCCCAGCCGTCGAAGTCGCCGTGGCAGATGAAGAGCGGCCGGCCCTCGCCCTCCTTCACCTTGCTGATCAGCTCGTCGCGGGACGCCGCCACGTCGACCAGCGCGTCGACGAGGTGACGGATCGTCAGCTCCGCCTTGATCTCGGACGGCGCGATGGTCTGCCGTGTCTGCGCCTCGAGCTCGAGGAGCATCTCGGTCGCCTGCAGCGAATCGCCGCCGGCGTCGAAGAAGTCCTCGTCGATGCCGATGTCGCGGCGCTTGAGGACGCGCTGCCAGATCTCGGCGATCTGGATCTGCAGCGGCTCGTCGGGCAGCACGGTCTCGCGCGTCCGGGCGGCATAGGCGGCCGAGAGCTGGGACCGCGAGATCTTGCCCGTGGCGCCCTTGGGCAGGCTGCACAGGATGTGGACCTGCCGCGGCATCTGGAAAGGCGCCAGCCGATCATGCAGGAACTCGATCAGCGTCGAGGAAGCGGCGTCGGCGCCCTCCTTCAGCATCACGGCGGCGGCGACGTTCTCGCCGAGCCGCGGATGGGGCACGGCGAAGGCCGCGGCTTCGCGCACCGCCGGATGCCGCAGCAGCACCTTCTCGACGTCGTACGGCGCCACCTTCTCGCCGCCGCGATTGATGATCTCCTTGGTCCGACCGACCACCGTGAGGTCGCCATCGGCGTCGACCATGCCGAGATCGCCGGTGGCGAGCCATCCGTCGACCAGGCCGCTCGGCGTGTCGTCGATATCCTGCAGGTAGCCAGGCATGACGCTCGGCCCGCGCAGCATGACCTGACCGACCTTGCCCGGTCGGAGCGGCATGCCGTCCTCGCCGCGGATCTCGAGCTCGCCGGCCGGCACGAAACCCACCGTGCCGGGCTTGGGCGCTCGCGGCGGCAAGCGCGGCCCGGTCATCATGCCCGCTTCGCACAGGCCGTAGAACTCCACGACGGGAGCGCCGATGCGCGCCTGCAATTCGCTGCGGACGTTCTCCGGCAGGTACGACGCCGTCGACAGCACGAAGCGCAGCGCATGCCGGGGCTCGCCGGCCGGCAGCACCCGCAGCTTGTCGAGCAGCGCCTGCAGGTAGGCCGGCGCCGAAGTCAGCCAGGTCGGCTGGAGCTCGCCGATCCATTGCTGGAAGTCGTGCGGCCCGGGCGTTCGCGGCATGGCCACGCTGCAGCCGATCAGCAGCGGCACGACCAGCGTCGCCTTGAAACCGGCATTGTAGTAGATCGGCATGACGCAGGCCGAGCGGTCGCCCGGGCCGAGCCCGAGCCAGTGCTCCATCTTGCGCGCCATCTCGATCAGGTTTTGATGCGTCACTGGCACGCGCTTGGCCATGCCCGTGGTGCCGGAGGTGCGGAAGATCGCACAGACCGCCTGGGCATCGATCGGGCGCCCGGGCCGCGGACCGTGGGGCATCGGCGCGCGCTGCGTCAGCGCCACCTCGTCGAGCGACGTCTCCGCCTTCGACGCCTGGAACAGGGCAAAGGCCGGATCGGACGCGGCGGCCCAAGCGGGCACGGGTTCCCATCCCGGCACGATCAGGGCGTCGACACGGATGCCGCGCAGCTCCTCTTCCAGCTCGGCCGATGCCAAGGTCGGATTGATGGGCAGCAAGGTCGCCGTGCACGCCGCCGCGACGCTCAGCAGCGCCGCCTCGGGCCCGCGTGGCAAGGCGACGCCGATGCGCGAGGCGGACCCGATACCGGCGTCCCGCAACTGGTCGCCGATCAGGCGGACCTGCCGGGCGAGCTGGCCGAACGACATCGCCTCGAGTCCCGAGCATACCAGCGCCGGCGCCTGCGGATGGGTGGCGGCACGGCGTGACAACGTCTCGCCGATCGTCGACGGCAGCAGCACTCTCCGATCGCCCATTACGGTCTCAATGCAACGGCATCCGGCGGGAAGGACCCACGTCCCGCCGACCGCCACACCCTCGCACTTTTACGGAAGACTTTTTGCCTGTTCCAGCCGGCACCGACGCGACAATGCACCAAGCCTGTGCAATTCGGGCGCTACAGCCCCAAGACCGCCTTGGCAATAATGTTGCGTTGGATCTCGTTCGATCCCGCATAGATCGTCGACGCGCGATTGTTGAGGTAGAGCGGCGTCGCCGTGATGCCCCACTCCGGCGTCACCGTCGGCTGGTTGTGCCCGAGCATGCGGGCCTCGGGCTCGAACGGGGCGGCGTACCAGGCAAGCGCCTCGACTCCGAGATGGTCGAGCTTCTGCAAGGTCTCGCTGCCGCGGATCTTCATGGTCGACGACACCGCACCGGGATTTTTGCCGCGGCTGAGGTCGGAGAGGACCTGCATCTCGATCATCTCCAACGCCTGGATTTCGATCTCGGCCTCGGCCAGCCGCTCGGCGAAGCTGCGCTCCTCGATCAGCCGGCCGCTGCCGTCGGCGGCCTCCTCGCGGGCGATGCGGCGGATGTCCTCGATGCGGGCGTAGAGGTTGGGCGTGTAGCCCTCGCCGCCGCGTTCGAACTCGAGCAGGTACTTGGCGACCGTCCAGCCGGCATTCTCCGGTCCGATGCGGTTGGCGACCGGCGTGCGCACGTTGTCGAAGAACACCTGGTTGACCTCGTGGTCGCCCGCGAGCGTCACGATCGGCTTCACGGTGAGGCCCGGCGTCTTCATGGAGTCGATCAGCACGAAGGAGATGCCGTCCTGCGGCTTGCCCTCGGTCGAGGTGCGCACCAGGCAGAACATATGGTCGGCGACATGCGCGCCGGTGGTCCAGATCTTGGTGCCGTTGATGACATAATCGTCGCCGTCGCGGACGGCGCGCGTCTTGAGGCTCGCGAGGTCGGAGCCCGAGCCCGGCTCGGAGTAGCCTTGGCAGAAGATGATGTCGCCCGACACGATGCGCGGCAGGTACTTGGCCTTCTGCTCGGGCGTGCCGAACTTCATGATCACCGGGCCGACCATGCGCAGGCCCATGGCGAAGATGCGCGGCGCGTCGACGGCAATGCATTCGCGGGCGAAGATATACCGCTGGGTGGCGTTCCAGCCGGTGCCGCCATGTTCCTTGGGCCAAGTCGGCGCCGACCAGCCGCGCTTGGCCAGAATCCTGTGCCAGCGCATGCCGGCATCGATCTCGGCGAACACGCCGCCGGTCTTGCGGCCGGCCTCGCGCAGGTCGTCCGTCAGGTTCTCGTCGAGGAAGCGGCGCACCTCGTCGCGGAAGGCTTCATCCTGCGGGCTGAGGGCCAGGTCCATGTTTCCTCCGCAATCCTTCCACAAAGGCTAGCGGTGCAGGCGCGACCGAGTCCAGCACGCGGCTGGCCGCGGCTTCCGACGGGCGGTATGGTTCTTGCCTGATCGCCGCATCGGACCGCGGAGTCGCCCATGACCAAGCTGCTGCGCCTCGTCGCTCTCAGTCTGTTCGTCGCCTTTTCGGCGAGCGCCGCCGCGAGCGCCCAGGACAAGAAGGAAGTCGATCTGGCGCTGGCGCTGGCGATCGACATCTCGGGCAGCATCGACCCCGACGAGGCCAAGCTGCAGCGCGAGGGCTATGTCCAGGCCTTCCGCGACCCCGTGATCCAGAAGGCGATCCTGGGCGGCAGCCACGGTCGCATCGCCGTCGCCTACTACGAGTGGTCGGACGCCTGGGTGCAGCGTCTCCTGATCGACTGGACGCTGCTCGATTCGGAGGCGGCGATCATCTCGTTCACCACGCGGCTGGCCAACGCGCCGATCTCGATCGCCCGGCGGACGTCGATCAGCGGCGCCATCCGCTATGCCATCCCGCTATTCGGGCGCAGTCCCTACGAGGCCGAGCGCAAGGTGCTCGACATCTCGGGCGACGGCTCCAACAACGACGGCGGGCTGGTCACCGACATGCGCTACGAGGCGCTGAAGGAGCGCATCGTCATCAATGGGCTGCCGATCATGAACGACCGGCCCAACCCGTTCGGCTTTCCGAGCGAGGCGGACCTCGACCGATATTACCTGCACTGCGTCACCGGCGGGCCGCGCTCGTTCGTCGAGGTCGCCAGGAACTTCGAGGACTTCCCCCGCGCCGTTCGCAAGAAGCTCCTGCAGGAGGTCGCGGACCTCGGCCCGGAACTCGGCCCGATGGGCGATTTCGACATCGCCCTTGGTCCGCTGCCCGACGGCACCCAGCTCGCCCAGAGCGGCCGCCGCCCGGTGCGGGGCGAGGACGACTACACCAAGTTCGTGCGGCCGGAATACGAGCTGGGCTGCGACGTCGGCGAGCGGCGCAGCCGCGAGTTCTGGCAGCGCCGCTTCGGCGTCACGCCGGATTGAGCGGGTAGTCGTAGCGGATGAAGCCGGCGAAGCGCGCCACCTTGTCGTAGAGACCGCGCGCCCGGGCATTGTGCTGTTGCGTCAGCCAGTAGTAGCGCTGACAGCCGCGCTCGCGCGCCTGGTCGGCCACGGCCTCGATCAAGAGCCGCGCCGAACCCTGGCCGCGCACCTGCTCGTCGACGAACAGATCGGCAAGGTAGCAGACCTCGTCGACCCAGACGTTGGTATGGAAGAAGAAGTGGGCGATGCCGACGACGCGGCCGTCGAGCCGCGCCGCCAGGCCGTGCAGTTCCTTCGCCGCCATCAGGCGCCGCCAGACGTGATCGTAGGTCGCGTCGGGCATCGTCCGTTCGTAGAACGTGTTGTAGCCGACAGCGAGCGGCTGCCAGGCCTGCCGGTCGGTGTCGCGAAGGGGCGTGATCTCGATCATGCGCGCTTGTACCGCGGCCGATCAGAACTCCACCAGCGTCTTGAAGCCGCCGTAGGCCATGCGCTTCATGTCGAACGGCATCTCCTTGGGCATGCCCTCGAACAGCCGCTTGTCCTTCATCACCTTGGCGTTGACCTTGTCGCGATGGGCGCGCGACTTGTAGACGATGTAGGAGAACACCACCGTCTCGCCCGGCTTGGTCTTGGCGAGCTTGGGGAACGGCAGGCCCATCTTGACCTTGAGGTCGTCGCCCACGCATTCGCGGTAGTCGAGTGCGCCGTGCTCGCGCCACACCGTGGCGGCGCGGGTCGCCATCTTCTTGTAGATCGCGAGCTTCTTCTTCGGCACGACCAGGACGAAACCGTCGACATAGGACATCGAGCTACTCCTTAACGCTTAACCTGAGGGTTAAGCGATACGGAATTGCACTGCGTGTGTCAATCGGACGACGCCAGAACCGGCAGGGTCTTGAGCCGCTTGGCGGCGAACTCGACGAACGCGTCGATCTTGGGCGCACGGTGGGCGCGCCCCTTGGTGACGAGATGCACCGGCAGGGGCGCCGCCTCCCAGGGCTGCAGCAGGCGCACCAGCTTGCCCGACGCCAGCTCGTCGGCCACCTGATAGGACAGCAGCTGAGCCACGCCACGGCCCTCGCGCGCGGCGCGGAGCCGGGTCTCGACGTCGTCGACGCGCAGGCGGCCCATCAGGCGCGGCGCGCTGCGCAGGCCGGCGAAGCGCCACTCGCGGTTGGCGCGCACCGTTCCCAGGAGCGCCTCGTGGCGGCCGAGATCGCCCGGCACGCGCGGGGTGCCGCGACGCTTGAGATAGGCGGGACTCGCCACCCACAGCCGCCGCACATGGCCGACCAGCCGCGCCGAGAAGGTCGAATCGGCAAGCGGGCCGATGCGCAGCGCGACGTCGATGCCCTCGTCGATGAGATCGACGTTGCGGTCGTTCAGCATCAGCTCGACCTCGACGCCGGCCTCGGCGTCGAGGAAGCGCGCCACGATCGGCGCGACGTGGCGGCGGCCGAACTGCACCGGGGCGGTGATGCGAAGCAGCCCGCGCACCGGCGCCTCGCGCGCGCCCGCCGTCGCTGCCTCGTAGTCCGCCGTCAGGCTGCGCGCCTTGTCGTAGAAGGCCCGGCCCGCC
>JAEWIV010000538.1 GCA_023386865.1 Pseudomonadota bacterium
CTGCCGTTCTCGCTGCGCGTGCTTTTGGAAAACCTTGTCCGTCACGAGGACGGCACGACCGTCAAGAAGACCGATATCGCCGCCTTCGCCGACTGGCTGAAGAACGGCGGCAAGTCGGTCAAGGAGATCAATTTCCGCCCGGCACGGGTGCTGATGCAGGACTTCACCGGCGTGCCGGCCGTCGTCGACCTCGCCGCCATGCGCGATGCCATGGGCAAGCTCGGCGGCGACGCCAAGAAGATCAATCCGCTGGTGCCGGTCGACCTCGTCATCGACCATTCGGTGATCGTCGACAATTTCGGCAACACCAGCGCCTTCAAGGCCAATGTCGCCCTCGAGTACGAGCGCAACCTCGAGCGCTACCAGTTCCTGCGCTGGGGCCAGATGGCGTTCGACAATTTCCGCGTCGTCCCGCCGGGAACCGGCATCTGCCACCAGGTCAACCTCGAGTACCTGGCGCAGGTCGTGTGGACCAAGAAGGAGGGCCGCGAGACCATCGCCTATCCCGACACGCTGGTCGGCACCGACAGCCACACCACGATGGTGAACGGCCTCGCGGTGCTGGGCTGGGGCGTCGGCGGCATCGAGGCCGAGGCCGCCATGCTCGGCCAGGCGATGCCCATGGTCATCCCCGACGTCGTGGGCTTCAAACTCACCGGCAAGCTGCGCGAGGGCGCCACGGCGACCGACCTCGTGCTGACCGTGACGCAGATGCTGCGCAAGAAGGGCGTGGTCAACAAGTTCGTCGAATTCTACGGCGAAGGCCTCGACGACCTGCCGCTCGCCAACCGTGCCACCATCGCCAATATGGCGCCGGAGTACGGTGCGACCTGCGGCTTCTTCCCAGCCGATGACATCACGCTGGGCTACCTCAAGACCACCAACCGTGGTCCGGCCGCCAAGCTGGTCGAGGCCTACGCCAAGAAGCAGGGTCTGTGGCGCTCCAAGAAGTCGCCCGAGCCGATCTTCACGGACACGCTGCATCTCGACCTCAGCGAAGTCGAGCCGAGTCTGGCCGGACCCAAGCGTCCACAGGACCGCGTCGCGCTCTCCGAGGCTGCCGCCCAGTTCGTCGGCAACATGGAGAAGGAGTTCGATCGCAAGGACGACGGCAAGCGCGTGAAGTGCGAGGGCGCCGACTACGACCTCGGCCACGGCGACATCGTCATCGCCGCCATCACCTCCTGCACCAACACCTCGAACCCCTACGTCATGCTGGGCGCCGGCCTGATCGCGCGCAACGCGGTCAAGCACGGGCTCAAGGTCAAGCCGTGGGTCAAGACCTCCCTGGCCCCGGGCTCGCAGGTCGTCACCGAGTACCTCGTGGCGTCGGGCCTGCAGAAGGATCTCGACAGGATCGGCTACAATCTCGTGGGCTACGGCTGCACGAGCTGCATCGGCAACTCCGGCCCGCTGCCCGACCCGGTGACCAAGGCGATCAACGACGCCGACCTCGTGGTCTGTTCCGTGCTGTCGGGTAACCGCAACTTCGAGGGCCGCGTCAATCCGCTGACCCGCGCCAACTACCTCGCCTCGCCCATGCTGGTCGTGACCTATGCGCTGGCCGGGTCGATGAAGATCGACATCACCAAGGACCCGATCGGCATCGGCAAGGGCGGCAAGCCGGTCTACCTGAAGGACCTCTGGCCCACGAACCTCGAAGTCTCGAAGCTGGTCGACAAGTACGTCACGGCCAAGGCGTTCAAGAAGCGCTACGCCGACGTCTTCAAGGGCGACAAGTTCTGGCGCGGCATCAAGACCAAGCCGACGCTCACCTATTCGTGGGACGACAAGTCGACCTACGTGCGCAACCCGCCTTACTTCGACGGCATGGGCAAGACGCCGGGCTCGCTCAGCAACATCGAGGGCGCCCGTCCGCTCGGCCAGTTCGGCGATTCGATCACTACCGACCACATCTCGCCCGCCGGCTCGATCAAGAAGGACAGCCCGGCCGGCAAGTACCTGATGGAACACGACGTCGAGGTGAAGGACTTCAACCAGTACGGCACGCGGCGCGGCAATCACGAGGTGATGATGCGCGGCACCTTCGCCAACATCCGTCTCAAGAACGAGATGGTGCCGGGCATCGAGGGCGGCTTCACGCACCACTACCAGACCGACCAGCCCGAGCCGATCTACGACGTGGCGATGCGCTACAAGAAGGAGCACACGCCGCAGATCCTGATCGCCGGCAAGGAGTACGGCACCGGCTCCTCCCGAGACTGGGCGGCCAAGGGCGTGAACCTGCTCGGCGTGAAGGCCGTGGTGTGCGAGACCTTCGAGCGCATCCATCGCTCGAACCTGGTCGGCATGGGCGTGCTGCCACTGCAGTTCAAGGACGGCATGACGCGCAAGACCCTGAACCTCACCGGCCACGAGAGCTTCGACGTCGGCGGCATCGAGGGCGGGCTGAAGCCCGGCATGGACGTGCCGCTCACGATCCATCGCCGTGACGGCCAGAGCGAGACCATCACGCTGACCTGCCGCATCGATACCGCCGAGGAGATCGAGTACTTCAAGAACGGCGGCGTGCTGCACTACGTGCTGCGCAACCTCGCGCAGGCGGCGTAGGCGACAACACCATGGCGACGACGGGGCTGGCCAGTCACTTCGTCGCCATGGCCGGCAACAATGCCTGGTCGAACCATCGGCTCCTGACGGCGGCCAAGGAGCTGACGGCAGAGGAATTCGCGGCGCCACGCACTGGCTTCTTTCCGTCGTTGCGCGCCACCCTGAACCACATCCTGTGGGTCGACATCTACTACATCGACGCTCTCCGTCGTGATCCGACGGTGCTGGCGCGTTACAACGACCCGCCACCGGACTTCCCCGATGCCCACCGGCTCTACGACGCCCAGCGGCTGAGCGACCGCCGGCTGATCGAGTTCTGCGAGCAACAGACTGACGCAAGCCTGGCCGAAGGTCTGGTCCTGCCGCGGCCCAACCGCACGCCGCCGCCGTCCAGCGTCGCCTCGATCCTGGAGCATCTCTTCCAGCACCAGATCCATCATCGCGGCCAGGCTCACGCCATGCTGAGCAGCACCAAGGTGAAGCCGCCGCAGCTCGACGAATTCTTCCTGGCCGGGGAAGAGCATCTGCGGCGCGACGAACAGCGCCTGCTCGGCCTGCCGCAGCGCTGATGCGCCCGCGGCCCTCCTTTGCCGGCGCCGCCATCGAAGTGAGCGACCTCGGCCGCTCGGTCGCCTTCCATCGCCAGTGGCTGCCGATGCTGGGGTTCCGTCGCGTGTGGGCCGGCAACGACCGCGTGATGTGGTCGCGTGGCTACGATCATTTCGTCATGCGCCAGGCCAAGGAAGGAATTTCCTACGGTCCCGGCGCGCTGTGGCTGGCCGTCTCGGCCGAGAGCCGGGCCCAGGTCGATCTGGTCTTCGCCGAGCTGCGCGACGCCGGCGCCGAGATCCTGCAGCCGCCCAAGGAACTCGACTATTTCGCGCCGGGCTACTACTCGGTCGCCTTCCGCGATCCCGACGGCGTGCCGATCGAGGTGGCGCATCGCTGGGACGAACTGCCGGAGGTGGCCGACGCCGAGCCGGTCCAGGTGCCCGGGCACGGCGTCACCCTGGGCGGTTACTTCTTCAAGCCGCAGGCCGGCGCGCCGCCCTGTCCGGCGGTGATCCTGCTGCACGGCTTTGCCGGCCACGCGCACAACATGGTGGGGCTGGCTCGGGCCTGCGCGGCCAACGGCTATGCCGCGCTCGCCCTGTCGCTGCGCGGCTGGCTGGGCTCCGAAGGCGAGAGCGACCAGGGCCTGCGCCAACCGCTCGACGTGCTGGCGGCGATCGACTGGCTGGCCAAGCGGCCGCTGGTCGACAAGGACCGCATCGCCCTGGTCGGCGCGTCGATGGGTGGCCAGGTGGCGCTTCTGGCGGCGGCCCACAAGCCGCCGATCCGCGCCGTCGCCTCGTTCTACGGCCCGACCGACCTGGCGCGCTGGCGCGAAACCAATCCCTTCATCCGCGACTATCTCGACGATCTCTGCGGACCGGAGGGTCTGCCGGTGCGCTCGCCGATCCTGCGGGTGGCGCAGATCGACGCACCTGTCCTGCTGGTCCATGGCGACCGCGACGAGAACGTGCCGGTCGAGCAAGCGCGGGCCATGGCCGAGGCGCTGGCGAGCCATGGCAAGGAGGTCGAGACCTTCATCGTGCCAGGCGGTACGCACTTCTTCACGGAACAGCAGAACGCGCAGACCCGGCGTAAGCTGTTCGAGTTCCTGCGCCGCCATCTCAATCGGAGCTGATCTTTCATGCGCGTGTCAGAAGCCATCAACTCCCGCCGCTCGATGCGCGTGTTCAAGCCCGATCCCGTGCCGCAGGCCGACATCGAATGGATCATCTCCACCGCGAGCCGCGCAGCGTCGAACGGCAACCTGCAGCCGTGGAAGCTCTATGTCACCGCGGGCAAGGCGCGGCAGCGCCTGTCGGCGGCGATCCTCAAGGCGATGGACGACGGCGACAACGGGCCTGGCGCCGAATACAACGTCTATCCCAAGGAGTTCACGCCAGTCTACGATGCGCGCCGCAAGCTCGTCGGCAAGCAGCTCTACACCCTGCTGGGCGTGCCGCGCGGCGATGCCGCGGGCATGTTGAAACAGTTCCGCAAGAACTACGATTTCTTCGACGCGCCGGTCGGCATGATCCTCTGCGTCGAGCGACGCATGGGCAACGGCCAGTGGATCGACTGCGGCATCTTCCTCGACCAGCTGATGCTGCTGGCGCGCGAGAAGGGTCTGCACACCTGCCCGCAGGCCGCGTTCAGCCGCTACCAGCATGTCGTGCGCCGCGAGCTGAACGTGCCCGACGACGAGGTCGTGATCTGCGGCCTCGCGCTCGGCTATGCCGATCCCGACGCGGTGCCCAACAACCTCATCACCGAGCGCGCGCCGATCAAGGACTTCACGACCTGGTTTCACGACTAGATCGGGGCACCAAAGTCGAATTGCCGAAGCCGGCGGGAGCGGGCTAAAACCCGCTGGATTCGCGGCTGAAGCCACGGGAGGGAACCATGGCCGATGAACTGATCGACGTCAGCGCCGACTGGGCCAAGCGCGCCTATGTCGACGACGCCAAGTACAAGGCGATGTACGAAGCCTCGATCAAGGATCCTGCCAGGTTCTGGGGCGAGCACGGCAAGCGCATCGACTGGATCAAGCCCTATGGCGACGACGCGGTGCGCGACGTCGACTACACCGGCAACGTCCGCATCCGCTGGTACCATGACGGCGTGCTGAACGTGTCGGCAAACTGCGTGGACCGGCACCTCGCCAAGCGCGCCGACCAGACGGCGATCATCTGGGAAGGCGACGATCCGTCGAAGTCCAAGCACATCACCTATCGCGAACTGCATGCCGAAGTCTGCCGCATGGCCAACGCGCTCAAGGAGCTCGGCGTCAAGAAGGGCGATCGCGTCACCATCTACCTGCCGATGATCCCGGAGGCCGCCTACGCGATGCTGGCCTGCACGCGCATCGGTGCGATCCACTCGGTGGTGTTCGGCGGCTTCTCGCCCGACAGCCTCGCCAACCGCATCGTCGACTGCGACAGCAACATCGTCATCACGGCCGACGAGGGCCTGCGCGGCGGCAAGCCGGTGCCTCTCAAGACCAACACCGACGAAGCGCTGAAGAAGGCGCCGGGGGTGAAGAAGGTGCTGGTGGTGCGCCACACCGGCGGCAAGATCGCCTGGGACGCCGGTCGCGACGTATGGTGGCACGAGATCGCGGCCAAGGTAGCAACCGACTGCAAGCCCGAGCCGATGGGTGCCGAGGATCCGCTGTTCATCCTCTACACCTCGGGCTCGACCGGAAAGCCCAAGGGCGTGCTGCATACGACCGGGGGCTACATCGTCTTCGCGTCGATGACCCACCACTACGTCTTCGACTATCACGACGGCGACGTCTATTGGTGCACCGCCGACGTCGGCTGGGTGACCGGCCACAGCTACATCGTCTATGGACCGCTGGCCAACGGCGCCACGACGCTGATGTTCGAGGGCGTGCCGAACTATCCCGATTCCAGCCGGTTCTGGCAGGTGATCGACAAGCACAAGGTCAACATCTTCTACACTGCGCCGACGGCCATCCGCGCCCTGATGCGCGAGGGCGAGGCGCCGGTGAAGAAGGCGACGCGCAAGAGCCTGCGCCTGCTGGGCTCGGTCGGCGAGCCGATCAATCCCGAGGCGTGGCTTTGGTACTACCGCGTCGTCGGCGACAGCCGTTGCCCGATCGTCGACACCTGGTGGCAGACCGAAACCGGCGGCATTCTCATTACGCCGCTGCCCGGTGCGACGAAGCTCAAGCCCGGCTCGGCGACGCGACCGTTCTTCGGCGTGCAGCCGGTGATGGTCGATGCCGAGGGCAAGGAACTCTCGGGCGCAGCGACCGGCAATCTCTGCCTGATCAATTCCTGGCCCGGCCAGATGCGCACGGTCTACGGCGACCACCAGCGCTTCATCGACACCTACTTCAAGACCTATCCCGGCAAGTACTTCACGGGCGACGGCGCACGCCGCGACGAGGACGGCTACTACTGGATCACCGGCCGCGTCGACGACGTGATCAACGTGTCGGGCCATCGCATCGGCACTGCCGAGGTCGAAAGCGCTCTGGTCGGCAACGTGAAGGTGGCCGAGGCCGCGGTCGTCGGCTTCCCGCACGACATCAAGGGCCAGGGCATCTACGCCTACGTGACGCTCAAGGCCGGGCAGCAATCCTCCGAGGATCTGCGCAAGGAGCTGGTCGCCTGGGTGCGCAAGGAGATCGGGCCGATCGCCACGCCCGACGTCATCCAGTGGGCACCGGGGCTGCCCAAGACGCGCTCGGGCAAGATCATGCGCCGTATCCTGCGCAAGATCGCCGAGAACGACTTCAGCAACCTCGGCGATACGTCGACTCTTGCCGATCCCGCCGTGGTCGACGATCTCGTGAAGAATCGCGCCAAGTGAGCGGAAGCAAGTGAACCCGACGATCCTGCAACTGGCCGCGGATCTCACGGCCGGCCGCACCACCTCGCGCAAGCTCACCGAGCAGGCGCTTGCCCGCATCGCCGATCCCAAGGGCGAAGGCGGCCGCGCTTTCATCAAGGTCTGGCGCGACCAGGCGCTGGCCGCGGCCGACGCCAGCGACGGCCAGCGCAGCGCCGGCCTCGTGCCCTCGCCGCTCGCCGGCATCCCGGTCTCGATCAAGAATCTGTGCGACGTCGCGGGCGAGACGACGCTCGCGGGATCCAAGGCCCTCGACGACGCGCCGCCGGCCAAGGCCGACGCGCCCGTGGTCGCCCGCCTTCGCGCGGCCGGGGCGGTGATCGTCGGCAGCACCAACATGAGCGAGTTCGCCTTCTCGGGCGTCGGCTTCAATCCGCACTACGGCACGCCGGGCAACCCGGCCGACCGCAGGCGCGTGCCGGGAGGCTCCTCATCCGGCGCAGCCGTGTCGGTGGCCGACGGCATGGCAGCAGCGGCGCTGGGGACCGACACCGGCGGCTCGGTCCGCATCCCCGCCGCCGTCTGCGGCATCGTGGGCTTCAAGCCGACGGCGCGGCGCGTGCCGATCGATGGCGTGGTACCGCTGTCCACATCGCTCGATTCGATAGGTCCACTGGCCAATTCGGTGGAATGCTGCGCCATCGTCGATGCCGTGTTCGCGGGCGAGCCGATCGCCGTCCCCGCCTCCGCTCCGCTGGCGGGCCTGCGCTTCGCCGTCCCCATGCACTTCGTGATGGACGACCTCGAGCCGGTGGTCGCCGCGGCTTTCGAGCGGGCGCTGAAGACGCTGTCGGGCGTCGGCGTGAGGATCGAGAAGATCGACCTGCCCGAGCTCACCGAGCTGCCCGCCGTCAACGCCAAGGGCGGGTTCGCCGCCTGCGAGGCCTATGCCTGGCATCGCATGCTGATCGAGCGCCGCGGCAAGGAGTACGACCAGCTCGTCTATCCGCGTATCATGCGCGGCAAGGACATGGGCGCGGCCGACTACATCGACCTGCTGGCCGCCCGCGCCGACCTGCAGAAGCGCGTCTCGGCCGTCACGTCGAACTACGACGCCGTCGTCATGCCGACCTGCGCCATCACCGCCCCGACCATCGACGAGATCTCGACGCCCGACGGCTTCAGCAGGAAGAACCTGCTGCTGCTGCGGAACACGACGGTCGGCAACTTCCTCGACCGCTGCGCCGTCAGCCTGCCCTGCCATGCGGCGGGCGAGCTGCCGGTCGGCTTCATGCTGATGGGCGAGGCCATGGCCGACAAGCGGCTGCTCGCGATCGCCCGCTCAGTGGCGCCGGTGGTGCGCGCTTCTTAGTCCTCCCCCGTCTTACGGGAGAAGACGAAGAGGTCACCGCTACTTGGGATCGTCGGGGCGCCGCATGCGCCAGACATTGTCGGTGGTGGTGTATTCGCTGTAGCCCAGCCGCGCCACCGGCCTGAAGGCCAGCGTGTCGATGCGGCCGTCCTTGATGATGCCGTCGTCGATGTGAACCCCCACCACCTGGCCGAACACGACCGAGCCGCGCTTGGTTTCGTGGCCCTTCTCGGTCGGCAGCTCGATGGTGCGCCAGTACTTGCACTCCAGCGCCACCGGCGATTCCTTCACCCGCGGCGGTTTCACCAGGGTGCTGGGTGCGGGCGTGAGGCCCGCAAGCTTCAGCTCGTCCACGCCGAACTCGACCATGGTGGTGTGACGTTCATCTGCTCCTTCAGCGCCTCGCTCACCATGTTGACCACGAACTCGCCGGTCGCCTCGGCGTTCATCCGGCTGTGCTTGGTGGGCGTGCTGCCATAGGTGCCGGTGATGGCGAAGTAGACCATGGGCGGAAACTCGCCGACGGCGTTGTAGAAGCTGTAGGGCGCAAGATTGACGCGGCCCTGGCGGTCGACGGTCGAGATCCAGCCGATCGGCCGCGGCACGATCAGCGACTTCAGCGGATCTTGCGGCAGGCCATGGTCGCGCTTGGCGGCATCGTAGAACATCGCGTTTCCTCTCAGCCCCCTTCTCGACGGCCGTAGCGCCGGCTCGCTTCCTCGCAGGCCGCGTCGAACGCCGCCTCGAGCCGCGGATTCAATCCACGGCAGGAGCGTACGACATCGTGCGCCCACACGACATAGTCGCGCAGCCTCTCCAGCGGCCAGCCGCTCGGCGGATTCGTCACCAGGCTGCGCAAGTTGGAGGTCTTGTCGGCGAGCTTCAGCAGTTTGGCACGCCGCGACTTGGCCGGAGTCTTCTCGATCTGCAGACGCTTGCGTTCCTCCTTGGGCAGCGACTTGTCGTCGGTCACCTCGGCGACCAACTTCGCCACCTCGGGCCCGAAGCGCTCGACGAGGTCCTCGTAAGTGGCGTCGGTATCCTCCAGCGTGTCGTGCAGGAGGCCGCCCATCAGCAGGACGACGTCACTGCCGTCGGTCGCCTCGGCAAGCAGTGCCGCGACCTCGGTGAGGTGGTTGACGTAGGGCTCGCCGCGCTCGCCCTTGCGCCGCTGCGCGACGTGCTGACGGGCGGCGTAGTCGGCGGCGCACGCCAACCGGACCAGATCGGTGCTCATCAATTCCCCTTGTGCGACCAGCCGCCCGGCTTGTCGAGCCGCCCGGCCCGGCCCATGTTCCGCCCATGTCACGTACGATGAAGGCGCTGCTGGGCGTCTGGATCGCCGCCCTGGCCGCCGCTGCCGTATGGATCGGCTGGGATGCGTACCAAGGCGGCAAGCCGGCGATCGGCGGGCCGTTCGCCCTTACCGACCAGGACGGCCGCACCGTCACCAGCGACAGCATCAAGGGCAAGCCGACCCTGATCTACTTCGGTTTCACCTATTGTCCCGATGTCTGCCCGACCTCGTTGCTGCTGATGGAGAACGCCGTCGAGAAGCTGGGACCGGACGCAACGAAGAAGGTGAACCTGGTCTTCATCACCGTCGATCCCGAGCGCGACACGCCTCAGCTGCTGAAGGGCTACGTCCCCAATTTCGGGCCGACCTTCATCGGGCTCACCGGAACGCCACAGCAGATCGCCGACGTCGCGCGCGCCTATCGCGTCTACTTCCAGAAGGTGCCGGGGAAGGATGGCGGCCCGTACCTGATGGACCATTCTTCGATCGTTTACCTGCTCGATCGCAACGGCCGCTTCGTGACCCACTTCACCCACGACTCGAAAGCCGAGCAGATCGCGGCCGCTGTGGGCAAGTTGCTGTGACCCGGTCACAGTTAAGTCATTGAAATATACCAATTTGTGCACCGCACTATTGGAGTGACAAGGCCCCGGCGCAGCGTACAATCCGCGCCCTATGCTCTACGCCGCGTACGAGTTCCAGCGCCAGCTCGCCATGCCCGTCCGTCTTTGGGCCAACGCGCTGGAGCAGGCCTACTCCAGCCCCTACAACCCGCTCACCGACACCTGGTTCGGCAAGTCGATGGCCGCCGGCGCGGAGATCGTGGCGCGCCTGACGCAGAATTATGCCAAGCCTGAGTTCGGCCTCCGGACCACGCAGATCGGCAACGAGATCGTTGCGGTCAACGAAGAGATCCTGCTGCGCAAGCCGTTCTGCCAGCTCCTGCGGTTTCGTCGCGATACCACGCGTCTCGATCCCAAGGTGCTGGTGGTGGCACCGATGAGCGGCCATTTCGCGACGCTCCTGCGTGGCACGGTCGAGGCGCTGCTGCCCGAGCACGACGTGCACATCACCGATTGGACGGATGCGCGCGAAGTACCGCTCGCCCACGGCAACTTCGACCTCGACGACTACGTCGACTACATCATCGACTTCTGCCGCTATCTCGGGCCGGATGTCCATGTCATCGCGGTCTGCCAGCCTTCGGTGCCGGTCCTGGCGGCAGCCTCGCTGATGGCCGCCGACAAGGACCCGCGCCAAGCCAGGTCGTTCACCCTGATGGGAGGCCCGATCGACACGCGTGTCAGCCCGACCACGCCCAACGATCTGGCGATGCGCAACTCGATGATGTGGTTCCGCCAGAACGTCATCTCGACGGTGCCCTTCAACTATCCGGGCGCCATGCGCCGGGTCTATCCGGGCTTCCTGCAGCTCACCTCCTTCATCAGCATGAATCTCGACAGGCACATCAACGCCCACATGCGTCAGTTCGAGCACCTGATCAAAGGCGACGACGATTCAGCCGACTCCCATCGCGCCTTCTACGACGAGTATCTCGCGGTGATGGACCTCACCGCCGAGTTCTACCTGCAGACCATTCAGGTCGTGTTCAAGGAGCACCAGCTGCCGCGCGGCGTTTGGGTGAGCCGCGGCCGCAAGATCGAGCCTTCGGCCATCGAGACCGCCCTTATGACGGTCGAGGGCGAGCTCGACGACATTTCCGGCGTCGGCCAGACCAAGGCCGCGCACGCACTCACGCCCAACATCCCCGGCGCGCGCCACGTGCACTGGGAGCAGCCGCGCGTCGGCCACTACGGCATCTTCAACGGCCGCAAGTGGCGCGAGCAGATCATGCCGCGCGTACGCGACTTCATCCGCGACAACGACAAGGCGGGATAGCCAGAGCGGAATGAGATGAGATGGAGCCGCCTGCGGGTCCATCTCATCTCATTCGCGCGCACCGGGGATGCGTGTTGCAGCAGGCAAGGAGGGTCCAGCTGATCCCCGCTGGACCCATCATCCTCCAGCTTAGCTAGGGCAACCGCGCCGCCGCACGGTGCGTTGTTGCTCTCATGGATCTCACAGCGCAATGGACGAGCGCGGCCAACACGGCGGTGGCGCTGGTCACGACCTACGGCCTGCGCGTGGTCGGTGCCGTCATCATCCTGGTCGCGGGATGGATGGCGTCCCGCTTGGTCTATCGCGCGGTCGTCCGGCTGCTGCACCGCTCGCCGCGCATCGACCGGACGGTGGCGCTGTTCCTTGCCAACGGCGCCCGCTACACCGCGCTGGTCTTCACCTTCGTGGCGGTTCTCACGACCTTCGGCATCGCCACCACCAGCTTCGTGGCCGTACTCGGCGCGCTCGGCATCGCCATAGGGCTTGCTCTGCAAGGCACCCTCAGCAATCTCGCGGCCGGCATCATGCTGGTCCTGTTCCGGCCCTTCCATGTCGGAGACCGCGTCGAGGTCCTGAATGTCGGCGGCACGGTCTGCGAGATCAACCTGTTCTTCACGGAGATCGACGGCGACGACAACGCGCGCATCGTCGTCCCCAACGGCAAGCTGTGGGGCGAGATCGTGCGCGTACCGACCCGCAACGATACGACCCGCCTCGACCTGCGCTTCCAGCGCCCGGCCAACGAGGACGTGGGCGCCGCCATCGCCCGCCTGCGCGAACTGATCGAGCGCGACGAGCGCGTGCTGCGTTTGGGTGATGTCGGCGTCGAGGCGCTGGGCGACGGCAACTACACTCTCGCCGCCCAGGTCTGGGTGTCGCGTCCCGACGCGACGGCGACCCGCTTCGACCTCAACCGGACCATCAAGGAGGAGTTCGAGCGCCGCCCGCTGGCCGAAGTGGAGCGCCGCGCCGGATAGGGCTAGCATTCCAGGCATGGATACCGCCGTCGCGCTGCCCATCGAAATCTCGGACTGGAAACCCGCCCCGTTCGCACTGGGTGGCGAGGTCGTGTTTGCGATCGGCGACGTGCATGGCTGCGCCGCCGAATTGCGCGCGCTCCTCGGCACCATCGGCCGGCTCGCCAGCGAAGCAAGCGGCAGGCGCCGCCTGATCTACCTCGGCGACATGATCGATCGTGGGCCCGACGGGATCGGCGTGCTCGAGCAGTGGGCGCGTAGCGCCGAGGTCCACGGCGTCGACCATGTCGATCGGCTGATGGGCAATCACGAGATCATGATGATGCTCGCCGTCATCGGCGGGCCGCACGCGCACAAGGCCGAGACGATGTGGCTTTCCAAGCGCATGGGCGGCACTGCACTCGTCGAGCAGATGCGCGCACGCGCCGGGCGCGCCGCCGCCAAGCCCGATCAGGCATTGCTCGAGGCCGCGCTGGGCGACGACGTCGTCCACTGCCTGTGGAGCATGCGCAGCCACGTGCGGCTCGGCAACGCGCTCTTCGTCCACGGCGGGCTCGATCCCCACGCCGACCCCGACGAATTTCTGACCCGGCCGTGGACCATCTTCACCGAGGCGCGCTGGGCCTGGATCAACCACGGCTTCCTCGACTGGAAAGAGGGCTTCAAGGGTACGCTGGTGGTGCACGGTCACACGCCGCCCGACAAGCACCGCGCCATCAGCGGCATGGACGACCCGCACCTGTTCGAGGGCGATCGGCTGGGCCTCGATGGCGGCAGCGCCCGCACCGGCATAGTCACCGCCGCCGAGATCCGCGACGGCCGCTACCGCATCCTGAGGGCAGGCACGCTTTTCGCCAACCCGATCGCCTCCGACGAGTAGGCTCAAATTTCTCGCGCGCGACCTGTCGGATTCCGCCCCACCCGTTCGTCCTGGGAAATATCGAGGAACCATCCATGCTCTATGCGATCCTTTGCTACAACTCCGAGGACGCGGTCGGCTCCTGGTCCAAGGAGTATCATGCCGAGACCATGTCCCGGCTGATGGCCGTGCAGGACAAGCTCGCCGGGCAGGGCCGGCTGGGCCCGGTCGCCCGCCTGCTGCCGACCACGGCCGCCACGACGCTGCGCAAGGGGCGCGAGGAATTGGTCATCGACGGTCCGTTCGCCGAGACCAAGGAACAGTTGCTCGGCTTCTATATCGTCGACTGCGCCTCCCTGGAGTCGGCGATCGACGCCGCCAAGGATCTCGCCAGGGCCAATCCGGGTACGGGCAGCTACGAGATCCGGCCCGTGGCGCAATTGCACGACCACCGCCTGGCCGAAAAGCGCCAGCCCGCGGCATGAACGATATCGGCTGGATCGATGCGGTCCTGACCGCCGCCCGGCCGCAGGCGATGGGCGCGCTGCTGCGCTATTTCCGCGATCTCGATACGGCCGAGGAAGCGTTCCAGGAAGCCTGCCTGCGGGCGCTCAAGACGTGGCCGCAGAACGGCCCGCCGCGCGACGCCGCGGCCTGGCTGATCTTCGTCGGGCGCAATGCGGCGATGGACGACGTGCGCCGCCGCGCCAAGCAGGTGGCACTGCCCGACGAGGCGGCCATCTCCGATCTCGAGGATGCCGAGAACGAACTCGCCGATCGGCTCGACGGCCAGCACTATCGCGACGACATACTGCGCCTGCTGTTCATCTGCTGTCATCCGGGCCTCCCGGCCACCCAGCAGATCGCCCTGGCGCTGCGCATCGTCTGCGGCCTGTCGGTCAAGCAGATTGCCCGCGCTTTCCTGGTGAGCGAGGCGGCGATGGAGCAGCGCATCACCCGCGCCAAGGCGCGCATCGGCGATGCCGGCGTGGCGTTCGAGACGCCCAGCGCGGCCGAGCGCGCCGAGCGCCTGGCCACCGTTTCGGCGATGATGTACCTGGTGTTCAATGAGGGCTATGCGGCCCGCGGCGACGAGGCGACGACGCGAGGCTCGCTGGCCGAGGAAGGGATCTGGCTGGTCCGGCTGCTGCTGCGCGTCTTCCCGCAGGACCCGGAAGTGATGGGCTTGGCCGCCCTGATGCTGCTGCAGCAGGCACGCGCGCCGGCGCGCTTCGACGAGCAGGGCGGCATAATCCTGCTCGAGCATCAGGACCGCAGCCGGTGGAGCAACAAGCGCATCGCCGAGGGATTGGCGTTGATCGACAAGGCGATGCGCCATCGCCGACCCGGGCCCTACCAGGTGCAGGCCGCCATCGCCGCGCTGCACGCCCGGGCCAAGCGGTTCGAGGATACCGACTGGGCCCAGATCGATCTGCTCTACGCCAACCTCGAGCGCCTGCAGCCCTCGCCCGTGGTCACCCTCAATCGTGCCGTGGCGGTCAGCAAGGTGCGCGGACCGGCCGCGGCGCTCGCCATGATAGAGCCCCTGAGCGCGAGGCTCGCGAGCTACTTCTACTTCCACGGCGTGAGGGGAGCCCTGCTGCAGCAGCTAGACCGCCGAGCCGACGCCCGCGCCGCCTTCGACCGGGCCATCGCGCTGGCCAACAGCCCTGCCGAGGCGGCGCACATCCGGCAGCACCTCGACCACCTCGAGCGCGAAAGCGCGTAAGCAAAAAATCTCGGCTGCGTGTCGGCGTGGTCCGGCCCCGTTCGTCCTAGGGCAAGCCATCAGCCCCACTGAACGGAGATCACATGACTGAAGCCCCTCCCCCGATTCTCGGCGGCGTCGCGCCCTATCTTGGCGTCAGCAATGCCGCCAAGGCTGCCGCCTTCTACGCAAAGGCGCTCGCCGCCACCGAGGTGATGCGCATGCCGCCCGATGAAAAGGGCCGGTACATGCACATCCATCTCGTGGTCAACGGCGGCTCGCTGATGCTGGCCGACGCCTTTCCCGATCACGGCCATCCGCTGGAAACCCAGGGCGGCTACACCTTGCACCTGCAGGTCGACGACGCCGACGCCTGGTGGAAGCGCGCCGTCGATGCCGGTGCGGAGCCGCTGATGCCCGTCACCGACATGTTCTGGGGTGACCGCTACGGCCAGTTCCGGGACCCGTTCGGCGTCCGATGGTCGGTCGGCGCGACCACCAAGAAGGCCTGAGCGATGACGTCGAAAGGCGCCCTGTGGGCCGGCCGCATCATGAGCGGCCTGGTCATCCTGTTCCTGACGGTCGATGGCGCGATCAAGCTGGTGCCGATCCAACCGGTCACCGACAGCCTGCGCGAGCTCGGCTACCCGACCAGCGATTCATTCGCCCGCTTCCTGGGCGTCGTGACCCTGGTCTGCACCGCCCTCTACGCCTGGCCGCGCACGTCGCTCTGGGGCGCCGTGCTATTGACCGGCCTGATGGGCGGCGCCATCGCAAGCCATCTCAGGCTGGGTGATCCGCTGTTCACCCACACGCTGTTCGGCGTGTATCTCGGCCTGCTGCTGTGGGCCGGCCTGTGGCTGCGCGACGGGCGCGTGCGCGGCATGATCCCGATCAGCCGGCCGCTAGCCGGCTAGGGCGGCGATCCGCTCGGCGAGCTGCTTCTGCCGATAGGGTTTCGAGAGTCGCGGCAGCTCCACCTTGCCGCGCGCCGGCAGGTCGGCGTAGCCGGTCGCCAGCAGGATCGGCAGGCCGGGGCGCAGTCGGCGCGCTGCCTCGGCGAGTTGCAGCCCTGTCATGCCGGGCATGGCGTAGTCGGTGATCATGAGGTCGACCGGCTTGCCGCTCTCCAGCACCTCGAGCGCGGCAGCGCCCGACGAGGCCTTGATCACGTCGTGCCCGAGATCCTCGAGCAGTGCGGCGGTGCTGAGGCTGATGAGAAAATCATCGTCGACGAACAGTAGCGTCAAGCGGCGCTTGGCCCGCTGTGTGCCGACCTCGGTATCGGCGGCGGCCGGCGCCGCCTTGCCGTCGGCGACCGGCAACCACAGCTCGGCGCGCGTGCCGCGGCCCGGGTCGCTGTAGAGCCGCAAGGCGCCTTTGAGCTGCAGCGCCAATCCGTGGATCATCGACAGGCCGAGGCCCGTACCCTTGCCGACCTCCTTGGTCGAGAAGAACGGCTCGATGGCGCGGCTCAGCGTCTCAGCATCCATGCCGCAACCACTGTCCGATACGCAAAGGCGCACATACTCGCCCGGCATGAGATCGTCCCCTGCCCGCACTTGTTCCACTGCGAGCGCGATAGCCAGGTTACCGCCATCCGGCATGGCATCGCGGGCATTCACCGCGAGATTTAGCAAGGCGAGTTCGACCTGGTTCTGGTCCGCCACGGCTGGCGGCAGCCCTGCCGGCAGATCGAACTCGATGGCGATGGTCGGACCGAGCGAACGGCGCAGCAGGTCGCCCATGCTGCGCACGAGTTCCGCGAGATCGGTCGGCTTGGGCTGCAATGCCTGGCGCCGGGCGAAGGCCAGCAGGCGCTGGGTCAGGGCAGCGCCGCGCTGGGCAGCCTGGGTGGCGCCGTCGAGCAGTCGATCGGTCGCCGGGTTGGGCGGCAGGCGCTTGCGCAGCAGCTCCAGGTTGCCCAGCACCGCCGTCAGCAAATTGTTGAAGTCGTGCGCCACGCCGCCGGTGAGCTGGCCGATCGATTCCAGTTTCTGAAGCTGGCGGATCTGCTCCTCGCTGCGCGCCCGCTCGGCGATGTGCGCCAGCAGCTCGTCATGAGCATGCTGAAGCTGCGCGGTGCGCTCCTCGACGCGCTGCTGCAGGCGGAGCTCGCCCTGCCGCAAGTCCTCGAGCAACGAGCGCATCTCGAATTGGCGACGGCGTCCCTTGACGGTCGCCCGCACCAGGCTGACCAGAGTGGTGGGATGGAACGGCCGCTCGATGAAGGAGACGTTGCCCAGCGTTTCCAGCCAGCGCGCCGCGATGGGGTTGCGTTCGGGCCCACCGCCGTGGTCGGTCACCAGAACGAACGGCAAGTCGGACCATGCCGGCTGGTCCGCCAGCCACGCCATCGTGGGCTTGAGGTCGGCGTTGCGGATGGCCTCCTCGGTGATCAGGACGAAGGCCGTATCGTCGTTCAGGGCCTCGATCAGGTCTGTGGTGTCCCGGCAGGCACGACTTTGCACACCCGCCTGCTGGATCAGCGAGATGGCGACCATGGAATCGCGCCCACGCGGCGCCAGCACGAGAGCGCGGAGCGGTTGGTGAGGGATGGTGACGGTCACTCGCGCAGGCCCGACCGGGCGGGGGCGCGATCGCCGGGCAATATCGGCGTGCCGCGCAGCACGCCATGGAACTGCGACAGCGGCTCTCCGACATGAAGACCGTCATCGATCCAGAACTCGCGGATCGTGTCCTCATGCTTGCCGGTCCGCTTCTTGATGACGGAGATGGCGCGCCGGACGGCACCCTCGGCCTCGAAGAAGCGCAACAGGATCACCGAATCGGCGAGATAGGTGACGTCGACCGGCGTCTTCATCTCGCCCATCAGGCCGTGCTGGGCCACGGTGAGGAACGTCGAAACGCCCTGGCGATTGCAGTACTGGAGCAGTTCGTGCATGTGCAGGATCAGCGAGTTCTCCTGCGGCATGGCCGCTTGATAGCCGTTGAGGCTGTCGATCACGACCATCCTGACGTCGGGATCGCGCATGCTGTCGCGGACCCGCTGCGAGAACTCGCCGGGCGACAGCTCGGCTGCGTCGAGCTGGTTGATCGAAAGCCGCCCGCCGGCCCGCAGCGCGGCGAGATCGAAGCCCAACGGCTTGGCGCGATCGAACAGGAGGCCGAGCTCTTCGTCGAACACGAACATGACGGCCTTGCCGCCATCGCGGATTGCCCGGTCGATGAACTGCAGGCTGATCAGGCTCTTGCCGGAGCCGGCCGGGCCGAGCAGCAGGGTGCTCGAGCCCCCTTCGATGCCGCCACCCAGCAACGTATCGAGACCGGCTATGCCGGATTTCAGGAATCCACGCACGAAGTCACGGCGATGCTCGGCCGCGACCAGGCGCGGAAAGACATGGGCGCCGCCCAGCCGGATGATGAAATCGTGGAAGCCGCCGCGGAATGGCTGGGCTCGATACTTGATGACGCGCAACCGGCGACGCTCCGCGCCGTAGTCGGGCGTCATCTCCTCGAGCCTGATGACGCCGGCGGCGACACTGTGCACGGTCTTGTCGGTCGTGTCGGCCGTCATGTCATCGAGCAGAAGAACGGTCGATCCATGACGAGCGAAGTAGTGCTTCAAGGCCAGGATCTGGCGCCGATAGCGCAGCGAGCTCTGGGCCAGCAGGCGGATTTCCGACAGGGAATCGACGACCACGCGTGAGGCCCTGGTTCGCTCGACGGCGTCGAATATGACCCTGGTGGTCTCGCCCAGCTCCAGGTCCGACGTGTAGAGCAGGCTCTGCTGTTGATCCGCATCGAGCACGCTCTCGGGCGGCACGACCTCGAAGATCGTGATCTTGTCACCCAGTTCCCAGCCATGCGATTGGGCACCGGCGCGCAACTCTTCCGCCGTCTCGGACAGGGTTATGTAGAGGCCGCGTTCGCCGACCTTGGCGCCCTCGAGCAGGAAGCTCAGCGCCATGGTGGTCTTGCCCGTACCGGGTGTGCCTTCCAGAAGGAAGATGCGACCCGCGGTCAGGCCGCCGGCCAGGATATCGTCGAGACCCGGCACACCAGTGCGGGCTTTGGGCATCGCCCCGCTCATCGTCCTCTCCAACACCTCAGTGCCCGATCCATGGGCATAGCGGCGCGGCAGGCTCCGCGGCGCGCCAGTCATAACGCGGCGGTTGTGTCGCGGTTCCGGCACGCCGGATGGCGCCGGGGCACGATGCACCCGGCTGGAAATCCGGCCGAATCCGCCTCAGCGGGCGTGACTTTGGACGACTTGCAGGAAGGCCGCGCCGTAGCGCTCCAGCTTGGCGTCGCCGACGCCGTGGATCTCACGGAAGGCGCGGGCGCTGGTCGGGCGGTGGGCGGCAAGCTCCGCCAGGGTCCGGTCGGAGAACACGACGTAGGCCGGCACCTTCTGTTCCTGGGCGAGCGTGGTGCGTAGCGCCTTCAACGCTTCGAACAGGGCGGAGTCGGCCTCGCCGACGACGGCCGATGCCGCCGCCACCTTGCGGTCTCGCTTCGAGCCCTTGCCCGCAGCGCCTGCCGCGGTGTCCTTGCGCAGCTCGATCGTCGCCTTGCCCTTCAGCACCTGCCAGCCTTCGTCGGTCACCCACCAGCGGCCATGCTCCATCAGGTCCTGGGCGATCAGGCCGGTGGCCGAGAGCTGGCGGAAGATCGACCGCCATTCGCCGGCCTTGCGGTTGGCGCCGACGCCGAAGGTCGGCAGGCGGTCGTGATCGAACTTCAGGATGTTCTCTGTGCGCTCGCCCAGCAACAGCGACACCAGATGCTCCATGCCGAAACGCTCGCCCGTGCGGACGATGGCCGACATCGCCTTCTGTGCTTCGATCGTGCCGTCGAAGAGCTCGACTCCTTCCTGGCAGAGATCGCAGTTGCCGCAGGGCTGCGAGGCTTCGCCGAAATAGGCGAGCAGCGTCTGGCGCCGGCAGCGCGGCGCCTCGGCCAGCGCCAGCAGGGCGCCGAGACGCTGGCGCTCGATGCGCTTGCGCTCGTCGGGCTGCTCGCCTTGCTCGATCTGGAGCCGGCGCAGCTGCATGTCACCCAGGCTGTAGAGAGTGAGGGTGTCCGCGGGCAGCCCGTCGCGCCCGGCGCGGCCGATCTCCTGATAGTAGGCCTCGACATTGGCCGGCAGGTCGGCATGGCATACGAATCGCACGTCCGGCTTGTCGATGCCCATGCCGAACGCGACGGTCGCGGTCATCACCACGCCGTCCTGCTGCTGGAAGGTGTCCTGGTTGGCGTCGCGCACCGCCTTGTCGAGTCCGGCGTGATAGGGCAGCGCGTTGATGCCGGCGGCCTTCAGCGCGTCGGCGAGCTCCTCGACCTTGCGCCGCGAGGCGCAGTAGACGATGCCGCTCTCGGCCTCGTGGCTGCGCACGAACGAAAGCACCTGGCGCGACGAGCGCTCCTTGGGCTTGAAGGCGAGCCTGAGGTTCGGTCGGTCAAAGCTCCTGACAAAGACCCGCGGCGGCGCGCCGAACAGCTTGTCGACGATGTCGTTGCGGGTGGGTGCGTCGGCCGTCGCGGTGAAAGCGAGGATTTGCAGCCGACCGCCGATCTGCCGTGCGACGCTGCCCAAGCTGAGGTATTCGGGGCGGAAGTCGTGGCCCCATTGAGAGACGCAATGGGCCTCGTCGATCGCCATCATCGACACGTCGCTTTCGGCCAGCATCTCGACGGTATCGGGCCGCGCCAGCCGCTCCGGCGCGACATAGAGCAGGCGAAGCTCGCGGCGACGCAGCAGGCCCATCACGCGCGCGTTCTCGGCGGGCTCGTTGCTCGAATTCAGGCTGCCGGCGGCGACGCCCGCCGCACTGAGCGCCCGCACCTGGTCGCGCATCAAGGCGATCAACGGCGACACGACCAGGGTCAGGCCGGGCCGGGCGATGGCGGGAAGCTGGTAGCACAGCGACTTGCCGCTGCCGGTCGGCATCACCGCCAGCACGTTCTCGCCCGCCAGCACGGCGTCGACGATCTCCTCCTGGCCGGGGCGGAAAGCGTTGAAGCCGAAGACCGAATGCAACAGGGCCGAGGCGTTGGCGCGGGAATCGAGCATGTCTCGTCACAGTAACGCCGAGCGGCGGTCGCTGGGGAGATTCTTGCTCCAACTTGTCAACAGTCTGCGGAGGGCTCGAGAATCGCCACGCCGGGGAGGAAGGCCCCGCTAGTGCCGCGCTGCCTGGCCGCCGTCCAATGTCATCACCACGCCGCTGATGTAGCTCGCGCGCTCCGACGCCAGGAACACGGCGAGGTCGGCGACCTCGTCGGGTTCGGCGGCGCGGCCGAACGGCATGTGCTTGGTGAGCTCGGGCCAGCGCTCGGGATCGCCGAACTTCTGTTCGGCTTGGCCGCGCAGCAGGGTGAGCATGCGGTCGGTGCGGGTGGCCGGCGGGTTGATGGCCACGACGCGCACGCCGTGATCGACGCTCTTCGAGCCGACGGTGCGGGTAAAGGCCATCAGGCTCGCATTGCCCATCGAGCCGGTGACGTAGTCGTAGTTATAGCTCTCGCCGGCGAGGCCGATGATATTGACGATGGCGCCCTTCTTGCGGGCATACATCTTCTCCAGCATGGCCCTGGTGGCATTGATGTAGCCGAAGACCTTGAGCTCCCAGGACTCCCGCCACTTGGGCTCCGTCATGGCGAAGATGTCGCCACGCGGGATGGCGCCCGCGTTGTTCACCAGGATGTCGGCATGGCCCACCGCATCCACCACCGCGCGCACCGTGTCGCCCTTGGAGAAATCGGCGGGATGGATCTCGACCGGCACGTTGTGCCGCGCGCGGATCTTGTCCCGCGCCGCTTCGAGGGATTCCTTCGAGCGCGAGGCGATGTGCACGGCACAGCCTTCGCTGGCGAAGGCCATGGCGCAGGCGAAGCCGATGCCGCGGCTGCCGCCGGTGATGAGGACCGTTTTGCCGGTGAGTTTCATATCCATTGGGCGTTTCCTTTCGGGTCCGACGTTATCATAGGATGCTCGCCCGCACCGGAGGGACTCGGATGATCAAAGGGAGCTGTGCCTGCGGCCGCGTCCGGTTCGAGATCGAAGCCGCGCGGTCGATGACCCACTGTCATTGCGTGAATTGCCGCAAGCTCACGGCGGCAAGCGTCGCGACCTACGTCCACGTCGAGAAGGACAAGTTCCGCTGGCTCGCTGGCGAGGACAACATCAGCACCTATGAATCCTCGCCGGGCAGCTTGCGCAAGTTCTGCCGGACCTGCGGCTCGATGGTTCCCGGGCAAGCGCCCTATCTCGCGACGGTCAGCATCCCGGCCGGACTGTTCGACGACGATCCCGGCGTGCGGCCGCGTCTGCACGTCTTCACCGCATCGAAGGCGCCGTGGCACGAGATCGCCGACGGCCTGCCGCAGCATGCGAAATGGGTGCCGGGCTTCGAGCCGAAGCAGACCTAAAGGCGATAGACGCTGTCGATCCCGGCCTTGCCGTCGTCGGTCTTCACGCGGCCGTCCTTCACCATCTGGATAAGGTGAGCCAGCATCGAGCGGCCGGCCGCAGCGTGCAGGTGAGCCGGCGTGTCGGCATAGTTCTTGGCGACCATCTGCGGGATGGTCTGCGGCCCGTCCTTGAGCCGCGCCATGATCTGCGCCTCGCGGCCCAGGCGATGCTCGATGTAGGACTGCACGAACGGGTTGGGATTGCGGATCTCCGCGCCGTGCGTCGGGATGTAGAGCGTCTCGTCGCGCGGCAGGAGCTTGCGCAGGCTCGCAAAGTAGTCGGCCATGTTGCCGTCGGGCGGCGAGATCACCGCCGTCGACCAGCCCATGACATGATCGCCCGACAGCAGCGCCTTCTCCTCCTTGAGCGCGAAGCAGAGATGGTTGGAGATGTGCCCGGGCGTATGCACCGCCTCGACGTTCCAGCCGTCGCCCTGGACGACATCGCCGTCGTTCAGCTTGATGTCGGGTGCAAAGGAGAAATCGCCGAACTGCTCCGGCGTTTCGTCGCTTTCGGGCCGGGGATGCGGCCCGAAGGAATAGACCTTGGCGCCGGTCGCCTTGGCGAGCGCCGGCGTGGCCGGCACATGGTCCATATGTGTGTGCGTCACCAGGATGTGCGTCACCGTCTCGCCACGCAGGGCGCGCAGGACGGCGTCGACATGCTCCGGCATGTCGGGACCCGGGTCGACCACCGCCACCTTGCCGTGGCCGATGATGTAGGTGCCGGTGCCCTTGAAGGTGAAGGGGTTGGGATTGTGCGCGACGACGCGGCGGATCAGAGGCGTCACCTCCATTGCCGTGCCGTAGTCGATCTTGAATTCCTTGATGAAGGGAATGCCTGGCATGCGGATCCTCAGGGCGCGGGCGGCGTCAGCTTGTAGAGCGCGTTGCGGATGTCGGAGCTGACGTAGACGGTCCCGCCCGCGCCGACGGCGACGCCGGTCGGCACCAGTCCCGGCGGTCCGCCTGGATAAGGCGGCAGGCCGATGTCGAGGTTGGAGGCGATCACCGTCTTGGCGCCGCTCGCGGGATCGATGGCGACCACGCGCTTCTGGCCGACCTCGGCCACGAAAAGGCGTCCGTCGGGGCCAACCGCGATGCCCTCGGGACCGGCGAGGCCGTCGGCCACGACCCGGCGCGCGCCCGTTGCGACATTGATCTCGCTCACCGCGCCGGCGGCAAGCTCGGTCATGTAGATCAGATCGTCCTTGCCGCGGGCCATCGCCGCCGGCCCGCGCAGCTCCTTCGCGACGATCGAGCGCTCCTTGCCGTCAGCGCTGACCTTGACGAGGTTCGAGCTCGCGAGCTCGGCGACGTAGATCGTGCCGTCGGCCGTCTCCAGCGCATCGACCGGCGCGGCGAACTCACCGAAGCTCGCCACCAGCTTGCCGGACCTGCGATCGACCTTCTCGACGGTGTTGGAGAACCAGCTCGTCAGCAGCACGTGCCGGGGCCCGACCGAGATGCCGAGCGGATAGGCATGCGTCTCGCCATGCACGCGGATCACGTCGCGCACGGCGCCGGTCTGGCCGTCGACCGTGCGATAGCTGAAGACATCGGCGATATGCACCGTGTCCTTGCCGTTTTCCGAGACGACGGCGAGGTCGGCGGGAATGGCGAGCTTGCCCTCGACGATCGTCTTGTGCGCGCCGGTCTGCTTGTCGACCAGGTAGATGCCGTTGTCGGTCATCGAGCTGACGAACAACCGGCCGCGCGAATCGAAGGCGAGGTTGTCGAGACCGGGTTTCATCGACGCCACCAGCTTCTTGGCCTTGCTGGTGAGGCTCACGCTCCAGATGCCGCCGGTGCCGGTGTCGACGACATAGACGTTGTCGCGGTTCTGCGGATCGATGTTCGCCGCCGCCGGGATCTTGAAGCCCTCGGCGATCACCTCGATGCCGCCGGTCTCGAGGTTGATCTTGACGATCTGGCCCTTGAACCAGAGCGGCCCATAGAGGAAGCCGTCGTCCTTGTGGATCTCGAAGCCGTTCAGGCCGCCCATCTTCTCGGCGATGCGGCGCAGCTCGGTGCGCGGGAACGGCTTGAAGTCGGGCTTGTCGACGTTCTTGAGATCTATCTCGTAGAGCGCGTCGCCGATGAACACCTCGGAAACGAACAGCCGTCCGTCCTTGCCGAAGGCCAGCGAATTCGGTCCGCCCATGCCGTTGGCGACCTCGATGATCTTGCCGTTGGGGCGGCGGATATAGACCTTGCCGAGCAGGAAGGCCGTCCAGGCCATGGTGCCGTCCTCGGCGAAGGCGATGTCGTCGGCCATGCCGATCGGCTCGCCGATGAAGCGGTCGACCTCGCCCGAATCGATCTGCACGCGGTAGATCGTCTGGCCGACCACGGAGCCGGCAAAGAGCTGGTCGTCCTTGTTGAAGGCAAGACCATGAACGCCGTGGAACCACGAGCCCGCGACCAGGAACTGCGGTTCGTACTCCTTGGCGGCCGGCGGGGCAGGCGCAGCGGGCGGTGTCGTCGCCTGCTGGGCCAGGGCGCCGCCGATCATGACGCTGCCGATCAGGGCGAACGCCAGCGCGAGCGACGTGAAAATCCGGCCGCAGCCCATCCCGCTTCCTCCAACCCTTTTTGCGGCGCGGACTTTAGACCGGGCGACTGGTTTTGTAACGCCGAACCCATCGGCTACGATTGCCGCACTGGATGCATTCCGCAGGAGGGAAACCATGGCAGGTCCGCTTTCGGGGCTGACGATCGTCGAGCTGGCCGGCATCGGCCCCGGCCCGATGTGTTCGATGATGCTGGGCGACATGGGCGCCGACGTGATCCGCGTCGACCGCACCAAGGCGCATGTCATGGATCGCCTGGCCGACCCGAAGTACGCCGTGCACAACAGGAGCCGTCGCTCGGTGTCGGTCGACCTGCAGAAAAAGGAAGGCGTCGAAGTCGTGCTTCGCCTGATCGAGAAGGCCGACGGCATCACCGAGCCGTTCCGCCCGGGCGTCGCCGAGCGCCTCGGTCTGGGACCGGACGTTTGCCTCGCCCGCAATCCCAGGCTGGTGTACGGCCGCATGACCGGCTGGGGCCAGGAAGGCCCGCTCGCCAAGGCGGCCGGCCATGACATCAACTATATTGCGCTCACCGGCGCGCTGCATGCGATCGGCGTCAAGGACAAGCCGACCCCGCCGCTCAACCTGGTCGGCGACTTCGGTGGCGGCGGCATGCTGCTGGCCTTCGGCATGGTCTGTGGTCTTTTGGAGGCACAGCGCTCGGGCAAGGGCCAGGTGATCGACGCCGCCATGGTCGACGGCGCCGCCCTGCTGCTGGGCGGCATCTACGGCATGGCGGGTGCGGGTCTGTGGAACACGGAAGACCGCGAGACCAACATGCTCGACGGCGGCGCCCACTTCTACGGCACCTACGAGACCAAGGACGGCAAGTTCGTCTGCATCGGCTCGATCGAGCCGCAGTTCTACGCCGAGCTGCTGGAGAAGACCGGACTGCAGGGAGAGAGCCTGCCGGCGCAGATGGACCGCAAGGCTTGGGCCCAGCTCAAGAGCCGGCTGGCCGGGATCTTCCGCACCAAGACGCGCGACGAGTGGTGCGCCATCATGGAAGGCACCGACATCTGCTTCGCGCCGGTGCTCACCATGAAGGAGGCCTCGCAGCATCCGCATGCCAAGGCCCGCGGCGCCTATGTCGACGTCTCGGGCTTCCCGCAGCCCGCCCCCGCACCGCGCTTCTCGCGCACCAAGGAGAGCATCAAGGGCCCGGCCGCCAAGCGCGGCCAGCACACCGAGGAGGTGCTGGGCCAGCGCGGCTTCTCGGCCAAGGAGATCGGCGAGCTGAAGGCTGCGGGCGTGGTGGGGCCGCAGCCATGACGCTCATTGGACCGCGGATCTCCAGGTCCGCTCATGATCATGAGCGGGGCTGGAGCCCCGCGGTCCGAAGACAATGATCCGCGCCTTCGAGCTGGCGGTGCAGCAGCTTGGCGATCCCAAGCTGCGAGTCTTCATCTGGTGGTCGTTGCTGGTCAGCCTCGTGCTTCAGGTCGGCATCGCCGTGCTGGCGTGGTGGGGGCTGAAATCCTTTGCCACCTTCGAATGGAAGTGGATCAACGAAGCCATCATCTGGGCAAGCGGCGCCGGCGTGATCGTGTTGGCGCTGATGCTGTTCCCGGCGAGCTTCGGCATCGTGATCTCGATCTTCCTCGAGTATATCGCCGACGTCGTCGAAGCCCGGCACTATCCGCAGTTGGGCAAGGCGCGCGGCATTCCGGTGTGGACCGGCATCTGGACGGGCGTGGTGTTCCTGGTGGCCGTGGTGGCGCTGAACCTCGTGATGCTGCCCCTCTATATCGCGGCGATTTTCATCGCCGGCCTGGGCGCGGTGCTGTTCTACGCCGTCAACGGCTGGCTAACCGGGCGCATGTACTACGAGCTGGTGGCGCTGCGGCGGCTCGGCCCGGCCGAGGTCAAGGCCTGGCGGCGCGCCAACTCGGGCACGCTCTGGCTGACCGGCATCGTAATCGTGTTCCTGGGCACCATTCCGATCCTGAACCTGATCGTGCCGGTGCTGGGCGTGGCGGCCATGGTGCATGTGGCACAAACGCTCAAGCCGCCCCTTCCACCGGGCCGGGCCTTTAATCCACCGGCGCCGCCGCGCTAGACTACAGACATGAGACGGGGACTTGGGGCGTTGGGGGCCCTGCTGCTGGCCACGGGCTGCAGCCAGGACAGCCCGCCGCAATATTCATTGGCCGGCGGCGAAAAAGGCGTGTTCAGCTCGCGCAATGCCGGATCGCCGATCCCGCTCGACCGCATCAAGGGCCTCGACGAGAACCAGCTCGTCGCTCTGCTGGGCAACGGCGTCCTCGACCGCAAGGACGATCCGGCCCGCGCGCTGCGCTACCAGTCGGACGCCTGCGTGCTGTTCGTCTATCTCTACCGCAAGACCGGCACGACTTGGCAGGCCGAGTTCGCCGACGCATACGACTTGCATCTGCGGCCGCTGCCGGTGGATCGATGCGCAGGGTCGGTGGCAGCACAGAAGAAGCGGGCCGCCTGAGCGAGCAACAGCGCTCTCCGGCCCGCGCAAGGACGTCCAGCGATCCTGGCCCCGCCGACGTTCGCATCGCCATCCTGGGGGCCGGCAGCATGGGAACCGCCCATGCCGCCGCCTACGCCGGCATGCCCGGTGTGTCCGTGGCCGGTGTCTTTTCGCGCGATCGCGAACGCGCTGGCGCCGCCGCCGCCATCTGCCAGGCCAAGCCCTGCACCGATGCGGCCGACCTGATCCACCACGGCGGTGTCGATGCCGTCGATATCTGCCTGCCGAGCGCCCTCCATCACGACGTCGTGGTTGCCGCTCTCGAGGCGGGCAAGCACGTGTTCTGCGAAAGTCCCTTGGCGCTCGACCTCGGCCAGGCAAGGCGCATGCGCGACACCGCCCGCCGCACGGGACGGCTGCTGCAGGTCGGCCTGCTCATGCGCTCGGTTGCCGCCTATCGGCACGTCGAGGCGGTGGCGCGTTCCGGCGAGCACGGGCGGCTGCTCAGCGTCACCACCTGTCGCCTGGGCTCGTACCTCCATGCCGGAACGACCGATCGCAAGGACCACTACGGCGACCCATCGACCGAGCTGATGACCTTCGACCTCGATTTCGTCCATTGGCTGATGGGCGAGCCGCAGTCCCTGTCGGCCAGCGCGGCACGCACGCCGGACGGCCGGCCAGGCGAGATCTCGGCGGTGTTGAGCTATCCGGGAGGTCGTCACGCGACCGTCATCGCCAGCGGACTGATGCCACCCGGCTCGCCCTTCACCGTCGCCTTCCGCGCGTTGTTCGAAGGCGCGGCTTTCGACTACTCGGCCAGCTTCGGCGAGATCCCACCGAAGAGCAGCTTCACCGTTGCCGCCGGGAAGGCGGCCCCGCAGCGCGTCTCCGTGGTCGACCGCAATCCCTACGAGATCGAGCTGCAGCATTTCGTCGACTGCATCCGCGGCCGCGCCGATCCGGCACTGCTCGATGCCGATCGAGCCATCGAGGCCCTGCAATTGTCGTTGGCGACACAGCGCGCGATCGAAAGCTTCACGAGCGCGTGAGGCGAGTCATCCGCAACGCGATCTCCCCGCGTCTAAGACAGGACAGGCGAGAGGAGGAGATCGATGGTTTCGAGGAACAGGCTTGCATATCTCGTCGGTGTGTCGCTGCTGGCCCTGTCCAGCAGCGCCGCGGCCGCCAGAGCGACGACCCTGATCGGCCTTACCGCCGACAACAGGTTGGTCAGGATCGACACCGAGACGATGGCCGCATCGCCGCCGACGGCGATCTCCGGCGCCGACCAGATCGTCGGTATCGACGTGCGCCCCGCCGACGGCAAGCTCTATGGCCTGACCGCGGCCGGCCAGCTCGTCGTCATCGACCATATGAGCGGCAAGGCCACGCCCGGCAGCATGCTGTCGCAGAAGGTGACGCTGGGCCCGCGTCCGGTCGTCGACTTCAACCCGGCAGCCGATCGGCTGCGCGTGATCGGCGCCGACGGCCAGAGCCTGCGCATCAATGTCGACGACGGCGCCACGACGGTCGACAAGCCCCTGAACTATGACGCCGCCGATGCCAACAACGGCAAGAAGCCGATGGTGGCGGCAGGCGCCTATACCAATTCCACCAAAGGCGCGAAGAGCACCGAGCTGTTCCATGTCGACGGCGGTACGGGCGCGCTGGTCCTGCAGAGTCCGCCCAATGACGGCGTCCTCAAGTCGCGCGGCTCGGTCGGCGTTGCCAACCTCCCCGATGCGGTGATGGATATCGACAACGAAGCCGAAGGCAAGAACACCGCGTACCTGATCGCGGGCGGCACGCTCCATACGATCGATCTCGCGACCGGGAAGGCCACGCCGGTCGGTGCCGTCGCGGGCATGACAGGGAAACTGGTCGATATCGCCGTCTGGAAGTAGCTACTTCCCGCCGCGGTCCTCGCGCCACAGGTCGAGCTTCTCCTGCACCGGACGGTCGGAGAAGGAGAACAGCACCGCGTCGCCATCGGCGCGGTGCTCGACCTTGGCCCAGCTCGGCACGACGAAATGGTCGCGCTTCTTCCAGCGGAACGTCTCCGTGCCGATCACGGTCTCGCCCGTGCCTTCGACCACCGAGAATACCGTGCCGTCGGTGCTGCGATAGGGCCGGGTAGCGAAGCCTTTCGGCAGGAGCTGCATGAACGTGCCCATGGTGGCGATCGGCGCACCGCCGCTCGCCGGGTTCACGTAGCGCAACTTGTAGCCGTGGCAGGGATCGGGCGGCCCCGCTTTGGCGAGGCCGGCCAGCGCTTCGCGCGTACGCGCATAGGGATAATTGAAGATCGGCGAGGTCTGGCGCGACGGCTTCCAGTCGATCGGCAGCAGGCCGCTGGCGAACCTGGCGTCAGAAGTGCCCTCGGGCGCGGTGACGGCCTGCTCGTCGCTCTCGCCGTTCTCGGCAAAGCCCGCGTTGAACATCGCCACCAGCGGGATGTCGAGCCCGTCCAGCCAGACCATCGGCCGCGTCGAGTCGTTGCCGTGGTCGTGCCAGGTCCAGGTCGGCGTGATGACGAAATCGCCTTCGCGCATGATGGTGCGCTCGCCGTCGACGGCAGTGTAGGCGCCCTCGCCCTCGACGATGAAACGCAGCGCCGATTGCGTATGGCGGTGACTCGGCGCCAACTCGCCCGGCAGGATCAGCTGCAGGCCGGCATAGAGCGACGGCGTGATGCAGGCGCTGCCGCGCATCGCCGGATTCTCGAGGATCAACACGCGCCGCACCGCCTCCTTGGCGGTGATCAGCGAGCCCGATTCCATGAGGAACGGCCGCACCTTGTCGTAGTCCCAGTGCGCCGCCCGGTACCCGGGCGCGGGTCGGGGCGGCACGAGCTGATGCAGCGATTCCCAGAGCGGCGCCATCGACAGCCCGCCGATGCGCTCGTAGAAGTCGCGGCGCGCGTTGTTGCGGGTCGCCGTGCGGGTCATGGCACTATTCTGCAGCAGCGCGCAGCGGCGGTCCAAGCCTCGCCATCGCGCGCGAGCGGCAGGCCGCGGCAAAGGCATCGAAC
>JAEWIV010000046.1 GCA_023386865.1 Pseudomonadota bacterium
CCGCGACGCCGAGGCCGCCGGCAGCCAGGCCGGTCCCCACGGCCGCGCCGGCGCCGAGCTGCGGCCCACCCGAGACGATGCCGTTGGCGATGCCAGGCCCGAAGATGCCCAGCCCCAGCAGCGCCAAGGAGGCCAGCACCAACGCCATGGCGTCCTCGATGGAGGGCTGAGCGCCGCCCGATCCCGAGGTGAACTGCGAGAACAAGGTCGAGCCGATGCCGACGATGACGGCCAGCACCAGGACTTTTACGCCGGAGGAGACGACGTTGCCCAGCACACGCTCGGCGAGGAACGCGGTCTTGCCGAAGAGCCCGAACGGGATCAGCACGAAGCCGGCCAAGGTGGTCAGCTTGAACTCGATCAGGGTAATGAAGAGCTGGACGGCGAGGATGAAGAAAGCCAGCAGCACCACCACCCAGGCAAAGAGCAATACGGCGATCTGGATGAAATTCTCGAAGAAGCTGACATAACCCATCAGTCCGGAGATCGAGTCGAGGATCGGCCTCCCCGCATCGAGACCAACCTGGGCGACGCGGCCCGGCCGCAGGAAGTCAGCCGCCGACAGGCCGGTGCCGGAGGCTTTTAGGCCCAGGCCGGCAAAGCTATCGAAGACGATGCGAGCGAGGCTGTTCCAGTTGCCGATGAGGTAGGCGAAGACGCCGATGAACAGGGTCTTCTTGACGAGGCGCGCGACGACATCCTCGTCCCTGCCCCAGGCCCAGAACAACGCAGCGAGGGTTAGATCGATCGCGGCCAGCGTGGCCGCCAGGAATCCTACCTCGCTGCCCAGCAGCCCGAAGCCGCTGTCGATGTAGCTGGTGAAGACTTCCAGGAACCGGTCGATGACGCCTGTGCCGCCCATCGGCTTTTACTCCGTGCTCTTTGCCCACGTGGCGGCGGGCTCACTCATGGAACATCCGGACGGTCGAGGGCTGATAACCCTGATTGGGCGTCAGGAAACGCCGTAGCTGCTCCCTCGCCTGATCCTGCGCGGCAACCCGCGCGGCCGCCTCGAGGCTCTGGGCCCGCCCCTGCGCGGCGATCGTTGCCGTCAGGTCGGCGAGTTGCTGGGCCTGGAGCGCGAGGAGCTGGTTGCCGGCCTGCGCCGCCTCCAGTGCCCCTGCTGCGCCCTGACTCGCCCCCACGAGAGCGGACATCTCGGTGCGATTGGTGTCGAGGTTGCCGACCACCGTCGCCTGGATGCGCAGTGCGTCCTGCAGACCCGCCACCGAGTTCTGCCAGCGCGCCTGCGCGTTGGAGATAAGAGCGTAATCCGACTGATTGGCCGACGCCGGCGCATAGGTCGTCGAGAATGCCTGATCGATCTGCTGGACGTCATAGGCGATGTTCTGCGCCTGACCGAGCAATTGCCGGGTCCGCCCGATGGACTGCTGCAATTGCTGCAGGGAGGAGTATGGCAGGCTCGTGAGATGACGCGCCTGGTTGATCAGCATCTGGGCTTCGTTCTGAAGCGACAGGATCTGGTTGTTGACCTGCTGCAGGGTACGCGCGGCCGTCAGCAGGTTTTGCGAATAGTTGCTGGGATCGAACACGGTCATCTGCGCAGGAGCCGGCAGCGCGCTGCCCGCAATGATGAAGGTGGTCGCAAGCGCGGTGCCGAAACGACGGACAGAAATCATGACGACTCTCCTGTGCTGAGGTCCGGAATGAGATCGGCAGCCCAGGCTGCGCCGCGGGCGACAAGCCAGCCGCCGAGAAAACCCTCGCGGCCGTGCTCAGTGAGGACGCGTTCAATCTGGGCCTGGTCGGACTTCGAGGATGCCGCGGTCAGGGCAAGCGCCACCTCGCCGAGGCCGAGCTCGAACAGGCGATTGCCACGGCGGGACTGGCAGTAGTAGTCGCGCTTCGGCGTCGCGCGGGAAAGAATCTCGATCTGCCGATCGTTGAGGCCGAAGCGGCGATAGATTGCCGTGATCTGCGGCTCGATCGCCCGCTCGTTCGGGAGGAAAAGACGAGTCGGGCAGCTCTCGATGATGGCCGGCGCAATGAGGGATCCGTCAATGTCGGAAAGCGACTGCGTGGCAAAAACGACCGAGGCATTCTTCTTGCGCAACGTTTTTAACCATTCGCGGAGCTGGCCCGCGAAGCCCTCGTCATCAAGGGCGAGCCAGCCTTCGTCGACGATGAGCAGAGTCGGCCGCCCGTCGAGCCGAGCCTCGATGCGGTGGAAGAGATAGGAAAGGACGGCAGAGGCCGCCCCAGTGCCGATCAGGCCTTCGGTCTCGAATACCTGGACGGAGCCGTCGCCCAGCCGCTCGGCTTCGGCATCGAGCAGGCGTCCAAAGGAACCGCCCAGACAATACGGCTGCAGCGCCCGCTTGAGCGCCGTCGACTGCAGCAGCACCGACAGGCCTGTCAGCGTGCGCTCGCCGAGCGGAGCCGAGGCCAGCGACCCGAGAGCCGACCAGAGATAATCCTTCACCTCAGGGGTGATGGCGATCTTCTCCCGCGCCAGGAGGGCCGAGATCCACTGCGCTGCCCAGCCGCGTTCGGCGATGTCGTCGATGAGCGCGAGCGGCTGGAGGGCGACGGGCGCATCCGCGTCTTCGGTGAGCGCGCCACCCAGATCGTGCCAATCGCCGCCCATGGCGAGAGCGGTGGCGCGGATTGAGCCGCCGAAGTCGAAAGCGAAGACCTGTGCCTTGTCGTAGCGGCGAAACTGCAAAGCCATCAGGGCCAACAGGACGGACTTGCCGGCGCCTGTCGGGCCGACCACGAGCGTGTGGCCGACGTCTCCGACGTGAAGGGAGAAGCGGAACGGTGTCGCGCCCTCGGTCCTGCCGAAGAAGAGCGGTGGAGCATCCAGATGCTCGTCCCGCGCCGGCCCCGCCCAGACCGCGGAGAGCGGGATCATATGCGCCAGATTGAGCGTGGAGACCGGTGGCTGGCGGACATTGGCGTAGGCATGTCCCGGCAGTGATCCGAACCAGGCGTCGACGGCATTGACGGTCTCCGCCATGCACGTGAAATCCCGTCCCTGGATCACCTTCTCGACGAGGCGCAGCCTCTCGTCGGCGATGCGTGGATCGTCGTCCCATACCGTGACCGTCACCGTGCAGTAGGCGGCACCGACGGCATCGGAGCCAAGCTCCTGCAGGGCGGCATCGGCATCGATCGCCTTGTTGTGGGCGTCCGTATCGAGGAGCGTCGATGCCTCGTTAGTCATCACCTCCTTGAGGATCGCAGCGATCGACTTCCTCTTGGCGAACCATTGCCGGCGGATCCGGGTCAGGAGCCTGGTGGCGTCGGTCTTGTCGAGCATGATGGCCCGGGTGGACCATCGATAGGCAAAGGCCAGACGATTGAGCTCATCCAGGATTCCGGGCGTGGTCGCCGCCGGGAAACCCACGATCGTCAACACGCGCAGATGGGTTTCGCCGAGCTTCGGCTCCAGACCACCCGCCAGGGGCTGATCGGCCAGCAGCGCATCGAGATGCATGGGCACTTCCGGCACGCGCACGCGCTGGCGCCGGGTCGAGATGCAGGAATGGAGATAGGTCAGGGTCTCGCCATCGTCGAGCCAGCGGCTTTCGGGCATAAAACCTTCGAGGAGTTTTAGGACGCGATCCGTCCGGTCGATAAAGCCCGCCAGGATCTCGTGCGCATCGGCCCCCTCGGTGCGGGCGCGGCCCTCGTAGAGGAAGCGCTCGGCGCCGGCGGACTCCCAGGACGGCGGCAAATAGAGAAAGGTGAGGAAGTAGGCCGACTCGTAATGAGCCCCTTCCTCTTCGAAAGCGGCCTTTCGCTCGGCATCGACCAGGGCGGAGGCCGCATCCGAGAAACTGCTCTCCGGATAGGTGCTGGACGGCTGCCGCTGCGCCTCGACGAAAATCGCCCAGCCGGAGCCAAGGCGACGCAACGCATTGTTGAGCCGCCCGGCGACGCCGACGAGTTCGGCCGGCACGGCCGAGTCGAGATCGGGTCCCCGGAAATGCGCCGTCCGCTGAAAGGATCCGTCCTTGTTGAGGACGACCCCTGAAGCAACGAGCGCTGCCCACGGCAGAAAATCTGCGAGGCGCGTGGCCGAGCTGCGGTATTCGGAGAGGTTCATCATGCCGTGGTCCTCACACGCCCAAGCGACCCGGGATGCGCAGGTGACGGCGCACGACCTCGACGAAAAGCGGATCGCGTCTGGCTGCCCAAACGGCCAGGCCATGTCCGATCAGCCAGAGCAGGAGGCCGGCGATCCACAGGCGCAGGCCGACGCCGACCGCGGCGGCCAGCGTGCCATTGAGGATCGCCACAGACCGCGGCGCGCCGCCGAGCAGGATCGGCTCGGTCAAGGCGCGGTGAAGCGGCACCACGAAGCCGGGGACGGGCTCGGTCATCAGACCAGGACTCCGCCGCCGAAGGAGAAGAACGACAGGAAGAAGCTCGAGGCGGCAAAGGCGATCGAGATGCCGAACACGATCTGGATCAGGCGCCTAAAACCGCCGGAGGTGTCGCCGAAGGCCAGGGTGAGGCCGGTGACGATGATGATGATCACGGCAACGATTTTGGCCACCGGACCCTCGACCGATTGCAGGACCTGCTGCAGCGGCTGCTCCCACGGCATGCTGGAACCGGCCGCGTAGGCCGCCGACGAGAAGGCCAGCGGTATCGAGGACAGAATGGCGGTCGCCGTGACGGCGCGCCGGATCGCGAAGCGCATCATTGACGTTCTCCTGCGGGTGAGAGGGCATAGTCCGAGTTGGCGCCGAGACCGTCGACGCGGGCGAGTTCGGTCAGCCGGCGCGCGACGCCCCGGCCCGACAGCACAGCGATCAGGTCGATCGTCTCGGCGATGAGGGCCCGCGGCACGGTGACGACGGCTTCCTGGATGAGCTGTTCTAGGCGCCGCAGCGCCCCGACGGCCGTTCCAGCGTGAATGGTGCCGATGCCGCCGGGATGTCCGGTGCCCCAGGCTTTTAGGAGATCGAGAGCTTCGGCGCTGCGCACTTCGCCGATTGGGATGCGGTCGGGCCGCAGCCGGAGCGACGAGCGCACCAGATCGGACAGCGACGCCACGCCATCCTTCGTGCGCAACGCCACCAGATTGGCGGCGCGGCATTGCAGCTCGCGGGTATCCTCGATCAGCACGACCCGGTCGGAAGTCTTGGCGACTTCGGCAAGCAGCGCGTTGGCAAGGGTCGTCTTGCCGGTCGAGGTGCCGCCGGCGACGAGGATGTTTCGACGGTCCGAAACGGCCTGCCGGAGTACATCCGCCTGGCCGACCGTCATGATGCCCGCCGCGGCGTAGTCCTCGAGGGTGAAGACGGCGACCGCCGGCTTGCGGATCGCGAAGGATGGCGCTGCGACAACAGGAGGAAGGAGCCCTTCGAAGCGCTCTCCCGTCTCGGGCAGCCCCGCCGACACGCGCGGGCTGCCCGGATGGACCTCGGCCCCGACATGATGGGCGACGAGCCGCACGATGCGCTCGCCCTCGGCGGGCGCGAGACGCTCTTGGGTCTCGACCATGCCGCTCGACAGCCGGTCGATCCAGAGTCGCCCATCGGGGTTCAGCATGACCTCGACGACCGACGGGTCCTCGAGCCAGGCGGCGATCGCTGGCCCCAAGGCGGTCCGCAGCATGCGCGCACCGCGGGAAATCACCTCAGCCCGGAAGGAATGGACCGTCATCGTCACCCCGTTTGCTGGACCGTGCGAGCAGCGGTCGTTGAATGGGGTCGATTAGAAAGAGGAGGAAATGGGCCGGCGCAACAAGTTCGAAGGGGGCGCAGTAACCTGGCGTACAAAAGCAGGGGCACGTCGGTCGGGCCTCAGGACCGATGGCTTCCCTCGTCCGCCGTTTCATCTGCAGGCGCGATATCCTGGGAGATCTCGTCGGCCAGGGTCCGGCTTTTGGCCAGGCGCCGGCCGAGCGCCTCGACATAGCCCTCGTAACGCTCCCGGCCCTTGGCCTGCGCGCCCGGCTGCGCTGCATCCGGCAGAGGTGGAGTCGCCGTCAGCCAGAAGCGTACGAAGAGCGCCAACGCTTCGTTGGAAATGGTGACGTTGCGCTCAAGCCGCTCGACTTGGCGGGTGAGCCGGTCGAGCCGGCGGGCGAGTGCTCCTTCCAGCCTCTCTGACCCGTCCGGCGACAGAAAGGATGCGAGGGCGGTTTCCACGATGAGCGCCTGCGGCACGCGCTTGCGCTGTGCATAGTCGGCGAGCTTGATCGCCAGATCGGGCGGCAAGCGGAAGGTATGCTTGGTCCGCATCCGGTGGCTCAGAGGTCGATACCGTCGCCGGGATCCAATGCGGCCTGGCGGGCGAGACCTCGGGCGGCGGCGCGCAACGCTCGAGCGCGCACGGCGTCCTCGTCGGGCTCATCCTCGCCAAACGCAAACTCCGGCGAGGGCGTAGGAGGCTCGGGGGCGATGTCTTCATGCTCGGCAAGCTCCGGCTCTCGGCGGATTCCGCTGTTAGCGGGATCATCGACGGGGTGCATCGCCGGGAAACCCGCCACTCCCTCGCTCCCGCTCCGACTCGCCGGAGCGGGCGTGCCGCTCCAGTCATCCGCCGCCGCGCTGGTAACCTTCGGCCTTTCCGACTTTGGTGGCGGAAACAGACGCTCCGTTAGCCGCCGATCCTCATAGTAACGTGCCTTCCTAGCGCGAATCGGCGGGCAGCCTGAGACCAGCACCAGTTCGTCTGTGGCCGGCAATTGCATCACCTCGCCGGGCGTCAACAGCGGGCGCGCCGTCTCTTGCCGCGAAACCATGAGGTGACCGAGCCAGGGACTGAGCCTATGGCCGGCATAGTTCCTGGCATCGCGAATCTCGGTCGCGGTGCCGAGCGCGTCCGAGACGCGCTTGGCGGTGCGCTCGTCGTTCGTGGCGAAGGAGACGCGCACATGGCAGTTGTCGAGAATGGCATTGTTCGGGCCGTAAGCCTTCTCGATCTGGTTGAGCGACTGGGCGATGAGGAAGCTCTTCAGCCCATAGCCTGCCATGAAGGCGAGCGCGGATTCGAAGAAGTCGAGGCGACCCAATGCGGGGAACTCATCGAGCATGAGGAGCAACCTGTGGCGCCGGCCCTTTGCATGGAGTTCCTCGGTCAGCCGGCGGCCGATCTGGTTCAAGACGAGCCGCACTAGCGGTTTGGTCCGGCTGATGTCGGAGGGCGGCACGACGAGATAGAGGGTTGTCGGCCGTTCGTCCTCGACGAGATCACGGATGCGCCAGTCGCAACGGCAGGTCACCCGCGCCACCACAGGGTCCCGGTATAGACCGAGGAAGGACATGGCGGTCGACAGCACGCCCGAGCGTTCGTTCTCGCTCTTGTTCAGCAGTTCCCGGGCGGCCGAGGCGATCACCGGATGGGTCCCGGCTTCGCCGAGATGTGGTGTCATCATCATCGCCCGGAGCGTCGTCTCGATTGGCTGCTTCGGATCGGACAGGAAGGCCGCGACGCCGGCCAGCGTCTTGTCCTGCCCCGCATACAGGACATGCAGGATCGCGCCGACCAGCAGGGCGTGGCTGGTCTTTTCCCAATGGTTCCGGCGCTCCAGCGCCCCCTCGGGGTCGACAAGGACGTCCGCAATATTTTGGACGTCGCGTACTTCCCATTCTCCCCGACGGACCTCGAGCAACGGGTTGTAGGCGGCCGAGTCCGCATTGGTCGGGTCAAACAACAGGACGCGGCCATGGCGTGCGCGGAAGCCGGAGGTCAGCTCCCAGTTCTCGCCCTTGATGTCGTGAACGATCGAGCTGCCCGGCCAGGTCAGCAGGGTCGGCACAACCAGGCCGACACCCTTCCCGCTACGCGTCGGCGCAAAGCAGAGGACGTGCTCTGGTCCGTCATGGCGCAGGTAGTCGGCACCGAGCTTTCCGAGGACGACCCCGTCGAGGCCCAACAGCCCCGCATTGCGTGCCTCGCGCACCGTCGCCCAGCGCGCTGAGCCATAGGTGGCCACGTTTTTCGCCTCGCGCGCCCGCCAAACCGACATGCCGATCGCCACCGCGATCGAGATCAATCCACCCGAGGCCGCGATGCAGGCGCCTTCGACGAAGATGGAAGGCGCATAGGCGTCATAGGCGTACCACCACCAGAAGAAGGCGGGTGGGAGGTAGACCGGAACGCCGGCGAGTTCGAACCAGGGCGGCCCGAGCTGGAGCTGATAGCCCAGCCGCCAGGCCGTCCATTGCGTCGCCCCCACAGGGTGACGAGCACGATGGCGAATACGAGGGTGATCTGCCCCCACAGGATCTTGGTCGCGGACATGACGACGCAAGATCAGGCGGGTGATTCCCAGGTCTGCAAGAGCGACATCATGTTGAGGGTTCCGACGGCGGCCTTAGCGTGCAAATCGGACGAGAGGAGATGCTGATGTGGCCCGGAC
>JAEWIV010000064.1 GCA_023386865.1 Pseudomonadota bacterium
ATCGGAGCCGGCGCGCCGATTGTGCACCGGCTGGAGGGAGCTGGAAACGGTCAATTGGGGCGGTATCCCCTGCGAGAGCTGGTACGGATTAGGCGCTGCTCACGGTCAGTTATCGCCAATCGCCTTCCGCGCCGAATTGATGGCCTTAGTCAACGCCGAGTCGGACACAATGCGGCCATCCCACACGTGGGCTATCAAGTCGTCCTTGTCGATAAGGCGGTGCCGGTTCTCGATCAAATGCAGCAGGAGGTCGAAGACCCGAGGCTCGACTTCGACCGGAGCGCCGTTGCGGCCGGCTTTACCACAGTTGATCTACATCGCGAGATTCGCGGTTTAGCTCGTTGTCGATGGTCGATTTCTTTGAAGAAGAGGAACGCAGCTTGCCGGAGTGAGCCCTATCGCTTCCGTCGAGGCATGGCCAACACCGCCGTTGCGACCCCAGCGCCTTGGGTGAGGAACTGCTCCAGAGCGCGGGCTCGCCGCGGCGACAATCGCCATGTGCCATTCAGGTAGTGTCGCAGCGATCCCTCGTCCCAACCGAGGTGCTGCGCCACTTGGTCCAAGGTCGCGCCGAGGCTTCGCCGCTTGGCCTCGACGTGCTCCGCAAGGGACGTGGGACTGGGCGTTGGGTCGTAGCCCAGGAACGCGATCACCGGCCTGAACTGGGATGGCGCCGGCTTCGTCTTGGCATTCTCCCAGTTAGCCACCGTTTCAGCAGACACGCCCATCCGCGCTCCGGCCTCCCGCTGCAGCAGACCGAGTTCGTGTCGGCGCTTCTTGATGTGCTCGCCTAAGGTTTGGGGATTGTAGGAATAGTCCTTTGGTTTCTGCGCTTTAACGGTGAGCGGCACGCCCTGGCAAAAAGGCACCGCACAAATGAGCGTCCATGGACGCGATCAACTGGAAGGGCGCGGGATAACTGTTCAGACGGGCTGGTTCGAGTCTTCTTTGGGACGCCATCCCTGTGCAAAAGAGAGAACTTCTGCACACGACTTTGCAGCGCCGTTTTGCGCCAACTTCTCCAGTATGGCCGGGGACCCTTCCAGCCTCACTTCGTCATGGCTGACGGTGACCCCCTCCAGCAGGAGCTTCATATAGGCTTGGCGCAGTTCCGGAGGCCCCTCCGCCAGGCGCTTGCGCATCTCCATGGAGAGCTTGCCGAGCTTGTCCGTGCTGAGGCTGAACCCGGTAGTCGCCTGCGCGTCCTGGAGGCGGGCAATGTCCTGCTCCAGCTCGGACTTCTGAAGGCGAAGGCCAACCAGGCGATCCTTCAACGCGGGATCGTTGGGCTCCATGGCTCCGGCTTCGACCAGGGCGAGAAGGCGGGCAATCTTGGCTTCGACGTCGCCGCGTCCTTCACGGGCCTGTCGCAGCTTCTCCTTGGCCCTGGCTTGCCCCTCCAGGGCGTTCTCGCAGTAGGCGCCGAGCAGCTGTTTTAGGCGTTCGGGGTCGAACAGCCGCTCCGACAGGTAGTCGACGACCATGCCGTCTAGGCGGTCCATGCGGATGCGCATGCCAGAGCAAGCTGTTTTGCCCTGCTTCATCGACTTGGAGCAGCAGTAGTAGCGATAGGTGCCGCCCTTGCCGGTGTTCTGGATCATGGCCGCACCACACGTCGCGCAGCGGGCGACGCCGGCCAGCATGGTCGGTCCGTTGGTGACTCGGGGCGGCGTGACGCGGGGCGCGCGGGCTCGAAATACCGCCTGCATCCGGTCGAACGTTGCGGGATCAATGATGGCGGGCACAGCAACTTCGATCCACTCGGCGCGCGGGCGCTTCTTCTTCGTCCGGCTGTCGGTCTGGTTGAAGTAGTGGCGACCTGAATAGGTGGACGTAGTCAACATGTCCTGAAGGCTGCCAACGCCGAAGCGCCTGCCACGGCGGGTGATGCCGCGTGCGTTAAGGTGATTGACGATCGCCTTGAGCCCCTTGGGCGGCCCTTCGGCACCGAGATACATGTCGACGATCTGCCGGACGATACGGGCTTCGTCTTCACGGACGATCAGAACCTTCTTGTCCTTGTTGCCGCGACGCTCCTTGACCATCGTCGAGTAGCCGAAAGGAGCTGACGAGCCGTTCCAATAGCCCTGACGGGCATTCTCCAGCATGGCGCGGTGGGTGTGCTTGGCGTTCTCGCGCGATTGGTGTTCGTCGAAGGCGTTGAAGATCTTGCGGATCAGGTCGCCCTGGGCGTCTTCGCCCAGTTCCTGAGTGATGGACACCAGCTGCACGCCGGCTCGCCGCAGCTTCCGGACGTAAAATTCCGAATGCATGGTGTCTCGACTGAAGCGGCTGAGCGAGTGGACGACGACGAAGTCAAAGAGGCGCTCCGGGCCGGTGGCCTTGTCGATCATCTCCTGGAAGGCAGGGCGATCGTCGTCCAATGCTGAAGCACCAGGCTCGGTGAAGGTCTCGACCACGGCCCAGCCCTTGCGCTCGCAGTAGGTCTGGAGTTGCTTCACCTGGTCCGGGAGAGAGAGGTCCGCCTCAGCCTGCCGCGCGGTCGAGACGCGGGCATAGAGGGCGGCGCGAAGCGGCATGGTCATGAATTGCCCTTTAGCACATCGGCGATTAGATCGGCGAAGTAGATGCGCATGAGATCGCTTTCGCCCGGCAACACGGGCAGCGGGTCAGGCAAATTAGAAGAAAGTGACCGCTCGTCAATCTTGGGCTTACTCTTGCCAGCTTGCTGATCAACATCTGCTTGTGCCAGCAGGGGTGAATTCGCCGGCTTCGACAGCGACGGGCATCGTTTGGCGCGGGCGGCCGAGGACTTCATCGACCATTGAACTAGCCGTGACAGCGGTCGACGTTGATTGTCCCTCGCCGGGGTGGCTGCAAATCGCAACCACTCGCTCCTGCCGCCTTAGAGTAGGGAGGCGTCTTGCAACAAGCGCTCGCCTGAGCTGCGACGCGGCGAACGCCGTGCAATTGATTGCACGAGTTGAGCCTCAGCCCTTCATGGCGCGCCGCTGGCGACGGTATTGAGCTTTTTCAACAAGTTACCACTGCTTGCGCGATGCGCGATTTGCGCTAGTTCCTATTAGCTCCTGAATTTGGAGCTGCCGACCGACTCACCTTCCCATCGCTCGTTGATCGCCGCGTCCCAGGGGGCAATCCAAGGACGCGAGCGCCTGAACGCTCGCTACACCTGTGTGCTTTAGGCCCCTTGAGCCAAGGGTCGATGTGCCACGTCCAAATACAGACCTGCAGTTCGCCTTGTCCTTCTAACCAGCCCCATGGAGTAGCAATCACATGTTCATCGACAAGATTAGCTTGCTCTTCAACATCACCCACCCCGACCATCAGAAGCATATCGCAAGCCAGTTGATGAACCTTCCGAAGGAACTGGACTGCGGATGGTTCGCTGTACGCGGCGGTGCCTACAAGTGTGCCGCCCGTCTCCACGCCCCTCTTCCCAAGCACGACGTCCAGGGACGTTGGTCGAAGGACTACGTTCTGCTTCAAGCGGACCCGAGGAACGGACAAGGTGCGTTCCTCCGCGCCGAATGGAACCCGGCTCGCTTCAGTGCGATCCAGCGAAATCACATCTTCGGTAGCCTCGACGCTCTGTTGGACTTGCCGCCGCCGGCCGTGGGCAAGGGCTTGGTGACGCGAGCCGACATCGCGATCGACTTCCCGGGAGTCAGCATAGGAGACTACGTGTTCGAGCGGATAGGTGCACCATATCGTAAGCCTATCATCTGCAAAGGGGCGTTACAGACCATTTACCTGGGGCAGCCAACGTCGTCTGGCCAGACCTGCGTGTATGACAAGGCGGCTCACCTGGGCGAAGTCCATGTGGCCCTGACCCGGGTAGAGGTGCACAGCCGACCTAACCGCCTCGCGGCCGACCTGTTCACTATGGCGAACCCCTTCAAGAAGTTTCGCGTATATGATGTGAAGAACGCCGGCCTTCACATCGGAGCGCCCCACCAGCGAACCTTCGCCCGTGCTGCCGCCGCCGTCGGCATCCAGGCAGTGCTCAGCGACTTCCCCGAGCCAGCTGCAAAGAAGATGAAGGCGGTGCTTGTCGCTAGTCCGGCTTCGTTCTGGGACCCCCAAGACTTGTGGCAGAAGTGGCCACAGGCCATCCAGGAAGCTCTGCCATCGTTCGGAAATCCGGACCATTACGGTACGATTGACGGAGCATGCGACCCGGTTTTTGTGCAATCGATTGCACAAGCTCCGCCGTTGGCTCCCACCGACAACTGAACGCTCACAAGGAGTTCTGTGCAATCAATTGCACAACGTAGGCTATGTGCCCCTTTGGCTAACGGGCCGTTGCTGACTATATCTTACCCGCCTCTTAGGAGAGAGCCGAGCTAGCTTGCAACGCCGCATGCGGCTGTCGCGTCGCAGGCGAGCGAACCCAACCCTGCTGACGGCTGCACGCGGTGCACTTGCGTTGGCGGGAGTCTCCTCCGGGCGACGCCGAAACGCGGTGTTGCCACAGTCGGTCGTTGCCCGGCTGCCTTGGTGGCCCTACGATCTCGGCAGCTATCTACCGGGAGATGCCGTTGGCGCGTGAGAAGCGCAAACTGGCGGCCATCGTTGCTGCAGATGTCGTCGGGTACTCGAGGCTGATGGGCCGCGACGAGAGCGGCACCCTAGCACGCCTGCGCAAGCACCGCGCCGAACGCCTCGATCCTGTGCTGGCGAAATACGGCGGTCGCCTGGTCAAGCTTACCGGCGACGGGGCCTTGATCGAGTTCACCAGCGCCGTGGATGCGCTGAGCGCCAGCATCGAGTTCCAGCAGGGCATGGCGGAAGCCAACCAAGACCAGCCGGCTGACGCTGCCCTCTTGTTCCGCATGGGCTTGCACCTGGGCGACCTCATCGTCGACGGCGATGACCTCTATGGCGACGGCGTCAACGTGGCGGCGCGGTTGGAAGCGGAAGCTCCCGCTGGCGGTATTGTGGTCTCGCGAACGGTCCATGAGGCTGTGACAGGCCGCGTGAAGGCCACCTTTGACAATCTTGGCAACCTTGCCCTGAAGAACATCGAACGCCCCGTCCAGGCCTTTAGCGTGACCTGGGTGCCCTCGGACTGGCCCCCGACAGCGACAGCTGAGGCGGTGCCCGCGCAGGCGGCTCCACTGTCGGTGGCGCTGCCGCTACCCGACAAGCCATCGATTGCGGTACTCCCGTTCCAGAACATGAGCGGCGATCTTGAGCAGGAGTACTTCGCAGATGGCGTGGTCGAGGACATCATCACAGCTTTGTCGCGCTTCAAGTCCCTGTTCGTGATCGCCCGCAATAGTTCGTTCACCTACAAGGGCAGGACCGTAGACATCAAGCAGGTCGGCCGCGAGCTCGGGGTACGGTACGTGCTCGAAGGCAGCGTTCGTAAGGCCGCCAACCGCGTGCGCATCACTGCCCAGCTTGTCGAAACCGACACTGCAGTCCACCGTTGGGCCGAACGGTTCAATGGACCGCTCGAAGACATATTCGAATTGCAGGATGACGTAACGCGAAAAGTCGTTACGGCTCTCGTCCCTACTTTGGAAAGAGCCGAAATTGCCCGGGCTGCGCGTGCGCCAACGAACAACCTTGATGCTTACGACCGTTACCTTAGAGGTCTTGCAGCAGAGCAACCGCCAACAAAGGAGAACTACGAGGTGGCCAAGCGCCTCTTTGAGCAAGCTCTGGAACTAGACCCGGGATACACGCCAGCCTTGGGTAAGCTCCTTGGGTGCTATGCCCAGCGGAGGGCGTTTGGTGCGGTCACTGACGACACGCTTGAAAAAAAGGAAGTCGCACGCCTTGTTCAGCTTGCAGTTCATTGCGACGACGGTGTTGCGCTCGGGCGCGCTGCTTGGAACACCGCCTACATCCTTGGCGATCTGCCCTCCGCGAAGGAGCAGATCGAGCGCGCCTTGGCGCTCAATCCGAACGCTGCGAATTCCTTGGCGAATAGAGGATGGTTGAACCTTTGGTCGGGCGACGCCGGGCGAGCACTCGAAGATTTGTCGCGTTCAATGCGGCTTGATCCAATTGGTGGGATAACCCTTCGAAACGGACTTGCTCACGCATATTTCTTTCTCGGCCGGTACGAGAAGGCTATGCAGTGGGCCGATCATCAGTTGCGGGAAAATCCTCAGGCTCATGCGGGGCTGCGCATCGCGGCGGCAAGCGCCGCTCTCGCAGGCAAGCTGAAACAGGCCCAACTGCTCGGAGAGCGTCTAAGGCAAGCGGACCCCAGCCTTACGGTTGGACGTTTGCAAAAGTACCTTGGCCCCTACCAAGCTCAAGACTACGTGGAAGTGTACAAGCAGGGCCTGCGACTAGCGGGGTTGCCGGAATGACCGAGCAGCGCCGGCTTGCCGCAATCCTGGTAACCGACGAGACGAGCTGCTTGAAGTCGTGGGCAACGAGACGTCCACTATTCAGCTTCCGCTGCGGGACACGAGCGGGGCAACAGGAGCATTTGGTCCAATGACGAACTTGAAAGCATCGTCGGGCCTTTCTCGCGGTCCAGGACATTGTTCGCCCTCGCGCCGAACAACGAGACGGCGTTTCATGCTTGCATCGACGGCCTTAGCCCTGTCGCCAGCAACACTTCGCGCGCAGCGGAAGGCGATGCCCGTGATCGGCTGGCTCGGCGTCGCGACACCACGGTCGGCGGAGGCAGCTTTGACGGCGTTCCGCCAAGCACTGGCTGAGGCAGGGTATGTCGAGGGACAGAATGTCACCATAGAGTACCGCTGGGCGCAGGGACGATACGATAAGCTGCCGGCGATGGCGGCCGACCTCGTCGGTCTGGGCGTCGATGCCATCGTAGCGGTATCGGTTCCAGGGGCTGATGCGGCAAAGGCCGCGAGCCGGACAATCCCCGTGATCTTCCTGGTCGGGAGCGATCCCGTCGCAGCGGGCCTCGTCGGAAGCCTCGCCCGGCCGGGCGGCAATCTCACGGGTGTCAGCGCTCTCGCCTCCGTCTTGCTCTCGAAGCGGATCGAACTGATGCGAGAAGTCGTGCCGACAGCTTCGGTGATGGCGGTGCTCGTGAACTCGAACCATCCGGATGCCGAGAGGTGGATGCGAGAGATAGAGCAGATGCCCCGCCCGGGCGAAGTACAGCTTCATATCCTGAAGGCTGGCACCGCGAACGAGATAGACGCCGCCTTCGCCTCGCTGGTGCAACGGAAGGCAGACGCGCTCGCAGTCGATGGAGATCCTCTCTTCGTCGCGCGCGTTGACCAGATGGTCGGGCTGGCCGCGCGCCATGCCGTTCCAGTGATCTATTCGTACCCTGAGTTTACCCGGGCGGGAGGCTTGATCAGCTATGCCCCGACCACAGCTTCAGGGTTTCGTCAGGTCGGCATCTACACCGCGAAGATCCTGAGGGGCGCGGAGCCGACCGATTTGCCAGTGGTACAGCCAACCGGCTTCGAGCTGGCGGTTAACCTCAAGACCGCGAGGGGGCTTGGCATCACCATTCCGCCGTCGATCCTGGGGCGTGCCGACGAGGTGATCGAGTAGCGTCCTCCTGATGCACAAGTAGTAGAAAGCTACGCTTCACCGCCAATCCCATGGGGTCCGGCATACCCATTTCGGTTAACACGCGCTTGTGCAATCGATTGCACGTACCGCTCCCCGCGTTGAACTCGCTGCAGGAGAGGCGGTGAAATGCGAAGTATCTGACGGGCAATTGCGCGCGCCGTCGCATCGGCTAAATCGTCTTTCTCGACGCCGTGCCGATCAGCACAGGTCGCAACTGGCTGAGGCAATAATCGAAAAACGAAGCTATGCGGGGAATTTTTCGCAAGTCGCGATGGGTAAGCAGGTATATGGGATAGTCGACCTCTGGAATGGGGCCGATCACCCGTACGAGATCTCGATCCAGGTCGGCGAGAGGCGAGGGCAAAAGGGCCAGCCCACCGCCCGATTTCACGGCGAGCAGGACGCGCGCGGCTCTCAAAACGCTCGCCCGGCAATCTGCAAACTCCGGGAGTATGCGAGAGTGCAACGCGCAGCGCATTTCGACTTCGCCCATGGACACTGAGATTTAGAAGCAGTCGGATAAGGCGAGCCGGGGACTGAAGCAAAGGTCCAACGCCGTCCATCCTTTCCCGGTTCGCAGTCTGCCTCTATTCTCTGAGGTCCGTCGGGAAGGGGCCGCATGGCCGCAGATTCTGGAGATGTCACGTCATTGCGCGTACCGGAGTTGCAGCGCCAATTGACGGAGCTGGAAACGGAGCTCGTTGCACGCAAGGAGGCGGAAAGCTTTGCCGCCCGGCGCGAAGAGGCGTTTGCCGAGATACTGAGCGCAATCAACGACCCGGCGGCGGATGTCGAGCGCGTGTTCAGCGTCATGATCGAAAGGGCGACGAAGCTGTGCTCCGCCGCATACGGATACATCTGGCTGTACGACGGCCAGCGTGCGCGCCCAGCGGCGTCGTTTGCCGAGGAGCGGTTTGGCGACTGGCTGCGCCACAGAGAGTCCGTTCCAAGCGACCTCACGCCTTTGGGCGAGGCCCTCCTTCACCGTCGCCTGGTCCACGTCGTCGACGCCACCGCTCATGACGGCTACCGTCGGCACGACGGGTTCCGAGAACTGGTGGACCGCGGCGGCGTTCGCACCCTGTTGCACGTTCCCTTGTGCAAGGGTGACAGCCTGCTGGGTGTCATCACCGTCTATCGCCAGGAACGCCAGCCATTCTCGGAGCGTGAAATTGCCTTGATGCAGGCCTTCGCGGCGCAGGCGGTCATTGCAATCGAGAACGCGCGCGTTCTGTCCGAGCTTCGCCAGCGCACCGCCGCCCTCGAGGAAACCATAGCGCAGCAGGCCGCCACCACGGAGGTATTGGAAGGCATCAACTCGTCGCCCGGCGATCTCCGGCCGGTATTCGACACGATGCTCGAGAAGGCGATGCAGCTCTGCGAAGCGGCTTTCGGCCAGCTCGATACGTACGATGGGAAGGATTTCCATACCGCAGCGGTTCGCGGCGTGCCGGCCCCGTTCGCTGAATATCGCAATCGCCATCCGAACAGTTATGGCCCGGGTACGGGCCCGGCCCGCCTGTTGGCTGGAGAACGCATTCTGTATCACCTCGATCTCAAGGATGAGGAGACCTACCGCAGCGGTGAGCCCAACCGGCGGGCCTTGGTCGACCTCGGTGGCGCACGCTCTGCCATACAGGTGGCGCTGCGCAAGGACGGGACGTTCCTCGGTTTCATCAACCTGTCCCGGCAGGAGGTTCGCCCCTTCACCGACAAGCAGGGCGCATTGCTGCAGAACTTCGCTGCGCAGGCCGTGATCGCGATGGAGAATGCGCGGCTCCTCCGGGAGCAACGCGAGGCGCTCGAGCGGCAAACGGCGACAGCCGAAGTCCTCCAGGTCATCAACGCCTCTCCCGGCCAGCTTGAACCTGTCTTCGAGGTGATGCTCGAAAAGGCCATGGCCTTGTGCGGTGCCGCGTTCGGGTTCCTGACCAGCTACGACGGACAGCGCTTCAGCCCGGTTGCGATGCGCGGCGTCCCTCCGTCGCTCCGGGAGTACTTTTCACGCGGCATGGACCAGCCGAGTGCCGGCGAAGCGCATTATCGCATCCTCCAGGGCGAGGACGTGATCCACAATCTCGACCAGAAAGAGGAAGACGCGTACCGCGCCGGTTTGCCGCTTCGCCGGGCGGTCGTCGATCTTGGCGGCGCGCGCAGCGCGCTGGTTGTCGCGCTCCGCAAGGACGCCGAGGTGCTGGGCGCGCTCACCATCTATCGCAAGGAGGTTCGGCCGTTCTCCGACAAGGAGATCGGGCTCATGCGGAATTTCGCTGCCCAGGCCGTCATTGCCATCGAGAATGCCAGGCTGATGAACGAGACCCGCGATGCCCTGGAGCGGCAGACCGCAACGTCTGAGGTATTGAAGGTCATCAACTCCTCGCCAGGCGACCTTGCGCCCGTGTTCGACACCATGCTGGAGCGGGCGGTGCGCCTCAGCGAGTCCGCGTTCGGCATGATGAACGTCTACGAGGACAACCGCTTCAGGAGAGTGGCTTTGCGGGGCGTTCCTGCCGCCCTGATCGAGCAGGAACCGTCGCTTCCGACCCCCGGTCCGAACAATGCCCTGACAAGGCTCATGAACGGCGAGGATGTCGTCCATATCGAGGATCTGCGCCAGTCGTCGAGCTACCGGGAGGGCGACCTGCGGTCACGCGGCATGGTCGAGCTGGCGGGGGCGCGAAGTTTGCTCGCCGTCGCCCTGCGCAAGGACGGCGTCCTGCTGGGTACGCTGACTGCCTACCGTCAGGAAGTGCGGCCGTTTTCACAGAAACAGATCGAGCTCCTGCAAGGGTTTGCCGCGCAGGCCGTGATCGCCATGGAGAATGCTCGCCTGCTCGAGGAACAGCGCGAAGCCCTCGAACAGCAGACGGCCACTACCGAGGTACTGCAGGTCATCAATTCATCGCCCGGCGATATCATTCCGGTATTCGAGGCCATTCTGGAAAAGGCCCACGCGCTTTGCGGAGTGGCCTATGGCAGCCTGCAGCTGTACGATGGGGAGAAGTTCCGGGCGGTGGCGGTGCATGGATTGCCGCAAGCCCTGGCGGACGAGTTGAGGGCGGGTTACGTGCCAGGCCCAACACACCCCGTCCGGCCGCTGCTGGCGGGTGAAGATTCTCTGCAGATACCCGACATGGCGGGATTGGGCGGCGCCTCCAGCGCCCTCCGGTCAAGCGGCTTGGGGACGGCGCTCTTCGTAGCGTTGCGCAAGGACGGCCTGTTGCTCGGGCAGATCGTAGCGACTCGGGACGAAGTCCGGCCATTCACGGACAAAGAGACTTCACTCCTTCAGAATTTCGCCCAGCAGGCGGTCATTGCGATGGAGAACGCGCGGCTGCTAACAGAGCAGCGCGAAGCTCTGGAACAGCAGACGGCAACCGCTGACATTCTGCGGGTGATCTCGCAGTCGCCGACCGACGTGCAGCCGGTTCTGAAAGCGGTGGTCGGCGCGGCCCGCCGGTTCTGCGGCGCTGACGATGCAATGGTCGTCCTCCGCGAAGAAACTGAACAGCTGTTGGCTACCCACGAGGGCTCGTTGCAGTCACTTGTAGGCTCACGTTTCCCGCTCGACCGCAGTTCCGCCACAGGCCGTGCCACCATTGACGGGCAGACATTTCATGTCCCTGACGTTGATTTGCTGGACCCAGCCGAGCACGCACTGACAATTGAACTCACCCGGAGGACAGGCGTTCGCGCTCTCCTGGCCGCGCCAATGCTACGAGAGGGACATGCCATCGGCTGCGTTTTGCTCCGCAGACCGACACCTGGAGCGTTCACACCACGCCAGATAGAATTGCTCGAAGTGTTCGCTGCCCAGGCGGTCATCGCCATTGAGAACGTGCGGTTGTTCAACGAATTGCAGTCGAGCAACGACGGTCTCAAAGAAGCGCTGGATAAGCAGACGGCTACCAGCGAGATTTTGCGCGTAATCAGCGGATCGCCAACCGCTGTGGAGCCCGTCTTCAGGACGATTCTGGTAAATGCCAACACGCTGTGTGATGCCAGCTTCTCGCTGCTTTGGCTTTGGGAAGGTGAGACGCTTAGGGTGGTCGCGCACGAGCACGTGGATGTGTCTTCTAAGCTCGCGGAGTTCATTGCAAAGGCGCGCCCGCGACCGAACCGACACACTCCGCTGGGGCTAAGCGTCCTGGAGCGGAGCGTCGTTCACGTTGAGGATGTCCTCAATGATGCGCGATTTGTGCCCGAGGAGGTGCCGATATACCGGCTCGAAGGCGCTCGCAGCATCCTGGCGGTCCCTATGGTGCGGGAAGGCATACTCGTGGGCGTGATCAACATTTGGCGACGCGAGCCGGGTGCTTTCACCAGCGGCCAGAAAGCGCTGGTGCAAACTTTCGCCGATCAAGCAGTGATCGCCATAGAGAACGTGCGGCTGTTCACGGAGCTCAGGGAATCACTGGAACGGCAAACGGCCACCGCAGAAATCTTGAAGGTAATCGCGCGTTCGCCGGCTGACATGAAGCCCGCATTCGACGCCATAGCCGAGAGTGCCAAGCGGCTACTCGGCGGCCTTTCGACCACGGTATGGCGCCTGGAAGGCGATGCCTACCGTCTGGAGGCCTTCACGCCGACCACCGAAGAGGCCGACCTAGCCTTGCGCAAGATGAGTGTCCTTCCAAAGGAACAGGGCGACACTCTTGCCCCGGCGGCAACCGGAAAAAGCATCACGGAAATCCCTGATACCGAGAGCGGCCCGGCCTTCATGCGCGAGATCGCACGCTTGCGCGGCTTTCGCGCCTGCCTTGCGGCGTCGCTGACGGTCGAGGGCCAATCGATCGGCTTCGTCAACGTGACACGGCGAGAGCCGGGCCTCTTCCGCCGCGAAGACGTCGAGTTGCTAAAGACCTTCGCCGACCAGGCGGTGATAGCCATCGAAAACGTTCGCCTATTCACCGAGCTGCGCGAGTCGCTGGAGCAGCAGACCGCCACCACGGAGGTGTTGCAGACCATCAACGCCTCTCCAGGGAACCTGCAGCCGGTGTTCGACGCAATAGTCGACAAGGCAATGTCGCTCTGCGATTCATCGTCAGGACTGTTCAATACCTTCGACGGTGAACGCTTTCATTCTGTGGCAACTCGGGGCATCCCGGAGGTCTACGCTGAATTCCGGCGAGCGAATCCGCCAGACTATAGGCCGGACACTGGGCCGGGGCGCCTGATAGCCGGTGAGGACGTCGTCCCTATCGATGATACCAAGAACAGCGAACTATACAGGCGCGGCGACCCGACCCGACGTGCTCTCGTGGACCTAGGTGGAGCCCGCACCGTCCTGAACGTGGCGCTGCGCAAGGACCGCCAGCTTCTCGGCATGATCGCGATCTACCGCCAAGAGGTCCGACCCTTCAACCAGAAAGAGATCGCGCTGGTCAAAGCATTTGCTGCCCAAGCGGTAATAGCGATGGAGAATGCGCGCTTGATCAACGAACTTCGCGAGACCTTGGAGCAGCAGACCGCGACCGCCGAGATCCTGCGCGTTATCTCCCAGTCGCCGACCGACGTGGGACCAGTGCTCGAAGCGGTGGGCTCGGCCGCGCGGCGCTACTGCGGTGCTAGCGACGCTATAGTGACGCTGCGGGAGGGTGGAAACATGCGGGTGGCTACCCATGAAGGGCCGCTTCCGGCCAGAGTGGGCGAGGTCGGGCCGCTCGATCACACGCGCCTCTCTGGGCGATGCATTCTGCAATCCAAGACGATCCACGTGCCGGATGTCGACCAGCTGGACCAAACTGAATTTTCGACGACGCACGAACTGGCGCGCCAGCAAGGCTTCCGCTCCATACTTGCTGCGCCGATGCTGCGCGACAGCGTGGCCATAGGAAGCATTCTGCTGCGGAAATCAGACAGGGGCCCATTCACGCCGCGTCAAGTTCAATTGCTTGACACGTTCGCCGCGCAAGCTGTGATCGCGATCGAGAACGTCCGCCTGTTCACCGAGCTGCGTCAAGCGCTGGAACAGCAGACGGCGACCGCCGACATACTGCGGGTGATGTCGCGTTCGCCGACTGACGTTAAGCCGGTGCTCGAAGCCGTGGTGGCCGCGGCGCGGCAGTTCTGCGGCGCCGCCGACGCAACTGTGATTCTGCGGGAAGGCACCGAGCTGACGCAGACCAACCACGACGGTAATCTCAATCAGCTGCTAGGCATTCGCCTGCCGCTTGATCGTTCGACGGCGTCTGGCCGCGCAGTTGTCGATCGACGAACGTTCCACGTAGCGGACGTCCATGCGCTCGATCCCGGCGAGTTCGGCACGACCATCGACTTGTCGCGGCGCACCAATGTTCGGTCAGTGCTCGCTGCGCCGATGTTGCGTGACGGGGAGGCCATAGGCTGCCTCCTGCTGCGGCGCGCCACTGCGGGAGCCTTCGAGGCACGTCAGATCGAGTTATTGGAAACGTTCGCCTCTCAGGCCGTCATTGCCATCGAGAATGTGCGACTGTTCACCGAGCTGCGCGAGTCGCTGGAGCGTCTCAAGGCGGCCCAAGCGAACCTGATTCAGGCCGAGAAGATGGCATCGCTCGGCCAGCTCACCGCCGGCATCGCTCATGAGATCAAGAACCCCCTTAACTTCATCAACAACTTTGCCGGTCTGTCGAACGAGCTGCTTGACGAGGTGAAGCAGGCCGTGGCCGCCTTGCTGGTCGAGCCCGACGATGAGAAACGGGCGGAGGTGCAGGAAACGATGGATCTCCTGACCGGTAACCTCACGAGGATCGTCGAGCATGGAAAGCGCGCTGACGGCATCGTCAAGAGTATGCTGTCGCATTCACGTGGCGGCAGCGGCGACTGGCAGGAATCGAACATCAACGCCTTGGTCGAGGAGGCGCTTAACCTCGCCTATCATGGTGCCCGTGCCCAGGATAAGGATTTTAACATCACTCTGGTGCGCGACCTCGCGCCGGCTGTCGGCCCGATCGATGTCGTGCCGCAGGACATCACTCGGGTGTTCCTCAACCTGTTCGGCAACGCGTTCTACGCCACCAGAAAGCGCGGGGCGGGCAACGCCGATCCCGGCTACCGGCCGACGCTCGACGTTTCCACCCGCGACCTGGGAGAGGCGGTCGAGATCAGGGTGCGCGACAACGGCACCGGCATCCGCTCGGACATTCGGGCAAAGCTGTTCCAGCCCTTCTTCACCACCAAGCCGACCGGCGAAGGGACAGGCCTCGGCCTCTCGATCAGCTACGACATTGTCACCCATCAGCACGGCGGCACGATCGAGGTCGAGAGCGAGCCAGGATCCTTCACCGAATTCACCATTCGCGTGCCGCGCGGCCGGCGTGGTACGCAGTCGCGAGGAGCAACATGAGCGTCAGCATCCTGGTCGTCGATGACGAGGCGGACGTGGCAGAGCTGTTCCGGCAGCGCTTCCGGCGCGAGATCCGGCAGGGCCTCTACGTGTTGCACTTCGCTCATTCCGGGGAATCAGCGCTCACCATGCTCTCCGAGGGCATTCGGCCCGAGCTGATCGTGATCCTGTCCGACATCAACATGCCGGGCATGGACGGCCTCACCCTGCTCGAGGAGATCAAGCGGCGCTGGCCGGAGCTGCCGGTCATGATGGTAACGGCCTATGGCGACGATGAGCGGCGCCGGATCGCCGGGGAGCGCGGAGCCATGGAGTTTCTCGCCAAGCCGGTCGACTTCGACTTGCTCAAGCAGCAGCTGCGACAGCTGCCCGGCACGCTGGGCTGACACGAGGGCTGTGATGTCCCCCCCGGTGCGAATCCTCGCGGTCGATGACGAGCCCGACTTCGAGGCCCTGCTCAAGCAACGTTTCCGGCGCCAGATCCGCTCGAGCGAGTACACCTTCCGCTTCGCCCGCAACGGCGAGGAGGCGTTGGCAGTGCTGTCGGAGGATTCGGCCACCGACCTGTTGCTGCTCGACATCAACATGCCGGTCATGGACGGGCGGGCCCAGCTGTAGGTGCTGCCGCCGCCTCACCAGCCCGGGCGG
>JAEWIV010000184.1 GCA_023386865.1 Pseudomonadota bacterium
CGGGTTATGTTGCGGCCCTGTGCTGGGCGGCCGTTTTGCGCGGGCTCGGCAGCTTCTCCGCAACATTATCTCCGCCCGTCAGGGAGGGTCGCGTGATGCCCCGGGACGCTTCCGAGCTGGCGCGGCGACTCGCCCGCGACGCCGAGCGGTCTGCCGTCACTACGACTACGTGATTTGATGGACGCTGTACCTCGGATAGCTGCCGACTTGCCCGAGCGCGCAGGTCGGCAGCCGAGGGCCAATCGCGACTTTGGCATGCCAACAGGTGACCAGTGGCGGTCGCTACGGGCAACTCCACAACGGCCAATCTATCGTTCTGGCAGGCCAGCCTTGCGCAGGCCGTCGAGCAGCATGGTCATGTGCGCCTCGTTCCGCATCGGAATTCTCTCCCGAAAGCTGGAGGTGGTAATTCCGGGCGCGAGCAATTGCAGTTTGGCGATTGCCCGTTTTGCCTCCTCGGTACGTCCAAGATATCCGCAAGCTGGGATCAGGACGTAGTAGATCACGTCAACGTCGGGATCGAGCGCGACAGCCTTCGACGCAAATTCATACGCCTCTTCCGCGTGCTCCATGATTAAGTGGCTCATCCCCAGGCCGTTCAGCAAAAAGTTCACCTGCGGGTCCAATGGGCTGAGCCGCAGGGAGCGCTCGAAGATCGGGATCGCGCCTTGCGGATCGCCACCGAGCATGATGACCCAGCCCGTCATCCAGCAAACCGTGGGAGAGTTGGGGTTCAGATCGAGCGCCCGTTGAGCCGCCCGGCGGCCGTCGTCATAGTCATGCCCGACGAACGTCAGCACGAAACTTGCCATTGCGATTGCTGCGGCCTCGCCGCTGTCGATGGCCAGTGCCCGCCGCGCCAGCCCAACGGCCGCCGCCTTGTCTTCGTCTGGCGCAGTCGACCAGCCGTGCAACAGCCGCTGCTCGTAACACCATGCCGCATAGGCCAACGCCGGTGCGTATCCGGGATCGATCGTGATCGCCTGTTCGAGGAGTCTAAGCGCTTCGACATTAGCCTCCGGGCGAAGCTTGTGCAGGGGGGTCAGCGCGCGCAGGAACAGGTCGTACGCCGCGAGACTGTCCGGCCGCTTGCGGCGCGATCGCTCGATCTCGGCCCTGCGCAGCGAGGGTTCGATGGCACCGACCACGCACTCGGTAACCTTGTCCTGCAGTTCGAAAATGTCCTCTGCGTCGCCATCGAACCGGTCGGCCCAGATATGGGCACCCGTCGTCGCATCGATCAACTGTCCAGTGATCCGAATGCGCTGGCTGGCGCGGCGCACGCTGCCTTCCAGCACGTAGCGAACGCCGAGCTCTTCGGCGACACGCCGCACATCCACCGCGCGCCCCTTGTAGGTGAAGCTTGAATTGCGCGCCATGACCAGCAGCCAGCTGAATCGCGACAACGCCGTGATGATCTCCTCAACCATACCGTCGGCGAAGTAGTCCTGCTCCGGGTCGCCGCTCATGTTCTGAAACGGCAGCACGGCGATCGACGGCTTGTCCGGCCGCGGTGGGGACGCATCCGCGTGCTGCCGGGCGCGTTTCGTAACACCGTCGCTCTCAAGCTGCACGCGATAGGCGCGCACCGGCTCGGCGATGTTCTTGACCTCCTGCTGGCCGAGGTCGTCGAAGGCAAGTTCCACCGCGCTGCGGACGTGCTCGTGCACGTTGCCCGAAATGCAGATGCCGCCGGGTTCGGCGAGGCCCTCCATCCGCGCGGCAACGTTGACGCCGTTGCCATAGAGATCGCTGCCCTCGACGATCACATCGCCGAGACTGATCCCGATGCGCAGCCGGATGTGGCGATGCTCGGCGACACTTTCGTCGCGCTCAGCGAGCGCACGCTGGATTTCGACAGCGCTATTGATCGCGTCGACGGCGCTCTTAAACTCGACCAGCGCGCCGTCGCCCGTGGTTTTGAAGATGCGCCCGTGATATTTTTTGGTTTTGGGCTCGAATAGCTCGCGTCGGAGCGCCTTCAGCCGGGTCAGCGTGCCGGCTTCATCCTCGCTCATCATACGACTATAGCCGACCACATCGGCTGCCAGGATTGCCGCGAGCCTCCTCTGGACGCGCTCCTCGGGCATAACCCTTTTCTCCCAGACGCGTGTTGTCTGCGAAATACTAAGCGCCGATAGCGGGCCGGTCTACCGGCCCCAAATGTCGGAAGTGGGTCAAGGGCTGCCTTCCCAAATGCGCTAGCGCCACGGTCGCTGTACCTCAGATAGCTGCCGAATTAGTGCACCGTGCAAGTCGGCAGAGACGGGCAAAGCCGGCTGTGCGCTCCAGCATCTAATTTCGACTGCAGTCCCAACATAACCGGCAACACGACATAATCTGCCCAATTGCCGGCGGCGGGGAGGCTGATCGGTTCAAATCGCCCCATCCTCAGCGAAGAGCATAAACCGAACGCTATCCTGCGGCACGAGCTGGATGCGCAGTGCCGCCCGAAGCGCGCCGAGGCCGAAGGCACGCAGGTCCTCGTTGAAGTCGCCCATCCGCGGAGACAGTGCAAGCGCTTCAATGCCCGCTGCTTCGGCACGTTCGGTCAATGCCGCGAGGGCCGTGTCACCCGCGACATCGGCGTCGTGCGCGATGTAGAGCCGCCGCAGCGTCGGCGGGAGCAGAAGCGCGGAGAGATGGTTGGCCGAGAGCGCGGCAGCCATCGGCATGACAGGCAGCGCACAGCGCAGCGACAGCATCGTCTCGATGCCTTCGCCGACAGCGAGGACGTCGTCGGCCGCGCCGAAGCGGACGGCATGGCCGAGGAGACCGCCCATTGCGCGTCTCGGCGTGGAGACCGGCGCCTTGCCAAAGCCGTCCGGCGCAAGCCAGGTGCGATGCGCGCCGGTGATGCGATCGGCAAGATCGGTCACTGCGGCGATCATCGCCGGCCAGGTCTCAGTCGGCGAGCCGTCGTCCGCGCGATAATAGCAGCGCGGATGAAACCGCAGCGTGCCCGCATCGTGGACAGCCTCGATGCCGCGATTGCACAAATAGGTCTCGACGAGCGTCCGGCGGATCGACTGCGACATGGCGAAGAGCCGACGCGCCGCTTCCGGCGATCCGGTGGGGACGGGCGCGCGAAGGGGCTTTGGGGTTGGGAGCGATTCCCCGCGCGGCAGACTGAGAAAACGTCGAGCTTCATCGGCGACATCGCGGAAGTCGGCAAGGCCGCAGCTCTCACGGATGACGTCGAGGAGATCGCCATGCTCGGCCGAGGCGGCGTCGGTCCAATGCCCGGCGGCGCCGGGACCGGAGTCCGGTCCGCTGAGCCGGACGAACATCGACCGGCCGGGCGTGTTGCGCACATCGCCCACCGTCCAATAGCGGCCCTGGCGCCGGCCGTTGGAGAGATAGTGACGGCAGACCGCCTCGGCGTCGCGGGCGAGGCGCCGCGCCAGCTCGGAAGCGTCCCGGGGCATCACGCGACCCTCCCTGACGGGCGGAGATAATGTTGCGGAGAAGCTGCCGAGCCCGCGCAAAACGGCCGCCCAGCACAGGGCCGCAACATAACCCG
>JAEWIV010000250.1 GCA_023386865.1 Pseudomonadota bacterium
GTGCAGCACGGTGCGCTCGACCGTGCTGCGATAGCCGACAGCGCGCTCGTACAGGCAGCGGGCCACCCGCGCGTCGGCGACGACGCGGCCGTCGCGTACCGCGTCGGCGAAGGCGGCATGGTTCGCGATCCAGTTGTCGACGGTGCGTGGCGACACCTCGAAGAATTCCGCCAGCTCGGCATTGGTCGCGCCCAGCAGACAGTAGTTGTGGGCCAGCTCACAGAATTCACGACGATAGGCGGTGGGACGTCCGACGATGGTCATAACAGAAAATAACTCAAGTAATCTTCGAAGGCAATGGCCGGAGGGATTTTTGCGTGCCGCAGAGGACCGCCCCTCCTGTGCCAGCAGTGCTGTCACTTTTTCGGGAACCGGCAACCCTGGTCCCGCGTTGACGTTGGGACGTGCTTCGGTTCGGGAACGCGACCATGCCTGACGCCCGCCCCTTGAAGGTCCTCGTGGTCGAAGACGAGTCGCTGGTGGCGCTGGACATCGAGAACATGCTGGAGGACATGGGCTACAAGGTCGTGGCGAGCGTGCCGCGCCTGGTCAGGGCCCTCGAAGTCGCCTCCCGCCTCGACTTCGATCTCGCCGTCCTCGACATCAATCTCGCCGGCGAGGTCGTCTATCCCCTCGCCTTCCACCTGGCGGAGCGCGGCACCCCGTTCCTGTTCAGCACGGGCTACAGCACGGCGGACCTGCCGCCGGAGTTGCGCGATCGCCCGATCCTGAAGAAGCCGGTTGCTCCGGCCAGCCTGAAGCGCGCCGTTGCGATGGCAAGGAGCGGGCTGCGGAGCATCAACTGAACGGCACGATGTTCACGTGACGGGCCGCCCACCGCGGGATCGTGATCGCGCCTCACGTCAGTCGCGCATACGTCCCGGGCTTCCGGCGATGCCGACGCCGACATAGGCCTTGCCCGCCGCCGCGTTGCGAACCACGGTGAGAGCCGGTCGCGGTCGCAAGGGGAGCATTCGAAATGGCCGACACGTCCAGGGAAAAGAGCACGGGCAAGCCGATCGCCGTCGTGATCGGCGCCACGTCGAAGTGGCAGGCCGACGGCCGCAACACCCGCCTGATCCATGGCAAGGCGATGGACGACAGCACACTGCCGGTCGGCGTCCGCTGGGGTGTCGGCGGCGCCGTCGCCCAGAAGTTCGCCGGCGAGGGCTATTTCGTCGTGCTGACGACGCGCAGCGCACCCAATGCCGCCGGGCTGATGGCGGCGATCAAGGACCAGGGCGGCGACTGCATGATCGTCGAGCTAGATGTCTCGCGCCAGGAGTCTGTCGCGGCCGCCTTCGCCACGATCCGCAGCGAAGCCGGCGAACCCGAAGCCGTGATCTACAACGCGGGCTATCTCGAAGGCCGCGAGCTGCCGCCGGAGAAGGAGCTGCTCGAACACATCCCGGTCGAGATGTTCGATACGGCGCATCATGTCGCGAGCCGCGGCCCGTTCCTGGTCGCCAAGGAAATCCTGCCGGCCATGCGCAGGCGCGGCGCGGGGTCGTTCTTCTTTTCCAACAACGCGAGCTCACTGCGCGGGCGCAAGCGCATGACCGGCCAGTCGCTCTACTACCCGAGGGTCATGATGCGCACGCTCGCGCAGGTGCTCACCGAGGAATATTCCGAGCACGGCGTGCACGTGGCCAACGTGGTGATCGACGGCACCATCGATTCACCCGGCACTCACGCCCTGCCGCGGATACGCCAGAACCCCGACCTGGTGATCAACCCGGTGAAGATCGCCGAGGCGTTCTACTATCTGCACACGCAGGACCGCTCGTGGTGGACGCACGAGGTGCAGTTGACGCCATTCTCGACCAAGCCGAGCTACTGACCGCATCGCGGTTGCACACGCGAACGGCGAGTTCCCGTCCGCATCACTCGCATCGACGCCACATCGCCACAGCTTAGTCACGCTTTGCCGCCAAGCGCCGTGCTACTCCACACTCGGGACGTGTGGACTTCCTTCGGCTCGACATGGGTTTCCGCCGCGCGCCACTGACGGGGCGTAGCGTCGGTCGGTGACTTGCGCCCGGATCGGCGGCTTTGCGGCCGCTGATTCCGGCGAGGCCGGTTCTTCGCCCGCATCGTGCCTCTCCGTGCGCCCCGCGTTGGTTTTGTAACGGGGCGGACAATGGCAGTCTCTTTCGCTTCCCAGGCCGTGGTGAGCGGACTTTCGAACCCCACGACGTTGCAGTTCGGTCCTGACGGCAGGCTCTACGTCGCCCAGCAGGACGGCATCATCAAGATCTACGACGTCACGCAGCCGACGCCGGGCCAATGGTCGGCGGTCGAGGCGCAGACGCTGAGCCTCATCAAGGACATACCCAATCACGATGACGACGGCTCGCTGAACGCCTCGATCACCGAGCGGCAGGTCACCGGCATCCTGGTCACGGGCACTGCCGCCAATCCGGTGATCTACGTCACCTCGAGCGATCCGCGCATCGGCAACTTCTCCGATCTCAACCTCGACACCAATTCCGGCATCCTTTCGAAGCTGACGTGGAACGGCAGCGGCTGGACCAAGGTCGACCTGATCCGCGGCCTGCCGCGCTCGGAGGAGAACCATTCGCCCAACGGAATGGTATTGAGCGCCGACGGCACCAAGCTCTACCTGACGCAGGGTGGCAACACCAACAACGGGGCGCCGTCGCACTTCTTCTCCAACACCGCTGAATACGCGCTGTCGGCCGCGCTGCTGGAAGTCGATCTCGTCGCTCTCGAGGCCATCCCCGACAAGGCGTTCACCTACGCGCCGGGCGTCACCAGCGTCTACAAGTATGACCTGCCCACTCTCGACGATCCGACGGTGTCGAACAACGGCGCCTCTGGCAACGAAACCGCGGGCGGGATGGATGTCGGCGGTCCGTTCGGCGGCAATGACGGCCTCAACCAGACGATCCTGCCGGCCGACGCGCCGCTGCGCATCTTCGCTACCGGCTTACGCAACGCCTATGACGTCGTCCTGACCCAGTCGGGCCAGCTTTTCACCGTCGACAACGGCGGCAACGAGAATCTCGGCGGCGCGCCGATCCTGGACGCCAACGGCAAGCCGACCAATCAGTTCAACAACGGCGGCGTCGGCAGCTCCGATTTCCTCTATCTGTTGTCCAACGGCGCCTACTACGGCCATCCCGATCCGACTCGCGGCAACCAGACCGGCGCCGTCCTCGCCTATTCCGACGGCTCCGAGCCGCAGGTCGTCGGCACCATCGCCAATGCCGCGTCGGCCGTGCCGACGGGTGTCCAGATCGCGCCTGGCTTCGTCATCGATCCTTCGAAGTTCACGTCGTCCACGGCGCGCCTGGCGCTGGAGGGTCAATTCAGCCCCGGCCAACAGTCGCTGGCGCAATTCGGCGCCTCGACCAACGGCCTGATGGAGTACACGGCGACGACCTTCAACGGCGAGATCACGGGCGATCTCATCACGGCGTCGTTCGACGGCACGCTGAAGCTGATCCAGCTCGCGCCCGACGGCGTCACGGTGCAGGGCGTGACGACGCTGGCGACGCCCGGCGGCACGCCGCTCGACCTCGTGCAGGGACCCGGCGGTTCCATCTGGATCGCGCAGATCGGCGCCGGCCAGATCCTGGCGCTCACGCCGAGCGACCAAGCCTCGGCAAGCGATCCCGACATGGACGACGACGGCCTGCTGAACGTCGTCGACCCGTTCCAGGCCGACGCCGCCAACGGTTTCGGCACGTTCCTCGCGAGCAACGCCACCCTGAACTGGAATTTCCAGTTCGGCGCGGGCAACAGCGCACCCGGGCCCAACGGGCTGTTCCTCGGCCTCACCGGCCATATGGTGAACGGCACGCGCGACTTCGTGGCGCCGGTCGAGCAAGGCGGCCTCGATCTCGCGAACGTCAAGATCGGCACGGCCGCCGGCGGCGGCCTCGTCGTCGTCGAGGAAGTGTCGACCGGGACGGCGAGCGGCAGCGCCAACACCGGCGAGTTCGTGTTCCAGACGGGCGTGGCGCTCGCGCCCGACATCCAGACCTTCAACGTGAAGTGGACGGCGATCAATCCGTTCCCCGGCCTGCCCACCGCGCCCACGATCCGCGAGATCGGCGGTTTCATCGGCACGGGCGACCAGTCGAACTTCCTCAAGGTCGTGGCCGGGCCGAACGGCGTGCTGTTCCAGCTCGAGAGCAACGGCGCCGTGATCGCCACCCAGACAGTGAACGCGCCAGCCATCGCGACGGCGCCCACCGACAGCAGCCTGATCTTCGAGCTGCTGGTCAATCGTGGCACGTCGCAGGCCACGCCATCGGTGACCTACGCCGGCACCAGCGGGCCGGTGAAAGTGACCGGCAACCCCATCGGTCTTGCCGGCACCTCGATCCTGACGGCGATCAACGGCGACTACACGGTGCAAGGCAAGGACAGCGGCCTTGCCGTCGGCCTGTGGTCGAGCAACACCGGCGAGGGCAGCCAGAACACCTTCCAGGCGTCGTTCGACGACATCGTGATCACGTCCACCGGACCCGGCGGCCAGCTCGTGAAGGCGGTCAATGTCGGCGGCGGCCAGGTGACGGCGGGCAAGGGCGTGGTGTTCGAGGCCGATGCCGGCCCGACGACCGGCGGCGCGGCCAGCCAGGTGTTCGCCACCACCGCCGGGATCTCGGGCACCACCGACGACGCGCTCTACCAGAACGAGCGCTGGACGCCGGGCGGCAGCTACACCTACGAGGTCGCCGTCGCCAACGGCACCTACCGGGTCGACCTGCTGCTGGCGGAGATCTACTCGGGAATCACCGGACCGGGACAGCGCGTGTTCGACATGTCGCTGGAAGGCCAGGCCCTGACGGCCCTGCAGAACATCGACGTCTACGCCCAGGTCGGCGCCAACGCCGCCTACACGATCAGCCAGACCGTGACGGTGAGCGACGGCTCGCTGTCGATCCAGGTCGGGCCGGGCAGCTCCTC
>JAEWIV010000266.1 GCA_023386865.1 Pseudomonadota bacterium
ACCTCGGCCACCGGGCCGGTCTCGGCCACGCGGCCGGCGTAGAGCACGGCCACGCGGTCGCAGGTCTCGGCCACCACGCCCATGTCGTGGGTCACCAGCATCACCGCCGTGTGGTGCTCGCGGCAGAGGCGCTTCAGCAGCGCGATGATCTGTGCCTGGATCGAGACGTCGAGCGCGGTCGTCGGCTCGTCGGCCACGATCAGGCGCGGATCGGCGCAAAGGGCGAGCGCGATCACGACGCGCTGGCGCATGCCGCCGGAGAACTGGTGCGGATAGTGGTCGATGCGGTTCTCGGCCCCCGGGATGCCGACCTCCTTCAGGAGATCGAGCGCGCGCCTGCGCGCCTGCTCAGTCGACAGGGGCCGATGGGTCTGGATGGTCTCGACGAGCTGGCGACCGATCGAATAGAGCGGGTTCAGGCTGGTCAGCGGATCCTGGAAGATGGCGCCGATCTTGGCGCCGCGCACCTTGCGCATCTCCTCGTAGGGCAGGTTGTCGATGCGCCGGCCTTCCAGCCTGACCTCGCCGCCGGCGATGCGGCCCGGCGGCTCGAGCAGGCCGATGATGGCGTTGCCGGTCAGAGACTTGCCGGCACCCGACTCGCCCACGACGCCCAAGACCTCGCCGGGCGCGATGTCGAAGGAGACGTCGTCGACGGCAAGCAGCGTTCCCCGCCGCGTCGGGAATTCGACCCTGAGGTTCTTGACCTCGAGAAGCGGCGGATTGTTCGATGCGACGGCCATCTTTTCCCGTTCTAGCGTAATTTGGGGTTGAGCGCGTCGCGCAGCCAGTCGCCCAGCAGGTTCACGGCCAGCACCAGGGCGGCGAGCATGGCGCCGGGGAAGACGATCACCCACCATTCGCCCGACTGCAGGACCTCGTTGCCGAGGCGGATGAGCGTGCCGAGCGAGGGCTGGGTCGAGGGCAGGCCGACGCCCAGGAACGACAGCGTCGCCTCGGTGATGATGGCGAGGCCGAGATTGATGGTGGCGATCACCAGCACCGGGCCGGTGACGTTGGGCAGCACGTGACGCACCATGATCAGCACCGGCGACAGGCCGATCACGCGGGCGGCCTGCACGTACTCCTTGTTCTTCTCGACCATGACCGAGCCGCGCACGGTGCGGGCGTATTGCACCCAGAAGGACAGGCCGATGGCGCCGACGATGACGAAGATCGCGATCTCGTCATGGCGCTGCACCGAGATGATGCCGCGCACCACGCCGTCGATCAGCAAGGCCACCAGGATCGCCGGGAAGGTGAGCTGCACGTCGGCGACGCGCATGATCACCGTGTCGACGGTGCCGCCGACGTAGCCGCTGACCAGGCCGAGCGCGATGCCGATCACCATGGCGACGATCACCGATGCGAAGCCCACGATCAGCGACAGGCGCGTGCCGTACATGATGGCGCTCAGCACGTCCCTGCCCTGATCGTCGGTGCCCAGCGGGAAAGTCCATTCGCCGTCCGGCGATACCAGCACCGGAGGCTTCAGTCCGTCGCTGAGGCTGAGGGTGGCCGGGTCGAACGGCGTGTGCGGCGCGAGCAGCGGCGCGAAGAAGGCGATGACGAAGATGAAGAGCGTCGCCGCGGCCGCCGCGACGGTGGTGGGCGAGGACTTGAAGCTCCACCAGATGTCGCTGTCGGTCACGCGGTGCAGCCAGCTGGTGGTTGCGGGTTGCTGCATCGCCATGTCAGTGACCCGCCACGCGCGCTGCGCCGCCCTGGCTGCGCAGGCGCGGATCGACGACGAAATAGAGCAGATCGACGACGAGGTTGATGACGACGAACAGCAGCGCGATCAACAGCAGGTAGGCCGCCATCACCGGGATGTCGGAGAACTGCACCGACTGCAGGAAGAGCTGGCCGACCCCCGGCCACGCGAACACGGTCTCGGTGACGATGGCGAAGGCGATCAGGGTGCCGAGCTGCAGGCCCATCACGGTGATCACCGGCACCAGCGTGTTCTTGAGGGCATGGCCGAAGTTGATGGCGCGGTTGGTGAGACCGCGGGCGCGCGCGAACTTGATGTAGTCGGTGCGCATCACCTCCAGCATCTCCGAGCGCACCAGACGCATGATCAGCGTGAGCTGGAACAGGCCGAGCGTTATCGACGGCAGGATCAGGGCCTTGAGCCCGGAGATGGTGAGGAAGTTGGTGGTCCACCAGCCGATCTGGACGGTCTGGCCGCGGCCGAACGACGGCAGCCAGTGCAGCATGACGGCGAATATCAGGATCAGCAGGATGCCCAGCAGGAACGGCGGCAGCGACACGCCCAGCAACGAGACGGTCTGCAGCAGTCTGCTCGACCAGTGCCTGGGATAGAGCCCGGTATAGACACCCATGGGCACGCCGATGAAGAGGACGAAGACCGCCGCGCACAGGGCAAGTTCCAGCGTCGCGGGCACACGCTCGAAGATCATGCGGCTGACCGGCTCGGAGGTGCGGTAGGACAACCCGAAATTGCCCCGCGCCGCATTCGAGATGAAGCGCAGGAACTGCACGGGCGGGGAATCATTCAACCCCAACTTCTCCCGCAGCAGCGCCCGGTCCTCCATCGAGGTGTCCTGGCCGACCATGGCGTTGATGGGGTCGCCGACGTAGCGGAACAGCGAAAAGGCAACCAACCCCACCGCCACCAGAACGGCGATGGATTGCAGCATTCGTCGCAGGATGAAGGCAATCATGATGAACGGGTCGGCCCGGAGCGCAGGCCTAGCAGGAAAGACGCCAAAACGGAATGTGCGTTTGGCCCCCACTCTTCCACCTCCCCCGTCTTACGGGGAGGTCGGGAGGGGGAAGGCCTCACGGTCGATGCTTGAAAACTTCAGATCTGAAAAAAGCAAGGGCCGGACTGGGGCTTTCCCCCTCCGGCCCTGCGGGCCACCTCCCCCGTCTGACGGGGGAGGCAAGCCTTGGTGCCCCTACTTCACGTTGACGTAGCGCAGCGGGAGGGAGTTGTCGGCCGGCTGGACCAGGTCGATGTTCTTGCGCGACGCCCACACCAGGGCCTGCTGGTGCAGGGGGATGTAGGCGAAGTCGTCGACATAGAGCTTGGTCGCCTCGGCGATCATGGCGTCGCGCTTGGCCTTGTCGGTCTCCTGCTCCATCTTGTCGGCGAGTTCGTCGAGCTTCGGGTTCGAGTAGCCGCCGGCGTTGAACTGGCCCTTCTTGGTCGTCTTGTTCGGCGTCTGGATCAGCGCCTCGAAGACGTTGTGCACGTCGTAGGTCTGGGCCGGCGACCAGCCGAGCATGTAGAAGCTCGTCTCGCCCGGCGACAGGTCGTTCTTGCGCAGGATCTTGGCGAAGTAGAGGTTGCGGGTCTGCGCCTTGAGATTCACCTTCACGCCGATCTTGGCGAGCATCGCCACGACAGCCTGGCAGATCTTCTCGTCGTTGACGTAGCGGTCGTTGGGGCAGTCCATGCCAACCTCGAAGCCGTTCGGATAGCCGGCATCGGCCAGCATCTTCTTTGCCTCTTCCGGCTTCAGCAGCGCCGGCCGCTTGTCGAGGTCCTTCATGTAGCCGTTGATGCCCGGCGCCACCATCAGGTTGGTCGGGAACGACTGGCCGCGCATGACAGTGCGCTTGATCGCCTCGACGTCGATCGAGCGGTGGATCGCCTCGCGGACCTTCTTGTCCTTGAACGGGTTCTTGCCCTTGACGCTGGACTCGAGCAGTTCGGGGCGCTCCTGGTCCATGCCGAGATACACGACGCGGGTCTCGGGGCCTTCCAGCACCTTGATGTTTGCGTCCTTCTTGAGCTGCTCGGTGTCGGCCGGCGGCACCTCGTAGGTCATGTCGATGTCGCCCGCCTTCAATGCCGCGATACGCGTCGCGGGGTTGGCGACAGGCGTGAAGATGACCTCGGTGAGGTTGTGCTCGGGCTTGTCCCACCAATTGGGATTGTTGACCAGCACGGTCCGCTCGCCTGCCTTGCGCTCCTTCAGCATGAAGGGGCCGGTGCCCATCGCGTTGCGGGTGGCGAAATTCTCCTCGTTCTTGGTCATGTCCGCCGAGTTCACGGAATTGTTCTTCTCGGCCCACGCCTTGGACATGATGACGATCGCGGCCCATTTGTCGGCGAGCAGCGGGTCGGGATACTTGGTGGTGACGACGACGCGCAGGTCGCCATCCTTCTTGATCTCCTTCACCGACACGAAGTTGCTCTGCAGGTTCGAGCCCGGGCCGTTGGCGCGGTTCAGCGAGAACACGACGTCGTCGGCCGTGAGCGGCGAGCCGTCGTGGAACTTCACGCCCGGACGGATATCGAAGAACCACGTCGTCGGATCGCTCTGGCCCCACTTGGTGGCCAGCGCCGGCTCGAGCTTGAGGTTCTTGTCGCGCCGGATCAGCGGATCGTAGATGTTCTGAGTGAACGTCAGCAGAAAGGTCTCCTGACGCGCATAAGGGTCCATCGAGCTGACGTCGCCCGAATTGGACCATTTGAAGGTCTTGGCCTGGGCCAAGGGCGCCACGCCGAAAACCGCACAGGCGATTGCCGCCAGCGCAACAGACTGCCGCAGATTTAAAATCATCCTTGTTCCTCTTCGTGGCGCGCAACAACCATGCGCGCCGACCGGCTCCCCGAACTTGTGCTATGCGCTAATGCATACCTACCTTACGTTGCACCGGCGGTGCGGTGGCGTCAATTGCCCAAATTTTTTGCATGGGTACATAGGTTGGACATCCCCCGCTGGGGGCCGGTATCGTCTCGGTTCGTCTATTTTTTCTCAGGGTGCGGCCATGAACGACGTTTCACGCAGCTTTCGCGGCAACTCCAACGCGGCGCGGGATATTGCGCACCATCTGCACCCCTACACCAACTTCAAGAAGCACGAGGAGAGCGGCCCGCTGACCATCGTGCGCGGCCGCGGCATCTACGTCACCGACGACGACGGCAAGGAATATATCGAGGGCATGGCGGGCCTGTGGTCGGCGGCATTGGGCTTCAGCAACGAGCGGCTGGCCACCGTGGCCTACGAGCAGATGAAGCAGCTGCCATTCTACCATGCCTTCAACCAGCGCTCCCACGAGCCGGCCATCAACCTCGCCGAGAAGCTGAAGCAGTTGGCGCCGGTGGAGATGTCGAAGGTGTTCTTCGCCAACTCCGGCTCGGAGGCCAACGACACCGTCGTCAAGATGGTGTGGTACATGAACAATGCGCTGGGCCGCCCGAACAAGAAGAAGATCGTCTCGCGGCTGAAGGGCTATCACGGAATCACCGTGGCGGCCGGCAGCCTGACCGGGCTGCCCAACAACCATCGCTCGTTCGACCTGCCGATCGCCGGCGTCGTGCACACGATCACCCCGCACTACTATCGCGGCGCCAAGGACGGTGAGACCGAGGAGCAGTTCGCGACGCGCTGCGCCGAGGAGCTCGAGGCGCTGATCGTCAAGGAAGGCGGCGCCGACCAGGTCGCGGCGATGATCTGCGAGCCGGTGATGGGCGCCGGCGGCGTGATCGTGCCGCCCAAGGGCTACTACGAGAAGATTCAGGCGGTTTGCCGCAAGTACGACATGCTGTTCGTCGCCGACGAGGTGATTTGCGGCTTCGGCCGCACCGGCAATGTCTGGGGCAGCCAGACGCTCGGCATCAAGCCCGATATCCTGACCTGCGCGAAGGCCTTGTCGGCCTCGTTCCTGCCGATCTCGGCGGTGATGGTGAACGAGAAGGTCTACCAGGCGCTGCGGACCGAGAGCGACAAGATCGGCACCTGGGGACACGGCTTCACCTACTCGGGCCATCCGGTGGCGGCCGCCGTCGCGCTGGAAGCCCAGAAGATCTACGACGAGATCGACCTGTTCGGGCATGCCAAGCGCATGTCGCCGGCCTTCACCAAGCACATCAAGTCTTTCGCCGATCATCCGCTGGTCGGCGAGGCGATGAGCGTCGGCATGATGGGCGCGCTCGAGATCGTCGCCGACAAGAAGACCAAGACGCCGTTCGATCTCGCGTCGGTGGGCGCAGGCAACCGTGTCTACAATCATGCGGTGGAGCGCGGCCTCTTCATCCGCAACATGGGCGACCGCGTCGCGATCTGCCCGCCGCTGATCATCAACGAAGCCGAGCTCGCCGACCTGTTCGGCCGCCTGCGCCAGGCCTTCGACGCCACGCTCGCCGACCTCAGGTCGGAAGGCCACTTCAAGGGCTGACGTGAGCCCAGACCTCCAGCGAGAGGACTGGGCCAGCCCCGCCGCGCCGCCGCCTGGCGACGTCAAGCCCGACCGGCCGCCACCAGTTGGGACCAGTCGGCGCATCCGCAACCGCGCGATCTGGGCCGTGACCCTGTTCACGGCCTCGGTGCCGCCGGCTGTCGTGGCGCTGGGCATCGCCGAGGTCGCGCAGGACCAGGTCAATGTCGCCCTGCCGCTGGCGGTGGGCTTCTGGCTGCTCGGCCTGATCTGCGCGCTATGGGCCGCCTTACCTGCCCTGCGCTACTGGGAAGCCCTGCCGCAAGCCACGCGCTGGTTGGGCGCCCTGCCGCTGCTCTCGGTCTCGCTCTTCTTCAGCGCGACGCTGATCGCCGCGCTGTTCGCCGGATAGGCGCTGGGTTCTTTTGAAGCGCGATCACTTGCCCGACTGCCGGCGCAGATAGGCGATGATGTCGGCGCGGTCTTCCGGCCGGGCGACGCGGAAATTCATGCGCTGCCCCGGGATCAGCGCCTGCGGGTCGGCGAGCCAGGCGTCGAGCGTCTCGGCGTCCCACACCACCGTCGCGTTCCTGACCGCCGTCGAGTAGCCGAAGTCCGGTGCCGAGCCCGCCTTGCGGCCGTAGACGCCGCGATGCGCGGGGCCGACGCGGTTGGCGTCGAGCGAATGGCAGCCGCCGCACCGTGATTCGTAAAGCTCCTGGCCCCGCGTGGCGTCGGCGGCGTGGGGGGGGGGGCGGGGCGGGGCCGCCCCCCGCGCGCGGCCGCCG
>JAEWIV010000301.1 GCA_023386865.1 Pseudomonadota bacterium
GGACTGCATCTCGCCGTCGCGCCATTCGGCCTTCGCCACGCCGGTCGAGATGATGCGCTTCATCGCCGAGATGCGCCGGTTGTCGGGCGGCAAGCCCGCGGGTTTCAAGCTCTGCATCGGCCACGAATGGGAATTCCTGGCGATCTGCAAGGCGATGCTGGAGACCGGCATCTATCCCGACTTCATCGTCGTCGACGGCAAGGAAGGCGGCACGGGCGCGGCGCCCATGGAGTTCGTCGATCACATCGGCAAGCCGATGCGCCAGGGCCTCTACTTCGTGCACAATGCTCTTGTCGGCATCGGCGTCCGCGACCGCATCAAGCTCGGCGCGGCCGGCAAGATCATCACCGCCTTCGACATCGTGCGCGCCATGGCGCTGGGCGCCGACTGGTGCAACGCCGCGCGCGGCTTTATGTTCGCCGTGGGCTGCATCCAGTCGCAGCATTGCCATACCGACCGCTGCCCGACCGGCGTCGCCACCCAGGACCCGACGCGCCAGCGCGCGCTGGTCGTGCCCGACAAGATCCAGCGCGTGGCCAACTTCCACCGCGCGACAGTACGCGAGCTCGCCGAGCTGACGGCGGCGGCGGGACTGGAGCATCCCAACCAGTTCAAGCCGATCCACATCTCGCGCCGCGTCTCGCCGAAGGAGGTCGTGACCTTCGACGACGTCTACCCCGCGCTCGACAACAAGGCGCTTGTCAACGGCACGGCGCCGCCGCGCTGGACACAGCCCTGGAACATGGCGGACGCCCATTCGTTTCGCGCCGTGACCCTGTAGCAAAGCGAGGAGAGGAAGAGACTTGCATCGCGGCGGGCGTTGGCCCAGCAATTGGGCCAAGCAAGAGAGGAACCGCCCATGACCGCGCCCTTCGACGTCGCGCCGCTTCTGGCGCCCGACACCCCGGCACCCGCCGCCAAGTGGAACGGCTTTCCCAAGTACAATTTCATCGGCGGCCACATCGCGACCGGGCAGGTTCCGGTCGACGACCTGATCGCCGCCGCCACCGCAGTGCTGAAGCGCGAAGGCGCCATGCTGTCGACCTACAATCACACCGGACCGCTGGGCTACCGGCCGCTGCGCGAGTTCCTCGTCAAGAAGCTCAGGAGCCACGCCGCCATCGACTGTGCGGCGGACGAGATCCTGATCACCTCCGGCTCGACCCAGGGCCTTGCCCTGGTCAACAGCCTGCTGGTCGGCAAGGGCGACACCATCCTGGTCGAGCAGGAGACCTACGGCAGCGCCATCTCCCGGCTGGTGCGCATCGGGGTCAATGCCATCGGCATACCGCTCGACGACGAGGGATTGCGCCTGGACGTGCTGCAGCAGAAGCTCGAGGAGCTGAAGCAGAAGGGCATCAAGCCCAAGTACATCTACACGATCCCCACGGTGCAGAACCCGACCGGCGCCATCATGGGAGAGGCGCGCCGGGCGGCGCTGCTGAAGCTTGCCGCCGAGCACGGCGTGATGATCTTCGAGGACGAGTGCTACTCGGACCTGGTGTGGACCAACCAGCGGCCGCCGTCGCTCTACGCCATGGCCAACGGCGAGGGTGTGATCTTCATCGGCTCGTTCTCCAAGTCGCTGGGGCCGGCGCTGCGCGTCGGCTATATCGTCGCCAAATGGGACGTGCTCTCGCGCCTGCAGGCGCTGAAGCAGGATGCCGGCACCGGCGCCCTGGAGCAGATGGTGCTGGGCGAGTACTGCAGCAAGCACTTCGCCGACCACGTCGTCAGGAGCAACAAGCTGCTGGCCGGCAAGCTGCAGGTCCTGCGCGAGGCACTGGCCGAGCAGTTCGGCACCGCCGCCGAGTTCGGCAATCCGCCGGGCGGCATCTATCTCTGGATCAAGCTGCCCGAGAACGTCGACACGGTGAAACTCGCCCAGGCGGCGCTCGCCGCCGGGGTGTCGATCAATCCCGGGCCGGAATGGTCGGTGAATCCGACCTATTCCAGGAACCGCATGCGTCTCTGCTTCGCCAATCCCGAGCCCGAGGCCATCAGGCAGGGCGTCGCGGTGCTGGCCGAGGTCTGCCGACGCGAGTTCGGCGTCCCCCTGCGCAGCGCCAACATCGACAAGCGCTAAAGCGCACCGGGGATGCGTGTTGCAGGAGGCATGATGGGTCCGGCAGATTCCAGCTGGCCCCATCATGCTCCAGATCAGCTCGCTTCGGCGATCACCATCCACATGACGCCGAACTTGTCGGTCACCATGCCGAACTTGGAGGCGAAGAAGGTCTTGACCAGCGGCTGCTGGACCTGACCGCCCTTGCCGACGGCGGCGAACAGCTTCTCGGCCTCGGCGTCATTCTTGGCGTTGAGGCTGAGCCCGAAGCCCTGGAAGGAGGGCTTGCCGGCGCAGTGGCCGTCAGAGGCCATCACCTGCGTGTTGCCGACATGGAAGGCCGCGTGCATGACCTTGTCGCCGGTGTTGGGCTGCATCTGGCTCTGGTCGGGTGCTTCCTTGAAATGCATCATCATGTCGATCTTGGCGCCGATAGCGGTCTTGTAGAACTCGAGCGCCTCCTCGCACTTGCCGTCGAAGAAGAGATAGGGCTGCACGGTCGCGTTGTTCTCAACGGTCATGTCGTTCTCCTCGGTCAGTCGTCGATGGCTTGGTAGACGGACGTCCAGAAGTCGGCGAAGACGGACGGCATCGTCGGCGCTTTCAACATGCGCGTCGTCATCAGCACACCGGCCACGTCCTCGGCCGGATCGAGATGGGCCGACGTGCCGTAGCCGCCGTCCCAACCGTAACGTCCCGGCGTCGCCCAAGGGTCGGTGCGGCGTGTGATCACAGCGCTACCCAGTCCCCAGCTCGCATTCTCGCCGAAGAACAGCTCGGCGCCCTGCCTTTGCGACGGCGTAAGCTGGTCGCTCGTCATCAGCTCGACGGAAGGACGCGACAAGATGCGTTCGCCGCGATGACGCCCCTTGTCCAGCAGCATCTGCTGGAAGACGAGATAGTCGTCGACCGTCGATACCAGGCCGCCGCCGCCGGCCTCGAACGTCGGCGGCCGGCTCCAGCGACTGTCGCGCGCGTCGTCGAAGAGGGCGAGCCTGGCCTTGTCCGCGGGATCGGTCATGTAGTGGCTGGCGAGACGCCCGACCTTGTCGGCGGGCACTTGGAAACCGGTGTCGCGCATGCCGAGCGGCGCGAACAGGTGATCGTGCATGAAAGCGCCAAACGACTGGCCTGAAGCGCGCGCGATCAGCACGCCCAGGACCTCCGAGCCGGTGTGATAGAGCCAGCGCTCGCCGGGCTGGTAGACCAGCGGCAGGCGGCCGAGACGCTTCATGAATTCGTCGGCGGAGAGGTCAGGCAGATGGGGATTGGGCGCCACGCCTGCCTCCTGCATCGCCTTCTGGATCGGGTGCTTGGACGGCCAGACCATGATCGCGCCCAGGCCGAAGGTGAATGTGAGCAGGTCGCGCAGCGTGATCGACCGTCTTGCCGGAACGGTATCGTCGAGCGGGCTTTCGACGTTGTTCAGCACGCGCCGATCGGCGAGCTCCGGGAGCAGCGCGTCGACAGGGTCGTCCAGCCTGAGCTTGCACTGCTCGACCAGAATCATGGCGGCAGCCGCCGTCACCGGCTTGGTCATCGAGGCGATGCGGAAGATCGTGTCGCGCGTCATCGGCGCGTCGCCTTCCAGCGACCGGCGGCCGAGGGTCACGACATGCGTCGCGCCGCGTCGGCTCACCACGGCGACGATGCCGGGCACGTCGGTCGGTGAGACGTGCGCCGCCAGCGCATCGTGCAGGCGCGCCAATCGCGCTTGGGAGAACGCGGCCATCCTCAATTCTCGGACAGGGTGGTCGTCAAGCGATCGAAGCAGCGCGACCACGCGGCTTCGTGGATGACGTGTGCCGCATCGGTTCCAATGCCGGCGTGCCGCAAGGTCAATCGCGTGCGGCCGTCACCCAGCCTGGACAACGTCACCGTCACCACGGTCTCGGCTTCGATGGGATCGGCCCCTTCACTGTTGTAGGTGAAGACCAGCCGCTCGGTCGGCACGACCTCGCGGTAGGTGCCGTATTCTATAACGATCGTTCCGTCCGGCCGACGCAACAGGCGGCGCCAGGCGCCGCCCGGGCGCACATCCATCTCGCAGGATAGCGTCGTGCAGGTCTTGGCGGCCCACCAGCGTGAGATCAGGCGCCGGTCGGTCCATGCCGCGAACACCGCTTCGCGCGGCGCCGAGAACTCGGCTCGCATGACCAGCTCGAATCCGGCCGATCGAACGGCGAACCTCAGGGTTCGAGCCGTTCGACGAAGGCGGCAAAACGCTCGAGGCAGCCGGTCCAGCCGCCCTCATGGTCGCGGCGCTGGGTGTCCGTCTCGAACAAGGTGTGGCGCAGGGTGAGCCTCGTCCGACCGCCGAGATCGGCCAGCGTCACGGTGACCAAGGTTTCCGGATCGTCGATCGCATGGCCTTCGGTGTTGTAGGTGAAGACCAGCCGTTCGGGCGCGACGATCTCGCGATAGACGCCGTACTTGGTGATCAACGCGCCATCGGGCGCGCGCATGCGCCGTTTCCAGGTGCCGCCCGGACTCACGTCCATCTCGCAAGACAGCGTGGTGAAACCGCGCGGCGCCCACCATCGCGAGGCCTTGTCGACATCCGTCCAGGCGGCGAACACCCGTTCGCGCGGCGCGTCGATCTCCCGCTTCATGACGAGCTCGGTCGCCGCGGGCCTCGCCATGACGTTCATGGTTCCCTCTGGAATTCGACGTCGACGACAATCTCGATGGCATCGCCGAACAGCGCCGGCAGGCCGAAATCGACCGGATTGATGCTGCCCTTGGCATTGGCACCGATGCGCGGGCGATCGGCGAAACCCTTGCCGGCACCGACCAGCTCGACGTCGAACGTCACCGGCTTGGTCTTGCCCATCAACGTCAGCTGGCCGTCGACCTTGCCGCGGCGCGTGCTCATCTGGCGGAAGGCGGTCGAGACGAACGTCGCGTCGGGAAAGGCAGCCGACTTCAGGAAGTTGTTGCCGGCCAGGTCCTGGGCGAAGCCCTTGACGTTGGAAGTGATCGACGCCGTCTCGACCTTGGCCGTCAGCGAGGAATTGGCGGGATTGACCGGATCCCACTTCAAGGTGCCGCTGATGCGATCGAAGCGGAAGATGCTCCATGAGTAGCGAAGATGCGAGACCCGGGCGATCACCGAGGCATGATCCGGATCGAGCGCGTAGGTGCCGGCTGGCGCCTGCTTGTAGTCGGCCTCGCCCATGTAGACACCGGGCGGCAGGCCGTTGGACTGAGCGCTTTGGCCCTGTGCCGCGACGATCAACGACGGCGACAAGGCGAACGAAAGAACGAGCGCACGCACGGCACGATACATCGCCTACTCCACATCTGACGGGCTGGTTACTTTTTCTCGACGGCCGCTTTGAGGTCGGCCAGGCCGTTCTCGAAGTCCCGGCCGATCATCTTGTCCAGGTCCATGAACGTGCCAATTACCTTGGACATATAGGGACTTGGCCCGTAGACCGCCCAGGTGACCGATGTACCGTCGCCCTTGGGCTCGAAAAGGAACTCGCCCATGTTGTGGGCCTCGAAAGGCTTCAGGAAATCGAGCTTGAGCAGGATCTTGCGCGGACTGCTCTCGACGATCTCGATGCTGCCCTGGCCGACATCCTTGTTGCCGTCCCAGGCATAGGTGGCACCCTTGCCAGCAGTGACAGCACCGTAGGTGCGCTTCATTGCCGGGTCCTTCTTCTCGTAGGGCGACCATGCCGTCCACGCCTTGATATCGTTGACCAGCGGGAAGACCTTGTCGGGAGGCGCGTTGATGACGGCGACGCGCTGGACGCGGAAGGAATCGGGCTTCGTGGCGGCGTAGAGCAGGATACCGGCAATCACGACAACGACGAGCACGCCGATGATGGCAAGCGTCTTCAGCATCGCTGCAACCTTCACTTAACCTGGGGGTTAAGCATTAGAAAGCAGACGAGACGCTGTCAATTGATGAGAGAAATTCGGTTCCGCCACAAACTCTCCTCGCCCTGACAAGGATGTGTTAGTCACCGACTCATCATGATCGAGTTCAGCGCCGGCCGTCCGGCAGCACGTTCGCCCAATGGCATGGTGACCAGCCCGCATGCGCTCGCCTCCCGCGCCGGCGCCGACATCCTGCGTAATGGCGGCACCGCCGTCGACGCCGCGGTGGCGACCAGCGCCGCGCTCTCCGTTCTCTATCCCCATATGACCGGTGTGGGCGGCGATGCCTTCTGGTTGATCTACGACGCCGCGGCCAATGCCGTGCGCTACATCGACGGCGGCGGCCGCGCCACCTCGCGCGGCACGATCGAGGCGTTCCGGCGTCGCGGCCTCGACGAGGTGCCCTATCGCGGGCCGCTGCCGGGGACACTCACCGTGCCCGGCTCCGTCGCGAGCTGGACCATGGCGCATGCCGCGCATGGCCGGCTGCCGCTCAGGCGCTGCCTGGAGAACGCCATTGGTTTTGCGCGCGACGGCTTTCCAGTGACGGCGCGGCTCGCGCGCTGGCGCGACGCGACGCGCGAGGACCTGGCCAAGAGTCCCGAAGCGGCGGCGATCTTCCTGAAGGAAGGTCCGGTGCTCACCAATGCCGATCTGGCACGCACGCTGGAAGCCATCGCCAGCGACGGCTGGTACGGCTTTTACGACGGCGAGGTGGCACGCGAGCTCGTCCGCTACTCCGATGCGAACGACGGCTTCTTCACCGCCGCCGATCTTCTGGCGCAGTCGGCGCGCTGGGGTGAGCCCCTCGAGGGTCGCTATCGCGACGTGACGATCTACGAGACGCCGGCGCCGACGCAAGGCTTCGCCGTGCTAAAGATGCTGAACCTGCTGGAGCCGTTCGAGCTGCACAAGAAGCCCTTCCTCGGGCCCGACGCCGTGCACTTCATGGTGCAGGCCAAGCAGATCGCTTATCACGATCGCGACCGGCATCTCGCCGATCCACGCTTTGCCGACGTGCCGATGGATCGGCTGATCTCCAAGGAGTATGCCGACGAACGGCGGGCGCTGATGGATCCCGATCGCGCCCTGCCGTGGGACCGCATTCCCTCCTACGGCAGCCTCTCCGGCGACACGGTCTACGTCGCCGTGGTCGACAAGGCGGGCAATGCCGTGTCCCTGATCCATTCGCTCTACGGCAGCTTCGGCGCGGCGGTGGTGGCGGGCCGTACCGGCGTGGTGCTGCAGAACCGCGCGGCCTACTTCTCGCTCGATCCCGAGAGCGTCAACCGCGTCGAGCCCGGCAAGACGCCGCTGCATACGCTGATCGCATCGCTTGCCTTCCGGAACGACAAGCTGTGGGCCGTGCTGGGCTGCATGGGCGCCGACGGCCAGCCGCAGATCCACATGCAGGTCTACAGCGCCTTGATCGATCGCGGGCTGGACATCCAGCAGGCGCTCGACATGCCGCGCTTTCTCTCCGGCCGCTTCGGCCTCCTCGAGCCACGCGACACCCTGCACATAGAAGCGCGCTTTCCGAACGAGACCATTGCCGAACTCGGGCGGCGCGGCCATCCGCTCGACCGCTGGGGCGACTGGGACGAGACCGCGGGCCATGCCCATGGCATCACCATCGATGCCGCGACAGGCGAGCGGCTGGGCGGCGCCGACCCGCGCAGCGACGGCGAGGCCATCGCTTGTTGATCAGACGACGGCGAAGCCTTCGTAGCCCCTTTTCACCACCGTCTCACAGCGCTCGACGTAGGCCGGGAAGCCGCCGATATAAGGCATGAACACCCGCGGCTTACCGGGGATGTTGGCGCCGACGTACCACGAGCTGCACGACGAGCGCAGCGTGGCGCCCGCCGCCTCGCCGACGTGGCCGACCCAAGCTTCCTCGGCATCGCCGCGGGCCTCGATCAGGGTGGCACCGCGCGAGCGCACGTGCTCGATGCAGTCGGCGATCCATTCGACATGCTGTTCGATCGACGGCAGCATGTTGGTCAGCACCGACGGGCTGCCCGGCCCGGTGATGGTGAAGAGGTTGGGGAAGCCCGCCATGGTGAGGCCGAGGTAGGTCTTCGGCCCCTCGGACCATTTTTCCCGCAGGCTGCGGCCACCGCGGCCGCGAATGTCGATGCGCAGCAGAGCGCCGGTCATGGCATCGAATCCGGTCGCCAGCACCAGGCAGTCGAAGGCGTAGTCCTTGCCGTTGGCGCGCAGACCGTCGGCCGTGATTCGCTCGATCGGCCACTCGCCGACATCGACCAGGGTGACGTGCGGCTGGTTGAAGGTCGCCCAGTAGCCGGTGTCGACGCACAGGCGCTTGCAGCCGATGACGTTGCGCGGCGAGAGCCGGTCTGCGAGCTCGGGGTCCTTGACGATCTCGCGGATCTTGGCGCGCACGAAGGCGGCCGCCGTCTTGTTCGACTCGTCGTTCAGCAGCAGGTCGGAGAAGGACGCCATGAAGCCCAGGCCGCCATAGTCCCAGCGCTCCTGGTACTGGCGCTGCCGCTCCACCTCCGGCGTCTCGACGGCGGAGGCCATGTTGATCCTGAGGTCGATACCGGCCGGCATGGTCTTGGCGCGCTTGCGCATCGCCGGATAGTTCGCCTTGACCGCACGCACGTAGTCCGGGTCGAGCGGCCCGTTGTGCGCCGGGATGGTGTAATTGGCGGTGCGCTGGAAGACGGTTACGTGCTTGGCCTGCCTGGCGATCATCGGGATCGACTGGATCGCCGACGAGCCGGTACCGATCACGCCCACCGTCTTTCCGGCGAAGTCGACGCCTTCATGCGGCCAGTTGCCGGTGTGATAGGTCGGGCCTGCGAACTCCGCCAAGCCCGGGATCTTGGGCGTGTTGGGCGAGGACAGGCAGCCCAGCGCCGTGACGACGAAGCGCGCGGTGACGCGGTCGCCTCCCTGCCCATTCACATCTTCGGTCTCGACAGTCCAGGCGTGCGCCGCCTCGTCGAACGTCGCCCTCGTGACGCGGGTCTCGAACCTGATGTCGCGGCGCAGGTCGAACCGGTCGGCGACGTGATTGGCGTAGCGCAGGATCTCGGGCTGGGTGGCATAACGCTCCGTCCATTCCCACTCCTGCTGCAGCTCGGGCGAGAACTGGTAGGAATACTGCACGCTCTCGACGTCGCAGCGCGCGCCCGGATAGCGGTTCCAGTACCAGGTGCCGCCCACACCCTTGCCTATCTCGAACACCCGCACCTTGAAACCCTTGAGTCTCAGCCGGTGCAGCATGTACATGCCGCCGAAACCGGCACCGATGACCACCGCATCGAAATCGAGCGACATCGTTCCTCCGGACCAATCGCCATGCCATCCTTAGCCGGAATGACCGACATCGACTATCCCGCAAGCTGGTATGCCGCCACGCGAGATGCCGCCTCGGAGCGGCCTGCGCTCGGCACCCGTGTCGCCACCGACGTCGCGGTCGTGGGCGGTGGCTTCGCCGGGCTACACACGGCGCGGCTGCTGGCGATGCGTGGCTTGAAAGTGGTGCTGATCGAGCGCCGGCGCATCGGCTGGGGTGCTTCGGGCCGCAACGGCGGCTTCGTCGGGCCGGGCTTCGCCCTGCGTTCGGGTGCGCTGATCGAGCAACTGGGCGAGGATCACGCTCGCCGGCTCTACGCCCAGTCGCAGCGCGGCGTCGAGATCGTGCGCGGCTCGCTCGAGGAGATGGGCCGTTCCGACATCATGATGGGCCGGGGCCGGCTCTCGGTCTCGCGCACCGACCAGGGGCCGGACTTTGCCGAGCGCTCGCGCGCCCTGGCCCAAAAGCTCGGCGCCACGTTCAAACCTTGGGCTACGGACAAGGTACGCAGCCTGCTGGTTACCCCGCGCTACTTCCAGGGGCTGCACGACGCTACCGGGTTCCAGATCCATCCCCTCAACCTCGCACTGGCGCTGGCGGCCGACGCCGAGAAGCACGGCGCGCAGATCCACGAAGATACGGAAGCGCGGGCGCTGGAGCGCCGCGGCACCGAGTGGCAGCTGCGCACGGCCATGGGCGAGATCCGCGCGCGGCATGTCGTGCTGGCGGGCAACGCCGATCTCGGCCGCGTGCATCGCCTGGGCGGCGCCGTGCTGCCGGTCGCGACCTATGTCGCGGTGACGGGCAAGCTCGGCCCGCGGCTCGGCGAGGCGATCCGCTGGCGCGGCGCCATCGGCGATACGCGCCGCGCCGGCGACTATTACCGGATCGTCGACGAAGACCGCCTCCTGTGGGGTGGCCGCATCACCACCGACACGCGCGAGCCGGCACGCCTGCGCGCCATGATGCGCGGCGATATCCTCTCGGTGTACCCGCAACTCGGCGACATCGGGATCGAGTATGCCTGGCCCGGCGTCATGGGCTACGCGCTGCACAAGATGCCCCAGGTCGGCGAGATCGAGCCCGGCCTGTGGGCCTGCACGGCCTTCGGCGGCCATGGCGTGGCCCAGACAGCGGCCGGCGCCGACGCCGTCGCCGCCGGCATCGCCCATGAGGACGACCGCTGGCGCCTGTTCGCCCCGTTCGGCACGGCCTGGGCCGGAGGAGCGGTGGGCCGCATCGGCACGCAGCTCGTCTACTGGAAGCTGCAGGCCAGCGACTGGTGGGACGAGAAGCGCCAGGCCAAGAACGCGGAGACAATGCGCACATGACCAACGCCCGCATCGGCGATTCGCCGCGACGCCGCGAGGATCAGCGCTTCGTGACCGGCCATGGCGCCTATCTCGACGACCTCCGGTTCGATCGGCTGACGCATGCCGTCATCCTGCGCTCGCCGCATGCGCACGCCCGTATCCGCT
>JAEWIV010000302.1 GCA_023386865.1 Pseudomonadota bacterium
GGCCGTAGCGCCGCGAGAAGAGCTGATAAAAGGCGCTGCACAGCGTGCTGCCCACGATCAGGAGCGCATGCATGTCGAAATGGGCATGGCCCGGCCGCACCACGATCAGCGCGCCAATGAAGCCCACGGCGACGGCGGCCCAGCGGCGCGGCCCGACCGGCGCGTGGAGGCCGCGCGCCGACAGCGCCGTCACGATCAGCGGGCTGGTGAGCGAGATCGATGCCGCCGTCGCCAGCGGCAGGTACACGAGGCCGTGGAAATAGAGGAACGACGAGAAGAACAGCAGCAGGCCGCGCACGATCTGGCTGGTGACGTTGCGGAAGCGGAACAGGTTCAGCCCGGCCCGCGGCAGGAACATCACCAGCATCAGGATGAAGGCGAAGGCGTAGCGCGCCCAGATGACCTCGATGACGGGATAGAGCTGGCCCAGGGTCTTGGAGAGCGCGTTGAGGACCGAGAAGCACATCACCGACAGGATGATGGCGATGATGGCCCGCAGGATCGGGCTCATTCCTCGGCCGAGGCCTTCTGCTCCGCAAGCTCCTCGTCGGTGGGCCACAGCACCAGGGAGACGACCATCAGGATCGCCAACCCGCCGACGATGCCGACAAACCGATCGACGCCCGGCATGATGCTGGCGGGAGGCGCCGCGCCCTTAATCAGGGTGACGATGAAAGCGAAAGCGGCCTGGGTCCCGACATAGCCAACGCCGTGGGGGCCGACCTGGATGTGCATGCCGACCCAGACGGCGACGCCGATCATGCCCAGCCACCAGACCAGCGACTCCACGTTCAGGGCGAGGCAGCCGAGCGCCACGGCGCCGCCGAGCATGCAGCCCAGCAACCGATGCAGCGAACGGATGGCGACGGCGTGCCGGGTGCCCAGGCCGCCGTCGGCGACCACGGGAGCCGCCATCACCACGGCGACGGTAATGGCCATCTCGGCGACCTGCACGACCTCGAGCGCCATCCAGATCGCCATCACAGCACAGACGGCGATCGCGGAGCGCACGCCATGCAGGATGACCGGCCACTGCGCGCCGAACAGATGGCGCCAGCCGGGCGCGATCGGCGGCGGTTCGCGATTCCAGCCCAGCATCAGGTTGGAGACGATGACGGCCGACAGCACGCCGATGCCGACCTCGAACAGGCGGTAGTAGGCGATCGAGGCCGCTTGAAGCGGGTCGGTCATGCCCTCGAGCAGCACCAGGATCGAGGTGATGGACAGGAACATCCAGGCGAGCCCGTGCGGGCTCACCTGCATGGCGACCACGCCCAGCATGGTGATGCCGGCGATGAACAGGTACATGGCGAAATGGTCGTAAGGCAGCCACCGCGCCATGACGAAGCCCAGCAGCGCCCCGGCGGCCGTGCCGGTGAAGCGCAGGATGCCGCGGCGCAGCGAGCCACCGCCGGTCGCCGTCAGCGACATGAAGGCACTGATCGCCGCCCACCACGGCGATTGGATCTCGAGCAGCAGCGCCAGGTAGGTCGCGAGCACGACCGAGCAGGCGGCGACGAGGCCCTGGCGCGTGCGGTCCGGCGCCTCGCCCAGCTCGGCAAGCTCGCGGCCGAACCTCACCAGCGTGTCGTAGGCGATGTCGAACGTCTCGACCGCGATGTCGCGGACTTCCAGGACGAAGTGCCTGGCATGCCGGATCATCGCGGGAAGACGACGGTGCGCGCGTCCGCTCCCATGTAGAGCTTGCCGCCGGGCGGCGGCTCCTCGAGCACGATCGTCACCGGGATGCGGCGCTGCAGGCGGATCCAGTCGGTGGTCGGCGCGACGTAGGGCAGCAGCATGGGCGCCTGGGGATCGCGGCTGATGCCGCGGGCGATGCCGGTGATGCGCGCCTTGTGGAACTTCCACGGCGCGCTGTCGAGCCATACCCAGGCCGTGCCGCCGAGGGCGAAGGGACGGATGTAGTATTCCTTGTAATTGGCGATGACGCGCCAGGCGTGGGCGTCGACGATGCCGACGTTGGCGACGCTGACGGTCGCGGTGTCGCCGATGCGGACGGTGAGGTTGTTGATCCAGCCGTCGGCCGGCGCATTGACGTCGGTCTTGCCGAGCTTCCACTCGGCGGTCGCCTTCTCCGCCTTGGCGACATCGAGCGCGGCCTGGTGCACATTGATGCTGGTCCGGGCCTTGGCAATGGCGATCTCGGCGATCGTCTTCTCGGCGGCGGTGCGCCGCATCTCGTTGTCGGCGCGATCGAGCTCGGCGCGCGGCGCGTTGTTCGATGCAGCCAGCACGGCATAGCGCGCCTGCTGCTCGACGGCATAGGTGTGGGCCGACGTGGCCGAGTCGAGCGCCGCCTTGGCGGTCTCGAGCTCCTCCCGCGCGACCTTGACGAGCGCGGTTTGCTCCTCGATCTGCGCCTGGCGCGTATTGACCTCGAGCTGGAAGGGCGTGGGATCGATCTTGTAGATCCTGTCGCCTTTGTTGATCTGCTGGTTGTCGATGACATGGAGCGCGACGATCGGCCCGGTCACTTCCGGCGCTACGCCGATCAGGTCGGAACGGACATAGGCGTCGTCGGTGTAGGCGACGTAGTAGGTCAGGACCTCCCAGGCGACGAGCAGCAACAGGATCGTGCCGCTGACGGCCGCGAAGCGCCGCAGCCGGCTTACGGTGCGGCTGCCCGCCGGCGACGCGGCAGCAGGCGGCGAGGCGGCAGGGGGTGCGGCGGGCGCTTCCGCCGGCCTGGATGAGGACTCGGCTGCCTCGGCTGCGGCGGCCGGTGCGTCTGATTTCGGCGAGTCGGGCTTTGGAGGCTCCGGCCGTGACGGCGCCGGTGGGGACGCAGTGTCGCTCATCGCCGGGGAGGATAGCCGATTTTGCCGAATCGATCAGGCCTTGCCGACGAGCCTCGCCACGAGCCTGGAAAGGTCGTCGACGCTGTACGGCTTGGCAACGACGTGCAGGCGCGGACTGACCACCGATGGCGGCGCGTTGTTGCCCGAGCAGCGAATGATCGGCACGTCCGGGAGATGCTGCAGCGCGGCCTCGATCACCCTTTCGCCGGACATGTCGGGCAAGCCGATATCGACGATGATGGCCGAGAGCGCCCTGCCGCTGGTGACGACGTCGAGCGCCGCCTGCCCGGTCGCCGCTTCGATGCACTCGACGCCGATGGCGTTCAACGCGTCGACCACGACGGCGCGGATGAGAAATTCGTCCTCAGCCAGAAGCACACTCGACATGCAGCACCCTAGTCGGCCGCGCGGGCCATTTGGGGCTGAGGCTTGAACGGCAGGATAGTTGTGGCGCGGACGGCAGGCAGCGGCAAGGGTGGAGTTTCGACGCCTAGCGCGCGGGCGGCGTTCCAGCCCCAGCGCGGATCGAGCAGGAAGGCACGCGCATGGGCCGTGCAGTCGGCCTGGCCCGAAGCGATGATGCGCTCGGCCTGCTCGGGCTCGGTGATGATGCCGACCGCCCAGGTCTTGATGCCCGCCTCCTTGCGGATGCGGGCGGAGAAGGCGACGTGGTATCCCGGGGCGACCGGGATCTTCTGCGCCGCGGCGTTGCCGCCCGAGCTCGTATCGACGAAGTCGCAGCCCAGCGCCTTCAGCTGGCGCGCGGTCTCGATCGTGTCCTCGATCG
>JAEWIV010000335.1 GCA_023386865.1 Pseudomonadota bacterium
CATCGACGCCATCACGGCCAAGAGCATCGACGAGGGCCGCTCGATGGACGACGCCGAGCATGAAGAGATCGCAGGCTTCGAGGCCGAGAACTCTTCGATCGACCGCGACCTTGTCGTGCTCAAGAAGCGCGAGGCCGATCTTGCCAAGACCGCCCAGCAGGTTCGCAGCGTCGAGCCGGCGCCGGCGCCGACTGTCGGTGTCAGCGTCAAGGCACCGCCCTCGCCGGAGCCCGGCATTCGCCTGGCTCGGTATGTCCGCTGCCTCGCCCTCTCGAAGAAGGGCCATCGCGATCTGCTGTCCGTCGCCGACGAACAGTACGGCAGCCGTGACCCCGAGGTCGTCAACATGGTGAAGGCGGCGGTGATCGCATCCAACACCACGACCGACGCTGCGTTGATCGGCAATATTGGCGGCTGGGCCGACTTCGTCGAGTTCTTGCGGCCACAGACGATCCTTGGCCGCTTCGGCCAGGCCGGCATCCCGAACCTCACGACCATTCCGTTCCGCGTGCCGCTGATCACCGAGGCCAGCGAGAGCACCGGCTACTGGGTCGGCGAGGGCAAGGCCAAGCCGCTGACGAAGCCCTCGTGGACTCGCACCGAGCTGAACCCGTTGAAGGTCGCGACGATTGCGGCCGCAACCATGGAGCAGTTGCGCGACAGCTCGCCGTCCGGCGAGACGCTGATCCGCAACAGTCTCGCCAAGGCGATCGTCAAGCGGCAGGACTTGTCGTTCATCGATCCGGCGAATGCCGGCGCGGCCGGCGTGTCGCCCGCCTCGATCCTCAACGGCATCGCTGGCTTGGTCCCGTCCGGCTCGGACGCCGATGCGGTGCGCGCCGACGTGGGCGCAATCATGGGTGCCTTCGTCACGGCCAACAATCCGCTGTTGTCCGGCGTCTGGATCATGTCGGCGCAGCGCGCCTTGCGGCTGTCGCTGATGGTGAATGCGCTGGGCCAGAAGGAGTTTCCGGGGCTCACGCTACGCGGCGGCACCTTCTTCGAGCTGCCTGTCATCACCTCGCAGTACGTCGAGAACGATGTGGTCGCCCTGGTAAACGCCGAGGACGTCTATCTCGGCGACGAAGGCGGCATCACCATCGACATGTCGACCGAGGCGTCTCTTGAAATGATGGACAATCCGGTCGGCGACGCCATCGCCGCGACCCCTGTGGCTGCCGAGCTGGTATCGCTGTGGCAGACCAACAGCGTCGGCTTCCGGGCCGAGCGCACCGTCAACTGGATGCGCCGCCGCGTCTCGGCGGTCGCGTGGATGGACAACGTGACCTGGGGCGATCCGGTCCCGCCCACTCCCTAAAGCAGCACAGCGCCAACAACCTCCGAAGGGCGGCCTTAACGGGCCGCCCTCTTTTTATTCCAGAACGGAGTCGAACCCATGGTGAAGCTGCGCGCCGCCAAGGACATGAAGTATGGCACTCGACGACTGCGGGCGGGCGACGAGTTCGACGCGCCCAACAAAGACGCCAAGCTGCTGATCGCCATCAAGCAGGCCCACGAGATGCGCCCGCCGGCAGCGGTGCGGCCGGCCATCGCCGACGCCGACGCTGACGCCGACGCCGAGAAGATCGCCGCCGCAGCGACGCCGGCAACGCCGGCTACGCCGGCCGACGAGCTCGCCGAGGCGCGCGCCGCTTATCGCGAAGCCTTCGGCAAAGCGCCCTACCACACCTGGGACGTCGCCACGCTCCGCCAGAAGATCGCCGCGGCGAAGGGCGAATGAGGCAACCCATCTTCTGCGGTCGATCGGGAGGGCGAGCAAATGGGGCTGTTGGCTAAGGCGCTCCGCCTGTTCGGCAAGACCTATCAGGTGCCGAGCAATGGCGGCGGCTGGTATCCGCTCGTGCGCGAGCCGTTCGCTGGCGCGTGGCACCGCAACGTCGAGATCAATCGCGATCTCGCTTCATCGTTTCACGCCGACTTCGCCTGCAAGACGCTGATCGCGCGCGACATCGCCAAGTTGCCGGTGCGCCTCATGGCCAAGGACAGCAACGGCATCTGGAAAGAGGTCAACAACCCCGCTTTCAGCCCGGTGCTGCGCAAGCCCAACCGCTTCCAGACGCGCAATCAGTTTTGGGAGCATTGGATCCTCTCGAAGCTGAGCCGTGGCAATACCTACGTGCTGAAGGTTCGCGACAATCGCCGCGTCGTGATCGCGCTCTATGTGCTCGACCCGCGGCGCGTGACGGTCCTCGTCGCCGACGACGGCAGCGTGTTCTATCGGCTCGACAATGACGAGCTGAACGGCCTGCCCGCCGGCGTGACGGTGCCCGCCACCGAGATCATTCACGACCGCATGAACTGCGGCCACCCGCTGGTCGGCGTGCCGCCGATCTTCGCCTCGGGCTTGGCCGCCACGCAGGGGCTCAACATTCAGCGCCAGTCGGCGAGGTTGTTCGAGAACAACTCACTGCCGGGCGGCATCCTGACCGCGCCGGGCCACATCGAGGACGACACTGCCGCGCGGCTCAAGGCCGACTGGGAGGCGCGGTTCAGCGGCCCCAACATCGGCCGCATCGCCGTCCTGGGCGACGGTCTCAAGTTCGAGAAGATGTCGCTCACCGCCGTCGAGGGCCAGCTGATCGAGCAACTGAAATGGACGGCCGAGGTCGTCTGCTCGACTTACCACGTTCCGCCCTACAAGATCGGCGTCGGCGCGGTGCCGTCCTACAACAACGTCCAGTCGCTCAACGTCGAATACTACACGCAGTGCCTTCAGTCGCTGATCGAGGATGCCGAGGCCTGCCTGGACGATGGTCTCGGCCTCGGCGAGCAATACGATCTCGGCGTCGAGTTCGACATCGACAATCTGCTGCGCATGGACACCGCCAGCC
>JAEWIV010000378.1 GCA_023386865.1 Pseudomonadota bacterium
TCAATCGCGGCCAGCATCCCATGATCGTGTTCGACCGCGACGGCAACTTCCTGCGCTCCTGGGGCGAAGGCCTGTTCAGCCGCGCCCACGGCATCCACATCGACCGCGACGACAATCTCTACTGCACCGACGACGGCGACCATACCGTCCGCAAGATCACCACCGAGGGCAAGGTGCTGATGACCATCGGCGTGCCCAACCAGCCGGCGCCGTTCCTGAGCGGCAAGCCGTTCAACCGCTGCACGCACACCGCCCTGTCACCCAAGGGCGAGATCTACGTGTCGGACGGCTACGGCAACTCCTGCGTCCACAAATACTCGCCCGACGGCAAGCACCTGATGTGCTGGGGCACCACCGGCACCGATCCCGGGGAATTCAATATCGCCCACAACATCGCCACCGACGACGACGGCTGGGTCTATGTCGCCGACCGCGAGAACCATCGCGTCCAGGTGTTCGACGGCAACGGCAAGTACGAGATGCAGTGGAACAACATGCACCGGCCTTGCGCCCTTTATTGCTGCGCCGGCGGCGGCAAGAACCCGACATTCATCATCGGCGAGCTGGGACCGGGCATGCCGGTCAACAGCAAGCACACCAACCTCGGCCCCCGTCTCGCCATCGTCGACAAGAAGGGCGGGCTCATCGCGCGCCTGGGCGGCGAGCACGGACCCGGCCAGGAGCCCGGCCGGTTCCTGTCGCCGCATGGGCTCGCGGTCGACAGCAGGGGCGACATCTATGTCGGCGAGGTGAGCTACACCAACTGGGGCGGCACCCATCCCGGCGTGCCCGTGCCGAAGTACCTCCGCTCGTTCCAGAAGCTCGAGAAGGTGAACTAGTGGAGGCGAAGGACCGCCTGCATCTGATCGGCAGCATCCCGCTCGACAGCAGCGAGCAGGTGTTCCGGCGCCTGAGCGAGGAGCTCGGCCCGTTCCTGCGCTGCATGCCCGACGGCGAGACCGGAGAGCGCTCGCGCTGGGTCTACTTCCAGCGACAGATGCTGCTCCACCATCCGGCGATGGAGATCGACCCCACGGTGCCGCCCTACAAGTTCATCCAGTGGGACGGCAAGGTCGTGCGCGAGATCGAGCAGGTCCGCTTCAAGCAAGGTGTCGATCCGGCGACGGTGGTGTTCGAGACCGGCTACGACAAGGCGGCGCTGGCCTCCTGGCAGGTCTTCAAGCGGCTGCGCGACAGCGGTGCGGTGCCGAAGCACATGAAGTTCCAGGTCAGCCTGCCGACGCCACAGGCCAGCGGCTATCTTTATGTCAGCGGCCCGGCCCGCGAGACCTATTTCGGAGTCTACGAGCGCGCGCTGAAGTCGGCGCTGGCCAACATCGTCGCGGCGGTCCCGGCGGCCGACCTCTCGATCCAGTGGGATGTCTGCCAGGAGGTCCTGGCCTTCGAGAACTACTTCAAGGACCGCCCGGCGCACTACAAGAAGCAGATCTTCGACATGCTGGGCCGGCTGGGCGACGCCGTGCCGGCCGGCGTCGAGATGGGCTATCACCTGTGCTACGGGTCGCCGCGCGACGAGCACCTGGTGCAGCCCAAGGACGCCGCCATCCTGGTCGAGATGATGAACGGCATCGCGGCCGCCACGAAACGGCAGATCGACTTCATCCATATTCCCGTCCCCAAGGACCGCACCGACGACGCCTTCTACGCGCCGTTGAAGGACTTCAAGCGGCCGAAGGACACCAGGCTCTATCTCGGGCTGCTGCACCACGACGATGACGCGGGCGACAAGAAGCGCGTCGCGACGGCACAGCGCCATGTTTCGGATTTCGGCCTGTCGGCCGAGTGCGGCTGGGGCCGCACGGAGCCCGGGCGGTTGCCCGGGCTGTTGAAGGGTCATCGTATCGCTGCGGAGGCACTCTGATGGTTGAACGCGTACTCGTGGTCGGTCCCAAGGATACGATCTCCATGGTCGACGACCTCGCGCCGAAAGGCTTCGAGATCGTGAAGGCGCTGCACAATTCGCCGGAGATGAAGGCGGCCCTGCCCGGCACCACCTACTTCGTGGGCTTCGTGCAGCAGTACGTCACGCCGCAGCTCTTCAAGGATGCGCCCAAGCTGAAGCTGATCCAGATGCTGAGCGCGGGCTACGACCGCGCCGACCTCGCGGCGGCGCGCAAGAGCGGCGTCCCCCTGTGCAACAACGGCGGCGCCAACTCGGTCGCCGTGTCCGAACATGCCGTGCTGCTGATGCTGGCGGTGTCGCGCCGGCTGATCACCCAGCACAGCAACGTCACGGCCGGGCGCTGGCACGGCAACCAGCCGCCCACCGTCCACCAGGTGCGCGAAAAGGTGCTGGGCATCATCGGGCTCGGCACCATCGGCAAGAAGGTCGCCCGCCTCGCGCAGGCCTTCGGCATGGTCGTGCACTACTACGACATCAAGCGGCTTAAGGAGGAGGAAGAGGACGCGCTCGGCGTGCGCTTCCGCCTGCTGCCGGAGATCCTGCGGCACTCCGACATCACCTCGCTGCACGTTCCGCTCAACGCCTCGACCCAGGGCATGATCGGCGCCCAGGAGCTGGCCGTGATGAAGCCGTCGGCCATCATCGTCAACACCTCGCGCGGTCCGGTGATCGATGAGAAGGCGATGACGGCGGCGCTGTCGGCCGGCAAGCTGTTCGGCGCCGGCCTCGACGTGTTCGACGAGGAGCCGACGCCGCCCGACAATCCCCTGCTCAAGCTCGACAATGTCGTGCTGACGGCGCATCTCGCCGGCCCGACCTACGAAAGCAACATCACCCGCCTGCGCAACGGCTTCGACAACGTCCAGAGGGTGGCACGCGGCGAGCCGGCGCTCTGGGTCGTTCCCGAGCTGCTGGAGTAGAATGACAGACGCGGGCGGAGCGCCCGCCCGCGTCGTCAGTATCAGGCCGCGATCATCGCGTGTCGGCTGAGGATGTGACGCACGTCGTCATCGCTGACCTGCGAAAAGTCGGCGTAGTGACAGCCGATCGCCAAGAGATCCTCGTGCTCTTCGATACAGATCACTTCGCCGATCTCCCGGCGCAGAGCCTCGGCAATGTCAGCGCCGGCGACCGGAGCCGCGACCACGATCCGGCGCGGCTGACGCATGGCCGTGGCGCGGACGGCGGCCCGCATGGTCATCCCGGTGGCGATGCCGTCATCGACCAGTATCGCCACGCGCCCTGCAACCTCGACTCGCGGACGGTCGCCGAGATAAGCCTTGCGGCGACGTTTTATCTCGCCCGCCTCGCGGTCCCGAACCAGGTTGAAATCCCTGTCGCCGACGCCGAGGGCGCGGATGAGCGGTTCATTGCGCAGCGTGACGGGCGGAGTGCCCTCGGCGATTGCCCCCATGGCAAGTTCTGGCTGCGCCGGAACGCCAATCTTGCGCACCAGCACCAAGTCCAGGGGAGCCGTGAGCTCTTCGGCCACTTCGCTGGCAACGGGAACACCGCCGCGCGGCAAGGCCAGCACGACCGGCCGTTGCTCCTTGAATGAGGCCAGGGCGGCGGCGAGTCGCTTGCCTGCCTCTTGCCTGTCGCGGAAAGGCATCGAGCGTCTCCGCTTCGTTATCTTTCGGGCTCTTCTTCGTCTTCCGCCAGCAATTCGACGATCCGGGCGGCCGTTGCAGGGACGTGGTGACCGCTTTTGGCCAGGACGTCATGGTCGCCCGTCATGCAAATGGCCGCGTCCTCCAGGTCGATCAGGCTCGGATTCAATTGCTGGATGGCCGCGACCTTCGCATCGTCGAGATCACCCAGGATCTTGCGGATATCGATCGAGGTTGCAGGACGGTCAACCCCGGCGGAGGACTGGCTCTTCATGGTCACCTCACTTCTTTGCTTCATCGCTCACTGAACCACCGGCAACCTTGATCGAGATCAAGCGGGCATGGCGATGCCAGCCTTTGAGGCAGGTCAAGGCAGCCTCACCTGGCGCGCCCCTAGGCTGCCCGCTCCAGGAGGCAGACGATGTTCCAGCATATTCTTGTCGCCACCGATGGGTCGCTCCTGTCGGAGGCAGCCGTCGACAAGGCCCTGAACTTTGCCCGCGAAGCCGGTGCGAAGGTCACGGTGGTCACGGCGACGGAGCCGTTCCACGTCGTGACAACGGATTCAAGACAGCTTGTCGAGACCAAGGACACGTACGAGAGGGTCGTCAAGGCCGAGGCTGCCCGGCACCTGGCCGAGGCCGAACGCAAGGCGAAGGCCCAGGGCGTGCAATGCCACGTGCTCCAGGTCGAGCATGAGCACCCCTACCAAGCGATCATCGAGACGGCCAAGAAGCTCGGCTGCGATCTGATCACCATGGCGTCGCACGGGCGGCGCGGCGTTTCCGCCCTCGTCGTCGGCAGCGTGACGACCAAGGTATTGACCCACAGCTCGATACCCGTGCTGGTCTATCGCTGATGGCGAAGGGGGCAGCGCTCGAGCCGGTCTCCGGCCCTGTCCCGGAAGGCGCCGCCTGCCATTCGCGCGAAGCTCCGCTTGCGGCGAAGGTGGCGTTCCTGAAGAGGCCCGATGCCTACGGCCGCCCCCGGGAGCCGATCGACTGTCGCGAGACGCACATGTCCTGGGTCTTCTCGACGGCGGCCGAAGTCTACAAGCTCAAAAAGCCGATCCGGCTGCCCTATCTCGACTTTTCGTCGCTGGAGCGACGTCACGCCGCCTGCCGCGCCGAACTCGTGCTGAACCGGCGGCTGGCGCCCGATGTCTACAAGTCCCTGGTCCCGCTGACCTGTCGCGGCGACCGCATGGCCATTGGCGGCCTGGGCGATATCGTCGACTGGCTGGTGGTCATGCGCCGGCTGGATGTGGATCGGACGCTCGAGAGCCTGCTCCTCGGGCGCCGGCTGACGCTGCGGCAGCTCAACCCGCTGATCGCCGTCCTCGCCGCATTCTATCGACATGCACCTCGAGTGGCCGTTTCGCCGGGCATCCACTTGGAACGGTGGCGGCGAAGCCTGGCCGCCAATCGGCGCATTCTTCTCGACCCCCGGCTCGGCCTGCCTACACTGCTGGTGAGACGGGTCGATCATCGGCAACGGGCTTTCCTGCGGCGGCATTCGGGCCGGCTGCTGGATCGCGTCCGCCACCGCCTGATCGTCGATGGCCACGGCGATCTCCGGCCGGAGCATGTCTGGCCGGAACCGCCGGTCAGGATCATCGACTGCCTGGAATTCAATGCCGATCTCAGGGCGGTCGATCCGCTCGACGAACTGGCGTTCCTCCGTGTCGAGTGCAGTCGGCTCGGCGCCGCCCGGCACGGCGACTACATCGTGCAACGCGTTGCCGCCACGCTGCCCGGCGGCCTTGTGCCGGACCTGTTCGCTTTCTACTCCTCCTACCGGGCGACGCTGCGGGCGCGCCTGGCGATCGCGCATCTCCTCGAGGACACGCCGCGATCGCCGGAGAAATGGCCGCCGCTTGCGCTCGCTTACCTGCAGGCGGCAGACAGGGCATGGCAGCACAGGGTGACCCATGCTTGACCACAGCCTGTTGCTCACCGACCTCTACCAGCTCTCCATGATGGAGGTTTACGCCCGGCACGACATGCAGCAGCGCGCGGTGTTCGAACTCTTCGTTCGCAAGTTGCCGGCGCGGCGGCAGTTCCTGATGATGGCCGGGCTCGAACAACTCGTGCATTTCCTCGAACAGATGCGCTATTCGGCCGAGGAGCTGGCATGGCTGCATTCCACCGGCCTGCTCTCGCCGAGCTTCGTCGACAGCCTGGCCGGCCTGCGCTTCACCGGCGACCTCGACAGCATGGCCGAAGGCACCGTGTTCTTCGCCGACGAGCCGATCGTGCGTATCGCCGCACCGCTGCCGCTGGCGCAGCTCGTCGAGTCGCGCTTGATCAACCTCATCCACTATCAAACCGTCGTCGCGTCGACGGCAGCACGGATGGTGCTGGCCGCGCCCGGCAAGTCGTTGATCGATTTCGGCTTTCGCCGCGCGCATGGCGCGGAAGCCGGTCTGCTGGCGGCCCGCGCCGCCCATGTCGCGGGTTTCGCCGGCACGGCAACGCTGGCGGCAAACCGCGCCTTCGGCGTCCCCGTCTTCGGCACCATGGCGCACTCCTTCATCCAGGCCCACGACGACGAGGCCACCGCGTTCGAGCGCTTCGCCCTGGCAAGACCCAAGGCGCTGACGCTGCTGGTCGATACCTACGATACCGAAGCCGGCGCGCGCCTCGTCGTCCGGCTGGCGCCGCGGCTCGCCGCGAACGGGATCACGATCGCGGCGGTGCGGCTCGACAGCGGCGACCTCGCGATGCATGCGCGCAAGGTGCGGGCGATCCTCGATGCCGCCGGCCTGCAACGGATCCGGATCATGGCCAGCGGCGGACTCGACGACTGCAGCCTGCAGGCCCTCGTGCGCCAGGGCGCGCCCATCGACTCCTTCGGCATCGGCACCAGCCTCACGACGTCATCCGACGCACCGGCCCTCGACTGTGCCTACAAGCTGCAGGAGTATGCCGGAAGGCCGAAGCGCAAGCTCAGCGAGGGCAAGGCGACGTGGCCCGGCTGCAAGCAGGTCTGGCGCCGCTTCGACGAGAACGGGCGCATCGCCCAAGACACCGTGACGCTGACCCGGGAACCGCCGTGCGGCGAGCCGTTGCTCCATCCTATTCTGCGCGGCGGCCGGCGCGTCAAGGATCTGCCGTCGCTTGCCGGGATCCGCGCGCACGCGGCCGCTTCGCTGGCGAGCCTGCCGAGTTCCTTGCGCCGCCTGGAAGAGGCCAGCGTGCCGGTGCAGATCAGTCCCGGGCTGCGCTGCCTTGCCGCTCGAATGGACGAGGCGAGAAAGTCATGACCAGCCGACCGTTGACGATCTTCGCACTCGAGGGAAGCCGCCCGTTCGGCGAACGCGTCGCCTCGCATCTCGCAGCGACGCTGGCGCCGCACGAGGAGCGCAGCTTCGAGGACGGCGAGCACAAGGCGCGGCCCTTGCAGGACGTTCGCGGGCACGATGCGTTCGTGGTGCACTCGCTGCATGGCGACGACACCCAGAGCGCGAACGACAAGCTGTGCCGCCTGCTGTTCTTCTGCGGCGCACTGCGAGACTCGGGAGCCGCCAGCATCACGGCGGTGACGCCCTATCTCTGCTATGCCCGCAAGGATCGTCGCACCAAGCCCAACGATCCGATCACGACCCGCTATGTGGCGTCGCTGTTCGAGGCGGTCGGCATAGACCGCGTCATCGCGGTCGAGGTCCACAACGTGGCCGCCTTCGAGAACGCCTTCCGCTGCCCCACCTTGCACATCGAGTGCGCGCCCATCCTGGCGGCCCATTTCGCACCGCTGGTCGGCGACGATGCGGTGGTCGCCGTTTCGCCCGACGCCGGCGGCGCCAAGCGCGCCCAGCGCTTCCGTGAGGAACTGCAGACGCTGATCCGGCGAGAGGCAGGCTCGGCCTTCATGGAGAAGAGCCGCAGCGCCGGCGTGGTGCGTGGCGAGGTCCTGGCCGGCGATGTGCGCGGCCGGACCGCCATCGTCATCGACGACTTGATCAGCACGGGCGGCACTCTCGTGCGCGCTGCCCGGGCATGTCATGCCGCCGGCGCCACGCGCATCTTTGCGGCAGCTGCCCACGGCCTTTTCATGGGCGGAGCCCCGGAGCTGCTGGCGGAACGCACGTTCGATGGCATCGTGATCGCCAACACCGTGCCGAGCTTTCGTCTGTCGCCGGAAGAAAGCCGCCGCCTCGTCGTGGTCGACGCCACCCAGGCCGTGTCGAAGGCGATCGCTGCCTGCCACGAAGCGTGCTGACCATGGATGCCTAGGCGAGCCGGGCCTTGAAAGTCTCCTTGAACGACAGCAGCGCCAGGAACGAGGCCGCCGCGGCCGCCATGATCATGAAGGCCGGGCTGTAGTCGTTGCCGGTGCGCTGGACCAGCCACGTCGCCACCAGGGGGCTCAGCCCGCCGACGACGCCGAGGGTGACGTTGTAGCCGAGCGCGATCACCGTGCAGCGCACCTCGGCGGGAACGGTCTCCACCATCAAGGCAGGCTGGCAGCCGATGAAGGCGCCGACCGACAGCACGAAGCCGAGCTGCCCCAGCAGCACGACGGCCGGCTCGGCGCTGTGCATCAGCCAGAACAGCGGCCATGCCGTGACGACGGCGAAAGCGGTGGCGCCGAGCAGCACGGGGCGCCGGCCGATCCGGTCGGAAAGCCAGGCCGTCGCCAGCATCAGCGGCAGCAGCAGCAGCATGCTGACCGTATTGATCCCCAGCGCGCGCGCCGGCGCGATGCCGTCGACGAGCTGCAGCCAGCTCACGACGTAGACGAACATCAGGTAGAAGCCGACCGAGTTGAACACGGACAGCGCCGACAGCCGCAAAAGCAGCGGCCGGTGGTCGCGCAACGCGGCGAGCAACGGCGGGGCCGCCGCCTTCTTTTCCTTCGCCTTCTCGTCGATGCCGCGGCGCAGGACGATTCCGGCCAGGCCGACGACCAGGCCCAGCATGAACGGGATGCGCCAGCCCCAGCTTTCGAGGGCAGCTTCCGACATCACGGAGGCGAGCGCGGCGCCGGTCGCCGAGCCGGCCAGGATGCCGCCGACCGCGCCGCAGCAGCCGACGGCGCCCGTCAGGCCACGGTTGCCCGGCCTCGCATGCTCGACCATGAAGACGATGGAGGTCGTGTATTCGCCGCCGACCGACAGGCCCTGGACCATGCGCAGCAGCGTAAGCAGGATCGGCGCGGCGACGCCCAGCGCCTCGTAGCCGGGCAGCACGCCCACGAGGAAGGTCGGGATCGCCATCGACGCCACCGAGAAGGTGAGCGCCGCACGCCGACCCAGGCGATCGCCGATATGGCCGATCAGGCCGCCGCCGACGGGGCGCATCAGGAAGCCGACGGCGAAGATGCCGAAGGCCGCCAGCACCTGGGCGACCGCATCGTGGCTCGGAAAGAAGGCGCGGCCGATGGCGGCGGCGAAATAGCCGTAGACCGCGAAGTCGTACCATTCCAGGACGTTGCCGATGGCGCCGGCGGCGACGATCCTGGTGGCCCTGGCCGGTGCCGCACCTTCTCCGACGGACCGTATTGACGCCATGCCGCGAGGCCCTCAGCGCGCGCCGGAGCGCGGCGGCTCGTCGATGCCCACCGGGGACGACGCCCCCGACGACGGTCCCTGCGGGGTGCGGCCGGCCAGCCGCTCCGACCGCTCGAACAGCACCTCGTAGATCGGCCGGCCGCCCAATGCCTGGGCGACGACATGCGCCGTCACGCAGGTCACCATCAGCGGCAGGATCAACTCGAAGGCGCCGGTCAGCTCGACCACCAGCACGACGCCGACCAGGGGCGCGCGGATGGTCGACGAGAAGAGCCCGCCCATCGCCGCCACGGCGAACGATGCGCCGATCAGCGGCGGCACGGCGAGCGGCGAACGGACCAGCGCCATCTCGACCAGCAGGCCGAAGATGAGTCCGACCGTGGTGCCGAAGGTCAGCATCGGCGAGAAGATGCCGGCCGGCACGCCGACAGGATAGCTCGCCATGGTGCCGACGAAGCGGACGACGGCGATCAGCAGCAAGGTCTTGAGCGGCAGGTCCGCCATGGGCATCTCGGGGATCAGCGCCTCGCCGCCGCCCACCGCCATCGGCAGCACGAAGGCGAGCGCGCCGATCACGGCGCCGACGATCATCGGATAGAGGAACGGCACGCGAGCGAACGCCTTGGCGCGCCAGTCGAGCGCCATCACCAGCGTGCGGTTGAAGGCGAGCCCCAGCACTCCGAGCACCGCGCCCAGCAGCATGAAGACCGGCAGCAGCACCAGCGGGAGCGCGGCGGTGTCGATGCGGAACTGAGGCGCCGTGCCTCCGACCAGCTCCATCCCGAAGGCGCTGGCGGCCGACGCCACGATCACCGCGACATAGGAGCGGAAGGTGTAGCGGAACTGCTTGCGGGTCTCCTCGATGACGAACAGCACGGCTGCGAGCGGGGCGTTGAAGGCGGATGCGAGGCCCGCCGCAGCGCCGGCCGCCAGCAGCGTGTGGAAGTCCATCTTGTCGAGCCGCAGCCATTCGGCCAGCGCCGCGCCGATCGACGCGCCGATGTGGATGGTCGGCCCCTCGCGGCCGCCGACGATCCCCGAGGAGAGGCTGAGCACCCCGCCCGCGAACTTCACCGGCAGGACCCGCCGCCAGCGCACGTCGCGCACGCCGTCGAGCGCGCCCTCGACCTCCGGCACGCCGCTGCCCGCGGTCTCCGGCGCGACATAGCGGGTGAGCGCGAAAGCCAGCGTCACGGCGACGGCAGCCAGGGCCGCACCAGCCGCGATGGTGAGCGGTCCCGTCCCCAGGCGGTCGGCCAACAATTGGGGCCAGCGCAGCAGATGATCGACGGCAAGGTGAAAGGCCGCGCCGATGACGCCCGTGGCCAGGCCGCAGGCGCCGGCTATCCAGTAGAAGAGACGATCGGTGATCCGGCGATCCCCGCCGTCGGCCTTCACGTCAGCAGCCCAATGGTCATTCAGACGACGTTCTTCTTGAAGAAGGCGATGGTGCGCTCCCACGAAAGCTTGGCCGCCGCCTCCTGGTAGCGCGGGGTCGAGTTGTTGTGGAAGCCGTGCTGCGTGCCTGGATACATATGCATCTCGTAGGGCACGTTCGCCGCCTTCAGCGCCGCCTCGAAGGCCGGCCACATGGCGTTGATGCGTTCGTCGTTCTCGGCGTACTGGACCAGCAGCCGCGCCTTGATCGACGGTACCGAAGCGGTGTCCGCGGCCGCGCCGTAGTACGGCACCGCCGCCTGCAAGTCGCCACCCAGCGTCGCCGCCAGGAAATTCGCGGTGCCGCCGCCCCAGCAGAACCCGGTGGCGCCGAGCTTGCCGTTGGAAAGCTCGTGCGCCTTCACGTACCGCGCGCTGTTCACCATGTCGGTGCGCAGCTTGGCCTGGTCGAGCTTGGCCTGCAGCGCGCGGCCGTCGTCGTCGTTGCCGGGATAGCCGCCGACCGGGAACAGGCCGTCCGGCGCCAGCGCGAGGAAGCCCTCGACGGCGACGCGGCGGGCGACATCCTCGATGTAGGGATTGAGGCCGCGATTCTCGTGGATCACCAGGACGGCGGGGAACGGCCCATTGCCGCTCGGTTGCACCAGGTAGCCGCGCATCTGGCCCGAGCTGCCGCCGGGCGACGGATAGGACACATAGCGCGCCTTGATGCGGGAATCCGTGAACGAAATGGTCTGCGCGCGCGCATACTGCGGCAGCAACGCCTGCGCCATTGCCAGGCCGCCGATCGTGACGGCCGCGGCGCGCGTCAGGAAGGCGCGGCGGTCGATGCGGCCGTGGCAGTATTCGTCGTAGAGATCGAACACCCGCTGGTCGATCCAGTCCTGCGTAACCGGCTGGACCCCTGGCCTTTCCAGTTCGATCGCGTCGGCCATCGCTCCCCTCCTTCGTTATGGCGGTAACCTAGCCCGCAGGCTTCAGGAGGCCAACCCGATACGGCCACGGAACGCGTCGTCGCGCATCGAAGCATCCTGGCCGATCAGATCGTCGGCCGATGCGGAGCAGAGATGGAGCAGGCCGCGCACCGCGTGCTCGACAGGCGAGAGGTTGGCACGCGGAATCTGGCTGATCATGTTCATGCCCGAGGCGCGGATCTTGACCTGCATGTCGGTATCGATCGTGCCGGGCGAGAAGCCGAAGATGCGGATGCGCTTGCCCTTGGTCTCGAGCTCGATCGCCCGGGTCAGCATCGCGAGCCCAGCCTTGCCCGAGCAGTAGGCGCTCCAGCCTTCCAGCGGCCGGTAGGCCGCACCCGACGAGACGTTGACGATCGTGCCCCCGCCCTTGGCCAGCATGTCCGGCAGCACCGCCCGCACGACATTGTAGGCGCCGACGAGGTTGATCGTGATGTTGTTCGCCCAGGCCGCGGGATCGGAGGTCGCGATCTCCGAAATCGGCTCGATGACCCCGGCATTGTTCACCAGGATGTCGAGGCCGCCCATCCGCCCCTTGGTCGCCGCGACGATCTTCGCGACGGCGCCATAGTCCGACACATCGCATGCAATGGCTTCCGCCCGCCCGCCGGTGGCCGCGATCTCCCGTGCCACGGCTGCGGCGCGCGCGCCGTCGCGTGCGACCAGCATCACCGCCGCACCCGCTTCGGCGAGAGCGCGCGCGGCGCCTGCGCCCAGGCCGCGGCTGGCGCCGGTGACGAGCGCGGCCGTTCCCGTCAATTCACTGGACACGAGCCCTCCGG
>JAEWIV010000477.1 GCA_023386865.1 Pseudomonadota bacterium
CACTCCTTGCAAGTCCTGTGGCAGCCGCCGTTGCGCCAGCCGTTGCCCCACCAGGCGAGCCTGGCCTCGGGATCGACGCCGACATAGGGCTCGGACTTCTCCATCGCCTCTTTCCAGGCGTCGGCCACCGACCCGCGCAACGCTTCCAGGCGGGTGGCGACGGACTTGTTCTCGGCCGACGCCTCGGTGGTCGCCGCGGCCGCAACGGCCGGCGCGAGGGCGCTCGACAGGCCCATGACGCCGCCCGGCAGCAGGTTGGCCAAGGCCTCGATGGAACGACGGTCCTTCGGCTTGTCAGCCATGAATGATCCCCCTCGAGGCGCGAGCTTGCCCTACTCCTGCGGATAACGCCATGGCTTGTCGGGTTGCCTGGCGCCCTCGTCGATCGTCCATTGCGGTATCGCGAGCCCTGGCCCCGCATCGGAGAACACCATGCGGACCCGCGTGCCGATGCCGACCTTGCGCACCATGTCGGGCGGCGCGAGCTGGCCGTCCGGTGTGGTGAGGTTGCCGACCACGCGCAGCGCCTCGTGTTCGGTGGGCTTGCCCTTCTGGGTGTCGAGATCGACCACCAGGATGAGATAGGGCGTATGCGCCTTGAAGGCTGGTTGAATGGCGTGATGGACCTCGGTGTAGGAATGCACCGCGCCCTTGGCCTCGACCGGCACCCAGTCGGACTTGGGGCTCATGCACCACGGACAGGCCGTGGTCGGCGGATAGCGCAGCAAGCCGCACTTGGCGCACTTCTGGAGATGGAAATTGTGCGCCGCGCAGTGCTTGAAGAAGGCGAGGTTCTCGACGTCGAGATCGTCGAGGCTGAGCGGCATGCCGAGATAGGTGGCCTGGACTCCCATGGTTCTCTCCCCTTTCCTTAGCCGCGCCGCATGACCATGGCCGAACCGGTGCCGGGATTGGCCCAGCCCAGGTTGGCCGACACTTCGACGTTCTTGACCTGGCGGCAGCCGCCCTCGCGATAGTCGTAGGTGTGCTGGCGCTTGCCGTCCGGCCCGATCGGACAGGAATCGTCGGCGTCGTGCCTGAGCTGCCGCACGTTCTCGATCACCATGTTCATGCCGTGCGTATAGCCCTCGCAGAGATGGCCGCCGCTGGTGTTGTTGGGCCGCCGGCCGCCCAGCCGCATGGTGCCGTTGGAGACGTAGTCGCCACCTTCGCCCTTCTTGCAGAAGCCGTAATCCTCGAGCTGCAGCATGGTGGTGAAGGTGAAGGCGTCGTACGAGCCGGTGATGTCGACGTCCTGCGGGCCGACCCCGGCGTTGGGCCACAGGATGTCCTTGGCATAGTGGCCGGCGACGGTCGAGATCGGGCCGGTCTGGTAGTGCATGTCGGTGCGCGGCTTGCTGCAGCGCCCGACGACGCCGCGGATCAAGGCGCGCGGATGGCGGCAGTCCTTGGCCCTCTCGGCATTGGTCACGACAATCGCCGTGGCGTTGTCGGTCTCGACGCAGCAATCGAGCAGGTGCAAGGGCTTGCAGATGATGCGGCTCGCCAGCACTTCGTCGACGGTGAAGCGCTTCTTGTAGAAGGCCTTCGGGTTGTTCGAGGCGTGCTCGCTGTGGATCGCCTTCACCGTGGCGACCTGCTCGGGCTTCGTGCCGTAGTCGTACATGTGGCGCATGAAGCTCGGCGCGAACATCTGGCCGGCGCTCTGCCAGCCATAGGCGCGCATGTGCAGGGCATCGCCCGACACGGGTGCCGCGGCGCGCGCGCCGGTGCCGCCGATGCGCACCTGGCTGAAGCCGTTCATGGCGCGGAAGATCACCACGGCCTTGCACATGCCGGCTTCCATCAGGCCGATCGCCATGCCGATCAGCGCCTCGGTCGACGAGCCGCCGCCGAACACGTCCATGTAGAAGTTGAGCCTGAGCCCGAGGTCGCCGGCGATGAAGGTCGAGAAGGTCGAATCGCCGGACTGGTAGCTCAGCATGCCGTCGACGTCGGACGCTTTCAGGCCGGCATCCTCGATGGCGTTGCGCACCGCCCAGGTGCCGAGCGCACGGGTCGTTATCCCGGAGCCGCGCGTATAAGTCGTCTCGCCCACGCCGACGATGGCGTACTTGTCGCGGAGGTACTTTGGACTCGTGGTGTCGGTCTCGGCCGGCATCGGCATGGCGTTCCCCTTTGCTTGACCCGTAGACAATACAATACGACGGTGACGAACGGACGTCGGCGTCCGCTGTCCGCATCGCGGCTTTGGAACGAGGGGGAAACACGAGTGAGCTCCAATCCGTCGCGCTGGGAATCCTCGGCGCCCATTCGCTATCCCGATCCCGATATCCTGGTGCTCGACCCGCGCTTCCGCCCGCTCGTGGTGGCGATGGCCGCGATCGAGCGCATCGCCACCGGCTTCCGCTTCACCGAGGGGCCGGCCTATTACGGCGACGGCCGCTACCTCCTGTTCTCCGACATTCCCAACGACGCCCTGCTGCGTTGGGACGAAATCACGGGCCAGGTCGCCACGCTGCGCCACCCGGCGGGGCATCCCGACGGCAACACCCGCGACCGCCAGGGCCGGCTGATCACCTGCGAGCTCGGCAGCCGCACGCTGACCCGCACCGAGCATGACGGCACGATCACGGTGCTCGCTTCCGCCTTCCAGAACACGCGGCTCACCGGCCCCAACGACGTAGTCGTGAAATCCGACGGCTCGATCTGGTTCAGTGACAACGGTGCGGGAATCCGCGGCAACTATCTCGGCGACCTGGCGCCGAAGGAGATGCCCTACCGCGTCTATCGCCTCGACCCCCAAAGCGGCGCGCTCACCATCGCAGTGGACGACATGGAGCGGCCGAACGGGCTCGCCTTCTCGCCCGACGAGAAGAAGCTCTATGTCGTCGACACGCCGGACGGGCCAAGGTCGACGCGCGTCTACGACGTGCAGGGCGACAAGGCGGTCAACGGCCGGCTGTTCTTCGACGGCAAGGGTTACGCCGACGGCATCCGCGTCGACACCGAGGGCAATGTGTGGGCGGCCTTCTCCGGCGGCGAGAGCGAGGACGGCGTCGCGGTGTTCGCCCCCGATCGCACCTTGATCGGCCGCATCCTGCTGCCCGAGCGCTGCGCCAATCTCTGCTTCGGCGGGCGCAAGCGCAACCGGCTGTTCATGACCGCCAGCCAGTCGGTCTATGCGCTCTATGTCGAGGCGATCGGGGTGGCTGGGGGTTAAGCGTCGTGTCATGACCTTTCGGACCTCTGACCGGATCGGCCAGAGGCCGCCGGCTCTTCGAACAGCGCCAAGATGAAGAACTCGCACGGATCTTCGGCGGCCACCCGCCGCAGAAGTGGACCCTTACCTGCACCAAATGTGGAGACACATCGCTAAGTCTGAAATGGGCTTGCACTTAGCCGCGCCTTGTGTTCGGGGGCTTGCCCCTCACAGCCGCCGATAGACAGCCCGTCCGAAGAAAAGACGGTTCATCAACTTGAGCAAGGGAGAACCCCACTTCAGTGAGCGA
>JAEWIV010000472.1 GCA_023386865.1 Pseudomonadota bacterium
GATGTTGGGGTCAGTCCACGATTTAAGGACCAAATCTATGATTCAAGGAAAATCCGGCGATGCCCAAGCCCGCACAAAGACTCGAAAACCACGAGCCGCCCAGACTCCGATTCAAGGGAAAACGACACCTCAGGCGGTGCGTCATGAGCGGCGCTCGCGCGCATGTAGACACGCTCACCCACATCGAATTGATCTGGCATGAGCGCCGGATCGAGCATTGGATCCGCTTCGGCCGCGACGTCGGAGAGCAGATCCTCGACCGCCGCCGCCGCATCCTGAGTTTCGCGCCGAACAGCATCGTCGCCTACATCCGATGGGCGGCGGGCGACTTCGGTACCGTCGTCTCCCGGATCGACATCCTGCGCACCGTCAGGCGCGGTGAAGCCTTCTCGACAGTCCCCTACGTGCGACCTGGCGGAGAGATCCTTTTGCGAGCCGCCGGCTGGCCGAGGGTCGAGCGCGTGCTGCAGGCGATCGATGCCGTCGAGCAGATCGGGATCGATTCCGCCGACGCCTGCCCGGACCACTGGCGGCATGTGCACAATCGGCTCGCAACCGGACAGGAACCCCGCCTGTATAGTCGCGAGGCCCATCGGGCTTGGCTTTTGCGTCGGAAGATCGGCGCATGAAGCGTATCGGCTGGATCCTGGTCACTGGCTTCGCGGCGGTCACGGCCGGCGTGTCAATTGTGTCCCGTCCTGGGCCGAAGCTGGTCTGGAACGCCAGTGCCAGCGTGCCGATTGGCCTCTACGCCATCCATCGGATCGACGGCATCCAGTCTGGCGACTTGGTCCTCGTGCTGCCGCCGGAAGCCGTTGCTCGATATCTCGCCCAGCGGGGATATCTCCCGCTGGGCGTTCCGGTCCTGAAGCATGTCCTCGCCCTTCCGGGTCAATCCGTCTGCCGTATCGAGCGCACGATCACCGTCGACGGCGTGGCTGTTGGCGATGCCCTCGATCGCGATCGCCAAGGACGAGGCCTGCCCGCGTGGCAGGGCTGCCGGACTATCGCGCACGACGAAGTGTTCCTCATGAACTCGCGGTCGACCTTTTCATTCGATGGCCGCTACTTCGGCCCGCTTCCGGCATCGACGATCGTCGGCCGAGCCGCTCCTCTCTGGATCAAGAAGGACAACTGATCATGCCTGGACCTGGCGGCCGACTCTTTGCCTGGAGACCAACCACGCTGCATATCTCCTCCCTCTTTCCGGTCCGGCGTCAGGCCGTCATGCACGGGTTGGCAAGCGGTCCCGACGTCAACTCCCTCCTGCGTCCGTGCTGCGCAAGTGTCGTTGTGTTGTTGCTGTCCCTTGGGATCGTCCATGCTCAGCCACACGCCAACGGCTATCCCGCTGCCGTTGCACCGGCGGATCCCTTTGCTGACTTCGTCGCCGAGGCATCGCATCGTTTCGCACTTCCGGTTTCCTCGATACGCGCCGTCATGCAAGCGGAAAGCGGTGGCGACGTCCGTGCCTTGTCGCCAAAAGGCGCCATGGGCCTGATGCAGATCATGCCGGCGACGTGGGCCGCACTGCGGCAGCGATACGGCCTGGGCGCGGATCCCTATGATCCTCGGGATAACATCACGGCGGGAACGGCGTACCTGCGGGAGCTGCACGATCGCTTCGGCGAGCCTGGCTTCCTGGCCGCCTATAATGCTGGTCCAAGTCGCTACGAAGAGCACCTCGCGATAGGCCGCCCGCTGCCGGTGGAGACGCTGTCTTACATGGCGACGGTCAAATCGCTGCTCGACGGAACCCAGGCAGAGGGCTCGCCCGCAGCTGCATCGTGGGCATCGAGTTCGCTGTTCGTGGCGACAGCGAAAGCGGCCCTCGCCCCAGCTCAGCCGTCACCGAACCAAGCATCTCAACATCGATCCACGAACGTCTTACCGTCCACGACCGGGCCTTTGACGCCGCTGTCCGACGGACTGTTTGCGCGGACATCCGATCGGAGAACGCGGCCATGATCTCCGTGGGTCCCGGTCGTGCTTCGGCGGGCTGTGGCGGGTGGCCGTGCGTGAAGGGCATTGGGCAGAAGCACCACATTCACGGACGGCAAGGGAAAAGCGCCGCCTCCGGACGGGCGCCTATGGTTGGTCGGCTTGAGTTTCATGGGCCTTTGCGTAATCGCGCCGGCTGGCGCTTCAGTTCGAAACCTGAACGATTTCAACGTCCCGACCGCCGTCGGTGCCCGGCAGAGGCGGCCCTCACGCCATGATCCGCCGCGACGACGACTTTCGCGTCCGGCCAGGGCGCATCGGCGACAGCCATCGCGGCGCCAGGCGGCCCAAGACCTTTGTCGGCGAGGTGATGCGCGCCGCGAAGAAGGCCGGCCATATCGGCCAGAGCTTCGGCCACAGCAAGCCCGGGACGGGCGGCTCTCGGTTCGGGCGTGGGCGGCGCGCCGCCCTCTCGCTGTCGCTAACCTCGACCGCGCGGCGCGTCGTGATGAAGGCGCGCGTCGTCCGCCATCACGGCACGCGCTTTCGGTCGGCGCCGCTTCCCCGGCACATCGCCTATCTGAAACGTGAGGGCGTCACACGGGATGGCACCGATGCCCGGATGTTCGACGCCCACTCCGAGGCAGCCGACGAGCGCGCCTTTGCCGAGCGGTGCGCGGATGACCGGCACCATTTCCGGTTCATCGTTTCGCCGGAAGATGCGGCCCAGCTGGCGGATCTCCGAACCTTCACGCGCGAGCTGATGGCGGACGTTGAGCGTGACCTCGGCACTCGGCTTGACTGGGTGGCGACCGACCACTGGAATACCGACAACCCGCACGTCCATGTGCTGATCCGCGGCAAGGCCGAGGACGGGCAGGACCTTGTGATCAGCCGCGCCTACATCAGCCGCGGCTTCCGCGACCGTGCCGCCGAGCGCGCGACATTGGAACTCGGACCGAGAAGCGAGCTGGAGATCCGAACGGCCCTGGAGAAGGAGGTCGACGCCGAGCGCTGGACCGGCCTTGACCGAGCGTTGCGCAGCCTCGCGGACGAGAACGGCGGTGTTGCCGACCTGCGCCCCGGTACCGCCAACGAGGATCCGGAACGACGCCGGCTGATGCTGGGCCGGGCGAAGAAGCTCGAACGGCTGGGACTTGCGGAACAGGTCAGTCCTGCCTCGTGGACGCTAAAGCCCGGCCTGGAGCAGTCGCTGCGTGACCTCTCGATCCGCGGCGACATCATCAAGACGATGCACCGGGCCCTGTCGCATGCCGGTCGCGAACCGGACGTCACCGGGTTCGCACTTCATGGCGACGGCAGCGCCGATCAGGTGTTGGGGCGCCTCGTCGCGCGGGGCCTGCATGACGAGCTCAAGGGCTCCGCTTACGCTATCGTCGAGGGAGTCGACGGCCGGACGCACCATCTGCAGTTCTCCGATCTCGAAATGACCGGTGACGCCCTGCCCGGCGCGATCGTCGAGGCACGTTCCTATGAAGATGCCAGCGGCCGCAGACACCTGTCACTTGCCACACGGTCGGACTTCCCGCTCGAGTCCCAGATTTCCGCACCAGGAGCAACCTGGATCGACCGCCAGCTTCTCGCGGGAGGGGAGGTGACCACCGGCAGCGCATTCGGCCGTGAGGTACGCGAGGCGATGGATCGACGCCTTGATCACCTCGTGGAGCAGGGCCTGGCGCGACGGCAGGGCCAGCGAATCGTCTTCGCGCGCAATCTGCTCAATACTCTAAGGCAGCGAGACTTGGATGAAGCCTCAGCAAGACTGGCGGCAGAGACAGGCTTGGTATATCGGCCGTCCGTCGCAGGTGAGCACGTCTCCGGAATTTATCGGCGCGGTGTCACGCTGTCTTCCGGGCGCTTCGCCATGATCGACGACGGTCTAGCTTTCCAGCTCGTGCAATGGCGCCCGGCGCTCGAGCGGCGTCTGGGTCGACAGGTGACGGGAGCCTTGTCGCCGGGTGGCGTCGTTGACTGGAGCTTCCGAGCTAAACGGGGCCTAGGCGTATGAGTGACTCTCACGCTGTCAGCGACCATGGCAATCCTTGCCGCGTCTCGTAGGTTCAGAAACCCCAGCAACTTCAGCGAGTTGCTGGGGTTTTGTTTTTCCGGTTTCAAGTCGGTCTTCAACGCGGGCTCTCCGCTGGCGTAAGGGTGCTCGACGGCACGTCCCGCTCCTCGTCGCCCTGGGCGAGCGGCCGTCCATGTGTCTCGATCGCAAGGAAGGAGAAGGCGAGCCCGACGGCGAGCGAGCAGGCGCCGAGGAACACGAAAGCGGGCAGCACGGCGGCTGCCGTCGCCTGCGGCGACAGCGGATTGTCGGCTCCGGCGATCACCGCGAGGCAAAGGGGGCCCAGGATCTTGCCGACGCCGTTCGCCGCCTGCGAGAGGCCAGCGGAGCGCGCGCCCAAGCGCACGCCATAGATCTCGACGATGTAGGGCGCGAGGTTCGAGGCGCCGCCTTCAAGGAAGAAGACAGTGATGACGAGCGCCAGGATGAACACGGGGAATCCGCCGATCGTCATCGGGAAACACAAGCCGGCGACGATCAGTCCCAGTGCGCCGACGTAACCTTGGATTTCGCCGACCCGCTTCCGGCCGATCTTCTGCGCGAGCCAGGAAATCGCCACCTTGCCGATGATACCGGCGAGGGCGACGTAGACGAAGTAGCGGGCTGCTTGCGCCACCGGGATTTTGAGCAGGAGCGCGATGATCGTCGGTCCCCAAAGATATACGCCGTAGGCGGCCGTCGCCAAGCCGGTCCAGGTAATGATGGTGAGCCAGAAGAAGCGCGGACGCACCAAGAGCTCCGCGAGACTGTGCCCGGGCTCGCTCGCCGGCCGGGCGACGGGAAGCGGCACCTCAGCGAGCGGCAGGCCGAGCGTGCGCGCGACCGTCGCCTGCGCCTCGGCGAAGCGACCCTTGGCGACGAGCCAGCGCGCCGATTCCGGCAGGAGGAGGATGAACAACACGCCCATCACTGCCGGAAGGACGCCGACGGCCGCGATGCCGCGCCAGCCGAGGAAGCCCAGGAGAGTGGCCGCGACGAGTGCCGCGAGGAAGCTGCCCACTGTCGCAAAGACGACGAGAAGGCCGGTGACGAGGGTGCGATGGCGGGTCGGCGTCAGTTCGACGACGAGCGTGGTGATCGGCGTGGCGCAGGCAGCGAGCCCGACGCCGACGATGAAGCGCAGCGCGGCAAAGAGGAGCCAATCGCCGTCCGGCACGAGCGCGATCGCACCCGAGCCCGCGGCGCAGATGAAGGTGCCGGCCACCAGCAACTTCTTGCGCCCCCAGGCATCGGAGAAGGAGCCCCAGGCGAGCGCGCCAAGAATGGCTCCGACGCCGCCCGAGAGCAGCATCGCCGCGCTCTGGCCGTAGGTCAGATGCCATTGCGGCCCGACCACGGCGACGAGGTAGCCGACGATGAAGAAGTCGAAGAAGTCGAGCGCGATGCCGACGGCGAGCAGGCCGAAGATCGTCCAGTAGCGACGATCGAGTGGCGCACGATCGTACAGCGCGAGCAGGTCCTCGGACCTGGCCGATATAGTCATGGTTTCCTCCGTCCGGCTTTATGTTTGTTCGCGCCTTTCGGTCGCGGCTGCCGGTAGCCGCGGCCGACGCGTTTTCTCAGGCCGTCAGTCCACGAGCGCCGCGCGGAGCGCGGCGGCGCTGTCGGCGATCGCATGCCGCACCGACGCGACGAGCCGGCCATAGCGGATGTAGCCGTGGACGAGCCCGTCATAGCGGACGAGGCGGCAGGGCACGCCTGCCGCCGAGAGGCCGGCGGCCAGCCGCTCGTTGTCGTCGAGCAGGGGATCGAGCGTGCCGATCGCGAGATGGGCGGGCGGCAAGCCGGCAAGCGGTGCCAGGAGCGGGGCGACACGCCAGTCGCTCTTCTGCCCGGGATGGCTGAGATAGGTCGACCACACCCAGTCGAGCTGCGCCCGCGAGAGCACGTAAGCGCCCGAGCCGAAGCGCTGCCAGGACGGGCTGTCGCCGTCGGTCGAGTAGGCGCCGTAGTGGAGCAGAAGAAAGCGCAGCGGCGAAGCGCCGGCGTCGCGCAGCGCGAGCGCCGCGCCGAGCGCGAGATTGGCGCCGGCCGAATCGCCGCCTACTGCAAGGCGCTGCGGGTCGATGCCGAGCGCTTCGCCCGAGCAAGACACATGGCGGATCGCCGCCACCATGTCGTCGAAGGCGGCGGGGAAACGATGCTCCGGCGCAAGGCGATAATCGACATGGAGGATCGCGACGCCGCTCTCGCGCACGAGGGTGCGCAGCGCGCCGTCCCAGCCGTCGAGATCGCCGAGCGCGAAGCTGCCGCCGTGGGCGTAGACGAGGAGCGGCGGACGCGCGATGTCGTCCGGTCGAAAGAGCCGACAGAGGACGTCGCGCCCGGACACGGGGAGTCGGAGGTCGCGTTCCTCGTCGAGCGGCAGCGAGTCCTCGTTGAGAAAGGCCGAGATGCGGGTGAGGGCGGCGCGCGCCTCGCCGAGCGGCGCTGCCGCCGGATTGAGCGCCACGAGGCCCCTCTCCCGCAGCATCGCGTTCGCCGCGGCAAGCTCTGGATCGATCGCCATCTCCGCGGCAACGGCGTTCACGCCGCCGCCTCCAAGGCCGGCATTGCCGGCGCGATCGCCTTGAGGCGCGGCAATACCTCCTTGCCGAACAGCCGGATGTTCTTCTCCGACTCGGCATGTGTCACGAAGCCGGTGCGGCCGAGCATGTTGAGATGGCCAAAGCCGCCGACGTCGTCGTGGAACTTCTTGATCTGCGCGTAGACGCTGTCGGGATTGCCGGCGAACATGAGGCCCTGCGCCATGGCTTGCTCGACGGTCGTCGACATGAGCTTGAGCGCGTTCTCCTGTGCCGAGGCGACACCCTTCTCGGCATTGACGAGATTGGCGCCGGCCGATTGCCCCTTGGGACGCGTGCGCCAGGCCTGACCGGCGATGTGGGGCGGCGCGCCACCGGGCAGGAGCTGGGCGTATTGCGGGGCCGATTTGAGGCTCGTGTTGAGGAACCACAAGAGCTTCTCACCGACGCGCTGGCCCTCCTCGTCGGTGTCGCCGACACTGATGAAGGCGCTGTAAGCGAAATTGTCGGTCGAGACCGGTGGCAGCCCTGCCTCGACGCGCGCCTTGCGATAGGCGGCGTAGGCGCGCTTCGTTCCATCATGGCCGCGCAGGACCAGGGTGTGCACCATGCCGCGTCGGCCCACTTCGGCGGCGGTGTGGGGGTCACCTGTCGCCGCCCACATCCTGAGCCGCTCCTGCCACGGCCGCGGCCAGATGTTGACATGTCGATGGGTGAAGTGCTTGCCCTCCCAGGAGAACGGCCCATCCTGATGGGTCAGCGCCTTCTCGATGAGATCGATCGCCTCCCAGTAGCGCTCGATGTTGTTGACCGGGTTGGCGTTGGCCGACGCCATCTCGGTGCCGCCCGACTTGACGAAACCGAGCTCGAGGCGGCCACGCGAAATGACATCGGCCGTCGCGTACTCCTCGGCGATACGTACCGGCTCGCGGCGCAGCGAGACGAGCGTACCGAGGCTGAGGATGCGTGCCTTCCGCGTCTGTCTTGCGAGGATGCTAACGAGCATCGGATTGGCGCCGAGCAGCGAATTGATGCCGGCGTGGTGCTCGGTCGCACCGATATTGAGGCCGAGGTCGTCGCACAGCAGATAGTGGTCGATCACCTCCTCGAAGAGGTCGGCGGCGACCCGCGGATCGCACCAGCGGTTGGGCAGGCTTGCGCGCACCGAATCGGCGGCGTCGAGCACCGATTGCGGCACGTGCGGATAGGGCACTTCGCACATCCACCAGGCGTCCATGAGCGGCGTCTCCCGTAGGTTTGCAGGGCAGGCTTGCAGCGCGGGTTCGCAGACAGTCAGCGATCGAGGAAATCGAGGATGTGGTCGGCGAGCGCATCCGGCTGCTCGCGCTCCGGGTGATGTCCGGCACCGTCGACCAGGGCGAAGCGCGCGCCGGGGATGAGTGCTGCGTAGCGGCGGCCGTAGTCGGGCGCGACCACACCGTCCGAGGCGCCCCATAGCACCAGGGTCGGGACCGCGATGCGGCCGAGCCAGCGCTTGAGGCGCGGGTTGTACATGTAGGGTTCCCAGCCGTAGAGGCTGAGCGCGTCCCAGTCGCGCGCGTGGCGAGTCAGCGCCTCGTCCGACATGGCGTCGAAATCCGGGGCCCCACGGTCCGGGTCGTGCCAGCTCTCGCGGCGAACGGTCTCGGGGTGGGTGTTGAAGACGTCGAGGATGTCCTGCGTCTCGCGGTCGCCGAGTTTCAGGCCGAGCGCGTCGATCAAAACCAAGCGGTCGAGCCGGTGTGGGCACAGAGCGGCGATCTCCGCGGCGAGCCAGCCGCCGAACGAGGCGCCGACGAGCGTCACCTTGTCGCCAGCGAGACCGTCGATCAGTTCGCTGTAGAGGTGGACGAGGTCATAGACGGTCTCGAAATCCTCGGGCCGCGACGAGGCGCCGAACCCCGGATGGGACGGCGCCAGGACGGTGGCTCCGAGCGACAGGCGCTCGAGGAAGCGGGCGTCCGGGTCGAGCGGGTGGAACCCGTGCAGGAAGAGCAGGGTGCGGCCTCTGCCCCGTCGAACAACCTCGAGATCGACATCGCGGACTCTCAGCCGGTTCGCGGGCGGCGCCAACGTCTCGGTCATCCTTCGCTCCCTGCCGACCACCGATCCATCGAGGTGGCGCGATCGGACATTGCTTCTTCTGAAGGAACCATCTCATATTTTTTGAAAGGCACGCAAGATAATAATATATTATATTTCGTATCGCCTTTGTTCCTGTATGATACCTGCGGTAATTCACGAGCTGATGAGGTCGGGTCTCCATGCAAGGCAAAGGGACTCTCGCGATGTCCATCTATGGTCGGCTGAGGCGCGACATCCTCACCGGCCTCTTCGAGCCTGATGAGCGTCTTCCCCTCGACGCGCTCTCCGAGCGCTATGGCGTCGGGCTCACGCCGTTGCGCGAGGCGCTCAATCGGCTCTCGGCGGAGGAGCTGGTGCTGCGCGAAGGCAAGCGCGGCTTCCGTGTTGCGCCCGTGAGCCGCGCCGACCTGGCTGATCTCGTGGCGACGCTATGCTGGGTCGCGGACGTGACGCTCCGCCAGTCGCTCGCCAATGGTGATGAGGCGTGGGAGGAGGCGGTGGTCCTGGCGGCGCACCGCCTGCAGCGGCTCGATGGCACCCTGCCCTCTCAGTCGACGGCTGTAGACCCCGAATGGGAGCGTCGGCACCGCGAATTCCATATGAGCCTCATTGCCGCGAGCGGTTTGCGCCGCCTCAACGATTACTTCGCGACGCTGATCGACCGCTATGACCGCTACATGTATCTCGGGGTTGATGCGACGGCGCGCTGGCCGCGCGACGCCGCGGCCGAGCACAAGGCGATTCTTGATGCGATGCTGGCGCGCGATGCGGACCTTGCGACGCAGCTCTTGCACGCGCACATCCGCCGTACCGCCGAGATCGTCGAAGCCTCCTGGGCAGCCCGCGTTGCGGATGACGCGGAAGCGCCGACCGCGGGAGCACTCGTCACCATGACCTCGTGACTACAGGCTACCCTGCAAGCGATTGCTGCGAGCGGATCCGAAACGGATAAGCTGGATCTACTACGCTGCAACACGAAGGAGCCCGCTGCGATGTGCCGTAGCTAGCTGCACTACCCCCGATAGCTTTCACAATTTGAGATCGAAGCGGGTCCGCGCTTCGAAGCTAAGCGGCAGCCTGGAGAAGCAAGTAAAGCTGGTTGCGCTCCCTCGCAACCACCTTTGCTCGATCTGGTACGACAAACTACGACCGAGTATGCCAAAGCACGGTAGGTCCAAATCTAGACTAGGGCGCCGTCCGTCCCGAGCGTAGAGTGGCCATGACATGGAGAGAGATATGCCGCCAAAGACACGGTTCGTGATCCACGTCCCGGGAAGAGCCGACATCGGATGCGACACGGCCGATGCCGTCCTGGACGCGCTGAACGACCTGAAGGATGCCAAAGGGGTGTCGCGGACCTGCAAACCGGGATGAAAGAGTTGAGCCGGGAAGCGATCGAGGCACTTGCGAATGAGGAACGCGAGTAGATCAGCCGATGCGAACGCTCCTCACGAACGCCACGCTGATCGACTGCGTCCAGCCCAGAGCGGTCGAAGGAGAATCGGTGCTGATCGAGAATGGACGTATTGCCGAGATCCGCACTGACGGCAGCGTACCCGCGGCCGATGGCGCCACGACCAGGTGACGCTGTTCGGCCATCGACTGATGGCGGCCCTTACCGAGTCCGGCATCACCGGACTGCGCTGCGGACGCGCCGGCTAACCCGCGATGTGTTGCAGGTCCGCGCCCGCTGTGAACCGAAGCGCCGGCGCGGCGGTCACTCCGGCTTGATGTTTCCTTCGCGGATCACCTTGCCCCAGCGCTCGCGGTCGTTGCTGACGAGGGTGGCGACGTCCTGCGGCGGGCCGACCAGCGGCTCGGCGCCGAGTGCCGCCAGTCGCTCCGCCGCGGCGGGCGTCGCCAGCACCTTGTTGATCGCCGTGTTCAGGCGCTGGACGACGGCGTCGGGCACGCCCGCCGGGCCCAGCACGATGAACCATCCCTCGATCTCGGCGGCGGCGAGGTCGAGTTCGCGCAGGGTCGGCAGGTCGGCCACCAGCGCGCTGCGCTTGGGGCTGGTGACGGCAAGCCCGCGCAGCTCCCCGCGCTGCACGTACGGCAGCATCACCGCGACGTTGTCGAACATCATCTGGATGCGGCCGGCCAGCAGGTCGGCCCGCACCGCGCCGCTGCCCTTGTAGGGAACGTGAAGGATGTCGGTGTTGGATGTGCGGCGCAGCACTTCGCCCGCGAGATGCTGCGCGGTGCCCATGCCGGTCGAGGCATAGGCGACGGAGCCCGCCTTGGCGCGCGCCATCGCCAGCAGGTCGGCGACGGTCTTCACCTCGAGACCGGGATGCACCACCAGGATGTAGGGCGTGCGTGCCACCGTCGCGATCGGCGTGAAGTCGCGCAGCGGATCGAACGGCATGGTGGGATAGAGCTCCTTCAGGGTGGCGTGGGAGCTCGGGGCGAAGAGCAGCGTGTAGCCATCGGGCGGCGACTTCACGACCATCTCGGAGCCGATCATGCCGCTCGCGCCGCCCTTGTTCTCGACCAGCACGTTCTGGCCGAGCTCGGTCGTCAGCCCCTGGGCCAGTACGCGCGCGATGACGTCGGTCGCTCCACCCGGCGGGAACGCCACGACCAGGCGGATGGAACGGTCGGGAAAGGCCGGTGTCTGAGCGAAGCCTGGCGCCGCCAGCGCCACGATGCTGCAGGCAAGCGCCCACGCGAATTTCAGAACGTTCACTGTCGTTTCTCCCTCGGTGATTCTTGTAGGCGAGTCCGCGGCCGGTCAGGAGACCGCGGCGACCGCCTGGATCATGGATTGCCGGTCGCTGCCGCCGGCATCCTGGGCGATGCGGCCGGTCTCGACCTCGCCCTCCAGCGAGCAGCGGAACATCACGCGTGGCCGGGTCTGGTCGAAGTCGCCCAGCGCCACGTGGCAGCTGCAGCGATTGTCCCACATGACGACGTCGCCCAGGCTCCAGCGATGGCGGTAGACGAACTCCGGAGAGGTCGCGTGCGCGTTCAGCATGGCGAGCAGGCTCTGGCTCTCCTCGTCGGACATGCCGATGAAGCGGCGGATGCGCTGGTTGACCAGCAGCGACTTGCGGCCGGTCTCCGGATGCGTGCGCACCACGGGATGGATGACGGCCGGGTTGCGTTGCTTCATCTCGGCGATGACCGCCGGATCGCGCTGCTCGATGCCGCGGATCAGCGTGACGTCGTGCAGCGCTTCCATGTCCTCGATCAGCCGGCGGATGTTCGGCGAGAGGGTCTCCAGCGCAAGGTAGAGGTTCGCCCACATCGTGTCGCCGCCGACCGGCGGCTTTTCCTTGCAGTGGAGGATGGCACCTTTGGCCGGCCGCGACGTGTAGCTGAGGTCGGTGTGCCAGTTGCGGCCGGAGTTGTGGGTGCCCGACTTCTTTCCGCCGACCACCTTGTTGGACAGCACGAGGATCTCCCGATGCTCGGGATGCAGGGTCGACGGCGCCTGGGACTCGTGCCGGTCCAGCACGCCAAAGCGGCGGGAGAAGGTGATCTGCTGCTCGGGCGACAGGTCTTGGCCGGGGAACACGAGCACGATGTGCTGCAGCCACGCGTCGTAGATCTGCTGGTGCTGCGCGTTGCTCAACGGCTCGCGCAGGTCGACGCCCGAGATCTGGGCACCGGCGGCGAAGCCCAAAGGCGTGATGGTGATAGCGCTCATCTTCTGGTTTTCCCAATAAACATGGCTGTTCGTCCGACGTGTTGAGCAGTATATTGTCTTTTGTCCGACAAGAAAAGGTGCCTCAAATGGACGGCGCTACGACTGAGATCCCTCTGGGCAGGCTGGTGAAGCCGCTTTCCGAGCGCTTGGCGGAGCGCATCCTGGACGACGTGATTGCCGGGCGCCTGGCGCCGGGGGAGCGGTTGAAGGAGGAGCTGCTCGCCCAGACCCATGCCGTCAGTCGCGCGACCGTGCGCGAGGCGCTGATTGCGCTGACGCGACAGGGCTATGTCGTGCGCATCCCGCGCTTCGGCGCGCGCATCGCCGAGCTCTCCCGCCATGACCTCGACGACCTCTTCGAATTGCGCGCGGCGCTGCTGGCGGTGGCCGCCGGCCGCTTCGCTCGGCGCGCCGACCCTGCCGACGACCGGACTCTGGAAACCATGGTCGCAGAGCTGGAGGCTGCGGCCGCTGACGAGGCGGTCTCACCTCCGGCGTTCGCTACGCTGTCGGTCCGCATCCAGACGCTGCTCACCGAGCGATGTGGCAACAGCCATCTGCCTGCTATCTACAGCCGCCTGGCGAGCATGGGCACGTGGCAGCTCATCCGCGGCCAGGCCAGCAGCTTCCTCACCGTGCACGGCCGGCGGGAGTCGGCCGCTGACTGGCGGCGTGTCGCTGATTGCATCGCCGAGCGTGATGTCGAGGGCGCCGAACGCGCAGGCCGCCGCCTGCTCGAGCATTCCGCGGCGCGTGTGCGGCAGCACTACAATGATATCGCCCCCGGCTCGACGTGAAGTGCCGTCATGTGCTGGAACAGTGGTGCACCAGTCGGGACAAACACTACGCGCTCGTTGTAGCGTCGTAGGTTCAAATCACTTCGCGTTTCGCTGCGATTTCGATCGGCAGCGCAGCCGCAAATGCACCTGTCCATACCGAAAACTCCATCCGGGCTGGCTTGACCGGCGAGATCGGTTAGTGACGCTGGATGACCACGTTCCGAGCCTATTCCTCCATGTTCTGGTCTCATCGTTTACGACGCAGGCACGGCTCGAGGCTGAGATCATGTTGCTGCGGCATCAGTTGAACGTGCTGCGCCGGCGCGTTCCCTCGAAGCCCAGAATTACGATGGCCGATCGACTGCTCTTCGTCTGGCTCCATCGCCTATTTCCGTCGTTGTTGAACGCCGTCACCGCCGTCACCATTGTTCAGCCAGAGACGGTCATTCGCTGGCATCGAACAGGTTTCCGGCTGTACTGGCGTTGGAAGTCGCGCTCTCGGGGCGGTCGGCCAAAGGTTCCCATCGAGATCTGTCGGTTGATCCCAGAGATGAGCCTGGCGAACCGGCTCTGGGGCGCGCCGCGGATCCATGGCGAACTGCTCAAGTTCGGGTTTCAGGTCGCGCAGTCGACGGATGCCAAATACATGGTGAGGAGCGGGCGAGGACGGTCACAGACCTGGAAGACTTTCCTTCACATAATCGGCCTGCATAGCCGCCATGGACTTCCTGGTCGTCCCGACGGTCGGCTTCAAGTTGCTCTTCGTTTTGGTCATTCTTAGGCGCCAGCGTCGTCACCTGATATCTCGCAGCGTGACGGCCAATCCCACGGCGGAGCGGATCGCCCGCCAGATCACCGATGCCTTCTCACGGAACGAAGCGCCCGACCACGTCATCCGCGACCGCGATGCGTCCTATGGTCATGCCGGCACCAGACGTCTGGCAGCCATGGGCATCCGTGATCACCCGACGGCTCCCCGGTCACCGTGGCAGATGACGTGGCGTCCTGACCGATGATTCAGGCTAGTCGCACATTCGTAGGCACGGAGTCGTGCAGACGCTGGAACTCGCCCTGGAGAATGCGCAGAAACTCCTCGGCCGCGAGTGGAAGCTGACGTGAGGCGTGGGTGATGGCATCGATGGTCGCGCTGTTCAGCAGGCGATCGCGCAGCGACACGGCCACCAGTTCGCCGGAACGCAGGCTGTCCCAACCCGATAGCCGCGACAGGAATGTAATGCCGTCGTTGACATGCACGAACTCCAATCGCAACGGAATGGAATTGGTCTCGAGTGCTGGCGATACGTGGACGCCGACAGCTTTGCAAGCAAGATCGAGCAGAATGCGGCTGCCGGTATTCTTCATCGGCGATGCGATGGGATAGGCCACGCAGTCGGCGAGCGATACACGCCGCTTGTCCGCCAGGGGGTGGCGCGACGACATCATCGCAACCAGGGGCTCGCGCATCTTGAAAATGGGGACCATCTCGGGATCGGCCGGCGGATAGAAGGCGAGCCCGATGTCGGTGCGGCCCTCGCGCACCGCCTCCACCACATGGTCCGAGCCGTCAATCGTGATCTCGAACGCGACGCCGGGATGGCGTTCGCGGAAAGACGCTATGGCGTGCGGCAAAAGATGAGGCACCAGAGATTCGATCGCGTAAATCGTGATCGTGCCGCGCCGCAGCCCCTTCAGGGCGTCGAGCTCCGAGCGCACCTTTTCGACATGCCTCAAGCTTGACCGCGCGTACCGCAGGAAGATCTCGCCCGCTGACGTAAGCGACACGCCGCGTGCATGCCGTTGCAGCAGCTGCACGCCGAAATCCTCCTCCAGCTTGTGGATCTGCCGGCTTAGCGCGGACTGCGCGATGTGCAGGTCTTCTGCCGCTTCACGGATCGAGCCGTGGCGAACGACCGCCGTGAAATAGCGCAAACTTGAATTGAGCATGCTGGGACAGTGATGCCGAAGCGGCATCGCTTCAACGCAAAAATTGATCTTGTGCGATCAGCGAGAAGGCGGCAATTCACAATGGGAAGACAAGGGAGTTGTCAATGCTCGACATGGTTGGAGAAGCCGTCGACCGGCTGATCACGATCGAAGCCAAGAACCATGGCATGCCGCACGGCATCCTGCTGCCGATGTACCTGGCGGCGCGCGCGGTGGTCGGCGACAAGCCGGTGACGATGGCCGCGGCCAAGGGCCTGCAGAAGGCGCTCGGCAAGGGCGATGTCGTCTTCATCATGACTGGCGCGGGCTACGAGCCCACCATGCCGAAGGGCGAGAGCGACGGCCCACCGGGTGCCGCCTCGCTCGCCCGTGTCCTCTATCGCGGGCTCGGGGCCGTCCCCGTCTACGTCAACGAGGAATGCCACGCCGATCCGATCGTTGCGTCGAGCGAGGCGGCCGGCCTGATGGTCAAGCCGTTCGAGCAGGCGCGCGACCGCCATCTCGGCGCGGCGATCGAGAATGCGCCGACTGACCAGTCGAAAATCCCGGCCTGGGTCGCCAGCATCTATACCAAGTATAAGCCCAAAGCGGTGGTGGCCGCCGAACGGCTGGGCGCCGGCGCCAACGGCATCGTGCACTCGGCCACCGCCCTGCCGCTCACCGGCCCCGACTCCAAGTTCCAGGGCTGCATCGACATCGGCGATGTCGTCACCGAAGCGAACAAGCGCGGCATCTTTTCGGTCGGCATCGGCGACCATGGCAACGAGCTGGGCTTCGGCACGATCTACGACACCGTGGCGAAGGTCATGCCCAAGGGCTCGAGCATGGCGACGGTGGTGAAGACCGACATCGTCATCCCGGCGATGATGTCGAATTGGGGCTGCTACGGCATTGAAGCCTGCCTCGCTTATCTGCTGAAGAAGCCGCAGCTCATCCACTCGCCCGAAATGGAGAAGCGCATCGTGCAAGCCTGCCTCGATGCCGGTGGGCTGGAGGCGATGTACTGCACGACCGAGTTCCTGGTCGACGGACTGGACGGCGAAACCTCGATGGCCTGCATGCAGTTCCTGTCGAACATCGTGCGCAAGAACCTCGAGCCGCCGGACGCCGGGCTGACGCACTAGGAAGCGCGGCGATGGCCATCTCCGCCGAGCAACTCACCTTGATCGGGCGTCATATCGACCGCCTGACCACGGTCGAGGCCCGCATCTCGCCGGCCTCGCGCAACGTCATCGTGCAGCTCCACGAGGCGGCCTGCGCGGCGCAGGGCGGCGGGCCGCTGTCGATGCTGGCGGCGCGGCAGATCCTGAAGATCCTCGGCCCGGGCAAGACCGTGCTCATCACCACCGGCGCCGGCGATCCACGCTACCTGCCGGCCGGCGAGACCGACGGTCCGCCGGGCGTCGCGGCGCTGGCGCTGGCGATCCATGCCGCGACGGGCGCCGTGCCTCTGCTCTTCACGGAAGCCGAGTTCGTCGAGAACCTGGCGGCAACCACGCTCGCCGTCGGCCTCGGCATCCGCGAGCCGCAGCACGCTCTGAACACCGGCTTCACGACGGCCGTGCTGCCGCTGGCGCACGACGGCACGGCCGAAAAGCAGGCCGCCGACTATCTCGACGCCTACCAGCCGGCGATGGTGATCAGCATCGAGAAGCTCGGTCCCAATCCGCAGGGCATCGCCCACACCTCGACCGGCACGCCGACCGCGGGCAACCGCGCCCGCGCCGAATGCCTGTTCGACGAGGCGGCCCGCCGCGGCATCGCCTCGCTCGGCATCGGCGACAACGGCAACGAGCTGGGCTTCGGCCTGATCCCCGAGGCGGTCGCCAAGTACAAGCCCAACGGCGCCCGCCTGTGCACGCGGCTGAAGACCGACGTGCTGGTCCCGGCCAACACCTCGAACTGGGGCGCCTATGCGGTCGAAGCGGCGCTCGCGGCAATTACCGGCCGGCCGGAGATCATGCATTCTGCCGACATCGAGCGCCGAATGATCGAGGCCTGCGTTGCGACCCATGCCGCCGACGGCAGCACCGGCCGGCATGTCCTACAGGTCGACGGCATGCCGATGGAAGCGTCATGCGCGATCGTGAGCATGCTGGGCTGCATCGTGCGCAATGGCCTGGTCGAAGATTTCAAGCGGGCTTTCTAGGAGGCAATGGTGGCCATAGACGAGATCGTGGGCGATTCGATCGATCGCGCCGTCAATATCGAGATGCGATTCCGCGCCGGCCTGCCGCGTGGCGTTACCTATCCGCTCTACGAGGCGGCGCGCAAGAAGCAAGGCAAGCCGCTCACCTGGCTCGCCGCCAAGCTCCTGATCGACAAGGTGAAGAAGGGCGACCATGTCTTCGTCGTCACCGGCGCCGGCACGCCGCCCGGCCTGCCCGCCGGCGAAACCGACGGCCCCCCGGGCGCCGCAGCGATTGCGCGCGCGATCGAAGTCGGGCTCGGCGCCAAGCCGATCCTGATCAGCGAGGAACGCAACATGCCGGCGGTCGTCAAGTCGACCGAGGCGGCAGGCGTCGCCGTGGTCGATGAAGTGCTGTTCAGGCAGCGCCCTTCGGTGGCGCTGGCGATCAACTACCCATTGGGCGAGGAGGCGGGCAAGGCGGCGGCCGCGGAACTCTGCAGGAAGTTCAAGCCGGCGGCGATGATCTTTATCGAGAAGGTGGGGCCCAACCGCAAGGGCATCTACCATTCGATCATGGGAACGCCGCGCACGCCCGACAAGATCGCGAGCGCATATCACCTCGCCGACTTCGCCAAAGCCAACGGCATTGCGACCATCGGTATCGGCGACGGCGGCAATGAGATCGGTTGCGGGCTAATCAAGGAGGCGGTCGCCGAACTGCAGCCCTACGGCAAGGATTGCGGCTGCCCCTGCCATGGCGGCGTCGGCACGGTTACTGAATGCGACGTGCTGGTGTTCGCTGCCGTGTCGAACTGGGGGGCCTACGGCATCGCGGCGGCGCTGGCGGGGCATCTGGGCGAGCAGGAAGTGCTGCACGACGAGGCGACGGAGCTGCGCATCGTGCTGGGAAGCGTGGCCGGCGGGGCGATGGACGGCGCCTATTCGCGCCTCATCCCCTATGTCGACGGCACTTCGGACAAGGTTCAAGCGAGCCTGATCACAATCCTGCACCAAATTGTGGAAAACGGGCTGAAAGAATACGACAGGGGCTTCTAGGTAAAGTCTTTCAGGAGGAGACGACGATGAACAGGACAGTCACGCGTCGCGGTTTCACGGCGGGAGCGATCGGCTCGGGTCTTCTTCTCAGCACCGGCCGTGCGCCTGCGCTGGCGCAGGGCAAGCGTGACCTCCGGGTCGGCGTCTGGGGCGGCGAATTCGGCAATCTCAGCCCGGTAATCCGCTTCGATATCCAGGGCGGCCTGATCCTCTACAATGTCTTCGACAACTTGGTGAGCATCAACTTCGAGAAGCGAATCGTCGAACCGGCGCTCGCGCTCGAATGGTCGAATCCCGATCCGCTGACCTGGCGCATCAAGCTGCGCGAAGGCGTGAAGTGGCAGAAGGGCTTCGGGGAGGTGACCGCCGAGGACTTGGCCTACACGTGGAATTTCCATCTCGAGTCCAGGAGCTTCCAGGTCGGCACCGCGCTGTTTCCCGTGGACACGGTGAAGACCGACGGCAAATACGTCGTCGAGGTCAAGACCAAGCAGCCGTTCGGCGCCTTCCCGGGCGTTACCATGGGCTATGGCGGCACCATGATCTCGGCCAAGGCGCACAAGGAAATGGGCAACCAGACCTACAGCGCCACGCCGGTCGGCAACGGCCCCTTCCAGATCGAGAGCAAGAAGGGCACCGAGATCACGCTGGTGAAGAACCCGGATTACTGGCGGCCGGGCTTTCCCAAGCTCGACAAGGTCGTCTATCGCGCGATCCCCGACTCGACGACGCGTCTGCAGGCGCTGCAGAAGGGCGAACTCGACTTCGTCACCCATCCCGATCCGAAGGAAGTGGGCGCGATGCGCAAGGACGCTAGGTTCGTCGTCAAGTCGACGCCGGGTTGGGAATGGGACTTCCAGCAGTTCAACCTCAAAGCCAGGCCGGATGCGCCCTACCAGAACAAGCTGGTGCGCCAGGCGATCTCCTACGCCATCGACCGCGAGGCGATCGTCAACGAGATCTACTATGGCGAGGCGCTCGCGACCGACAACCAGATCCCGACAGGCTACATGGGCTATCGCAGCCCGCTCCTCAAATATCCGAAGAACGGCGACCTCAAGAAGGCCAAGGAGTTGATGGCCCAGGCCGGCGTCAAGGGCTACGAGGTCGAGGTCATCACCTCGGACAAGGATTGGCTGCGCAAGGAGCTCGAGCTTGTGGCCGCGATGGTGAGCCAGATCGGCATCACCTACAAAATCAAGAATATGGACATGGGTGGCTACAACAACCTGTGGCTCAACCAGCGCTACGAACAGGCGCTCGAGGACATCACCCTGGTGGCGCCCGATCCCGACGCCACGTCCTGGTGGTTCCTGCACAGCAAGGGCATGGCCTCTGGCTACAACAATCCGGCGATGGACACGATGCTCGACGGCGCGCGCAGCGAGCTCGACAAGGGCAAGCGCGAGGCGCTCTACTTCAAGATCGTCGACACCATTCTCGACGAGTGTCCGCTGATCTACCACTGCAACACCAACAACATCCAGGTCTTCAACAAGAACCTGAAGGGCTTCGTGCCGACGCCGCAGGAATACACGGAGAGGCTCGACACCGTGGAATGGGGCTGAGGTCGGAGCCGCAAGGCAGGGCTCGGCGGAAATGTGGCGCTATCTCGGACGCCGTCTGATCCAGGTTCCGCTGGTCCTGCTCGTCGTCTCGCTGATGACCTTCCTCATCACGCGAGCAACGCCGGGCGATCCGGTGCAGATCATGCTCGGCATGCAGACCTCGCCGGAGGCGGCGGCGGCCATGCGCGCCGAGTTCAACCTCGACCGTTCGCTGCCTGTCCAGTACGGGCTGTGGGTGGCCAAGGTGGCGACCGGCGACCTCGGACGTTCGATCCGGCTCAACGATGAGGTGACGACGCTGCTGGCCGAGCGCCTTGCGGTTAGCCTGCAGCTCGCCTGCGCCGGCATGGCCTTCGCGCTGCTGGTCTCGCTTCCGCTCGGCGTGCTGGCGGCGCTGAGACGCAATAGCTGGATCGACTATCTCTGCACGGGCTACACGGTCGCGGGCTTCGCCATCCCCAATTTTGGCCTGGCGCTGATCCTAATCTGGCTGTTCTCGATCAAGCTCGACTGGCTGCCGATCACCGGCATCGGCTCATCCGAAGCAGCCGCCGGGGGGTGGTGGACCTATCTCCAGCCCTACATCATCCCGGCCATCGCGCTCGGCACGCTGCAGACCGCAATCCTGACCCGCCTGCTGCGCTCGAGCATGATCGACGTGCTGTCGCAGGACTACATGCGCACTGCCCGCGCCAAAGGCCTGCTTCCCGCCAGCGTCGTGGTCGTCCATGCGCTCAAGAACGCGATGATCCCGTTTGTCACCATGGCGGCCGTGCAGTTCGGCTACATGATCGGCATCCAGGTCACGATCGAATACATCTTCGCGGTGCCCGGCATGGGATCGGCCGTGCTGAACGCCGTGGTCAATCGCGACTTCCCGGTGATCCAGGGCTTCACGCTGGTGATCGCGCTGTTCTTCCTGTTCGCCAACATCCTGGCGGACGTGCTCTACGCCCTTCTCGATCCGCGCATCCGTTACTGATGTCGACAGCCGCGCCCTCGCTCCGCTTCGCTGGCTCGCTGGTGCTCGCCGCCCGGCAATTCCCGCGGCACCGCGCGGCCATGGTCGGGACGGTCTGCCTCCTCGCGATTTGCCTGCTCACGGTCCTGGCGCCCGCGATCGCGCCCTACGATCCGATCCAGATCAAGCTCGGCGCCAAGCTCAAGCCGCCGTCGCTCGAGCACTGGCTGGGAACCGACCATTTCGGCCGCGACATCCTTTCGCGCCTGCTCTATGGCGGCCGCACCTCCCTCAGCGTCGGGCTGCTGGTGGTGGGCTTCGCCTTCTGCCTCGGCGTGCCCCTGGGGCTCGCGTCAGGCTATTTCGGCGGCAGAGTCGACAATCTGCTGATGCGCCTGGTCGACGCCTTCCTCACCTTCCCGCCGCTCTTGCTGGCCGTGGCGCTCGTGGGCCTGCTCGGTCCCGATATCCAGAACGTCATGCTGGCGCTGGGCATAGTGCAGGCGCCGGTGCTGGCTCGCATGGTGCGCGGCAGCACGCTGGCGGTGCGCGAGGAGGTTTATGTCACGGCGGCGCGCGCGCTCGGCGCCGGGCCGGGCCGCATCGTGCTGTCGCACCTCTTGCGCAACGTCATGTCGCCGATCGTGGTGCAGCTCACCATCGTCTTCTCCGCGGCGATCATCTCGGAGGCGTCGCTCTCCTTCCTGGGTTTCGGCACGCAGCCGCCGAACCCGAGCTGGGGCCGCGACATGAGCGAGGCGCGTCGCTTCCTGGGCGACGCGCCCTGGATGTTCATGGCGCCGACCGCGATGATCATGCTCTGCGTCCTCAGCATCAACTTCCTGGGCGACGGGCTGCGCGATGCGCTCGATCCGCGGTCGTGGCGCACCCGGCGCGCCCTGCAAGAAGAGGTGCGCTGATGGCCTTGCTCAGCGTCCGCAACCTCACGACGCGCTTCTCGACTGACCGCGGCACCGTGCGTGCCGTCGACGGCATCTCGTTCGATATAGAGGAAGGCGAGGTGCTGGGGCTGGTCGGCGAGAGCGGCAGCGGCAAGAGCGTCACGGCGCTGTCGATCATGCGCCTGGTGCCCGAGCCGCCCGGCCACGTGCACGCCGACGCGATGACCTTCGACGGCCTCGACCTGATGCGGCTCTCCGAGGCCGAGGTCCGCGAGGTGCGCGGAGCGCGCATGGCGATGGTCTTCCAGGACCCCATGCGTTCGCTCAACCCCGTCCTCACGATCGGCCGCCAGCTCACCGAGGTTCTGCGCCGCCACGAGAAACTCGACGCGAAGGCAGCAAAGCGGCGCGCCATCGAGCTGCTCGAGACGGTGGGCATCCCCAACGCCGGAAAGCGCCTCGACGCCTATCCGCACCAGTTCTCCGGCGGCATGCGCCAGCGGGTGATGATCGCGATAGCGCTGTCCTGCAATCCTCGCCTGCTGATCGCCGACGAGGCGACGACGGCGCTCGACGTCACTATCCAGGCGCAGATCGTCGATCTCGTGAAACGGCTGACGCGCGAGCGCGGCACGGCCGTCATCTGGATCAGCCACGATCTCGGCGTGATCGCCGGGCTGTGCGACCGGGTCAACGTCATGTATGCCGGCCGCGTGGTCGAGTCCGGCCCGATCCGCGATCTTTTCCGTCGCCCCAGCCACGGCTACACCGTGGGCCTGCTCGGCTCGACGCCGAGAGTCGACGGCTCGCAATCCCGGCGGCTGACGCCGATCGAGGGCCTGCCGCCCAACCTGATCGATCCGATGCCGCTCTGCCCGTTCCTGCCGCGCTGCCGCGTCTCGGTCGGCGCCTGCCGGGAACGCGCGCCGGAGCGCCGTGCTTTCGGGCAAGGACATTGGGCGGCCTGCTTCGCCGATCTCGCACCATGAGCCCGCTGCTTCAGGTCGAGGATCTGCGCGTCCACTTCTCCGGCCAGGGCGCGACGGTGAAGGCAGTGGACGGCCTTGGCTTCGATGTCGCCCGCGGCCGCACGCTCGGGCTGGTCGGGGAATCGGGTTGCGGCAAGTCGACAACGGGCTACGCCATCCTGCAGCTCATCCGGCCCACAGCGGGTCGCGTCCTTTATGCCGGCGCCGCCCTCTGCAAGCTCGATGGTCGCGAGCTGCGTCGCATGCGGCGCAAACTGCAGATCATCTTCCAGGACGCCCACGCCAGCCTCAATCCACGCATGCCGATCGGTGATCTGATCGGCGAGGCGCTCGACATCCACGGGCTCGCGCGCGGCGCGGCACGCACGCCGCGGATCCGCGAGCTGCTCGACCTGGTAGGCCTCGCCGGTCACCTGATCGAGCGCTATCCGCACGAGCTGAGCGGCGGTCAAGCTCAACGGGTCGCAATATGCCGCGCGCTCGCTGTCGAGCCGGAGCTGATCATCTGCGACGAGGCGGTGTCGGCGCTCGACGTGTCGATCCAGGCGCAGATCGTGAACCTGCTGCAGGATCTGCAGGAGCGGCTGGGCCTCGCCTACATCTTCATCAGCCACGACCTCAGCATCGTGCGCCACGTCAGCGACGAGGTCGCGGTCATGTATCTCGGCAGGATCGTCGAGATGGCCGGCAAGGAGAAGATCTACAACGCGCCTGCCCATCCTTACACCAAGGCGCTGATGTCGGCAGTGCCGGTGCCCGATCCCGATGTCGAGGCCACTCGCCAGCGCATGCTGCTGGCGGGCGACCTGCCCAATCCCGCTGACCCTCCATCCGGCTGCCGCTTCCGCACGCGCTGCCCGATCGCGGTGCCGGCCTGCGCCGAGGTCGACCCGCCGCCACATGTCCTGTCAGACGGGCATTGGGCGAAATGCATCCGCCTGGAGGAAGATCTTTGACATCGAAATTGCCTGCGACAGCGTTGAGCCCGAAGTCCGGCGTGCGCTGGGGTCGGTGGGATCCGTGAGGCAAAGCTGCGCAAAGCATGTTGGAGGAGGAACAATGACATTCACCCTTTTGGCGCGCTGCCCGCGTACCGGGCAGGTCGGGATAGGCATCGCGACCTACTCGATCTGTGTCGGCCTCTACTGCAACGGCTTGCGCGGCAATGTCGGCGCGACGATGACCCAGGCCTTCGTGAACCAGGGCAACAATCCGCTCGGACTGAAGCTTCTGTCGCAGGGCTACACGCCAGGCAGGGTGCTCGACGACCTGAAGGCGAATGATCTGCATTACGAATATCGCCAGATCGCGGTGATCGATCGCGTCGGACGCATCGCCGCCTACAGCGGCCCGAAGAACCGCGGCTGGGCAGGGCACAAGGTCGGCGACGGCTATGTCGCCATGGGCAATGTGCTGGCAGGCGAGCACGTGGTCGATGCGATGGCCAAGGGTTACGAGGCCGTGGCCGATCTCTCGCTCGAGCGACGGCTGCTTGCGGCTATCGAAGCCGGCCGCGATTCAGGTGGGCAGACCGGCAGCGACGGCCATCTCCCCGAGCGTTCGGCCGCGGTGATGGTCTATGGCGACTACGATCATGCCGAGCTCGACCTCCGGGTCGACCTGCACGATACCGCGATCGAGGAATTACGGCGCGCCTTCGAGGAGCACGAGCTCTATCGCGGCTACTACAAGGAGCGATCCAGGAAGCCGAAGGATGCGATGCCCCAGCATGCCTTTGTCGCGTCGCTCGCCAGGAAGCAGGAGGCCGTACAATGACTTTCTCGCTGATCGGGCGCTGCGCTCGCACCGGCCGTCTCGGTCTCGGCATCGCGACCTTTTCGCTGGCCGTCGGCGGCCGGTGCGAAGGTATCGCGGCCAACATAGGCGTCTGCAAGACGCAGGCCTTCCCCAACCGCACCAACGATCCGCTCGGCATCAAGCTGATGGCGCAGGGTTACCTGCCGGCGTACGTGATGGAGATGTTGGTAGCCAACGACACCGAGCACGGCTATCGCCAGATCGCGATCATGAATCGCGACGGGCGCATCGCGGCCCACACGGGCCCGGGCTGTCTCAGCTGGGCCGGACACAAGGAAGGAACCGACTGCATTGCCTTCGGCAACGGGCTGGTCGGCCCGCCAGTGCTCGACGGCATGATCCAGGGCTTCCTGGCGCGTCCCGACGATGCGCTCGAGCACCGGTTGATGCGCGCGATCGAGGGTGGACGCGATGCCGGTGGCCAGGGCACGCGGGATGAGCACCGGCCGGAACGCTCGGCTGCCATCAAGGTCGTCGACCGGCGCGACTTTCCCGATGTCGACGTGCGGGTCGACGTGCACTCGGCGGCCGTCGCGGAACTGCGGCGCGTGCTGGAGGAGTTCAAGCTCTACGAGCAATTTTATCGCGGGCGCGACACGGACCCCAGCAAGGCCATCCCTCAGGATGTGTTCGTGGCCCAGCTGAAGGTGAAGCGGGCATGACCTACACGATCCTCGGCCGCTGTGCGAAGACGGGGCGTGTCGGCATCGGCATCGCGACCTTCTCGATCACGGTCGGCCGCTACGCCCATTGCGCCAAGGCGATGACCGGCGTCACCATCAGCCAGGCCTTCGCCAACGAGAACAACAACCAGATCGCCTTGCGTCTGCTCGACCAGGGCTTCACGGCGAACGCCGTGCTGGAGCATCTCAAGGCCAACGATGCCTACTTTACCTATCGCCAGATCGGCGTGATCGATCGGACGGGCGCGGCCGCGGCCTACACGGGGCCCGGCGTGCGTGGCTGGGCGGGCGAGGTCGCGGGCGACAACCATATCGCCACCGGCAACGGCCTCGTCGGACCGCACGTGGTCGATGCGATCGCCAAGGGCTTTCTCGCCGAACCCGATGCCGATCTCGAACACCGCCTGCTGAGGGGGATCGAGGCTGGTCGCGATGCCGGAGGCCAGGGAACGAGAGAGGCCCACAAGCCGGAGCGCTCGTCGGCCTTGCTGGTCTATTCGCGAAACGCGTATCCCGATATCGACCTGCGCGTCGACCTGCATGCCACGGCGGTCGAGGAGCTTCGCCGCGTCTATGTCGAATACAAGAAATACGAGGCCTACTACCGCCACCGCGGCGAACATCCGCGGAATGCCCTTTCGCAGGAGGCATTCATGGCGACCCTGCAGGCGGTGGACGCGTGACATGACCTTCTCGATCATCGCCCGGTGCCCCATTACGCGCCGCCTTGGCCTCGGCATCACGACCTTCTCGATCGCGGCGGGCGGCCGCTGCGAGGGCATCCGATACGGTGTCGGCATCTGCAAGACGCAAGCCTACGTCAATCGCGGCAACGACCTGCTTGCGCTCGAGCTTCTCGAACAGGGCCTCAGTCCAGCAGGTGTCATGCAAAAGCTGGAGCAGAACGACCCGGACCACGCCTGGCGCCAGATCGCGGTCATGGATCGTGAGGGCAAGGCCGCTGCTCATACCGGCAGCGGCACGCGACCGTGGTCCGGCCATCATGTCGGCGATGGATTCGTGGCGTTCGGCAATGTGCTGGCCGGTCCACAGGTGATCGACGGCATTGTCAATGGCTTTCTCGCGAAGCCGGACGACGCGCTGGAATTCCGACTGCTGGCCGCGCTCAAAGGGGGGCGCGATGCAGGTGGTCAGGTGGGCAACCAAGGGCATCTGCCCGAGCGTTCGGCCGCAATCTTTGTCGTATCCGAGCCCGATCACGCGGACGTCGATGCGCGCGTCGACCTGCACAACGACGCGGTCACCGAGCTTCGCCGCGTGCTCGAAGAGTTTAAGCTCTACGAGGTCTTCTACCGCGATCGCGGACGCCGGCCTGATCTTGCGATGAGCCAGGACCAGTTCGTCGCCAGCTTGAAGAGGTGATTTGGGTTAAGGACCTCGATCGCGACTCATCAGCTCGAAGCTGCCCGGCTCGTGAAGTGCTCTCGCCGAGAAACCGCCCGGGGTTCAGATGGCAAGTGCTGCGTCTTGCCGGTCCGGCGAGATGCGCCAGGTGTGTGGTCAAGTACTCTACGTGCCCGCCGACTCAATTGCTCTTTTTGCGCGGATCATCGTCAGAGTTCACGTACGTAATGCCCTGCGGGCCCGTGCCATGAAGCTGAAGGACCGTATCTTCAGTGAACCAGGCGTAATGGGCCATTCCCTTGGCGACGTACGAATAGCCGCCAGCCTTGATCAAGGTACCTTTGTTCTCTGATCGTACTGCCGCAGTGTCCTGAACCGCGTTAAACGCAGCCATCACCTGATTGATCTTCGCGGCCTTGAGATCCGTGCATGAGCTGATCCACTCCCACCATGCATAAGGGCCTGTTAGAAACAACATTGTCACCGCTACACGCGGTCGAGCAATTTCCCGCTTCGTTCTGCGCCGAAGCCGCGAATGTTGTGGGCAATCGCGCGCCCCACGCCCTACTTGCACGAACTGGATTAGTCCATTTAGCTGGCAGCTAGTTGACGGCGACATTGTCGATAAGGCGTGTGCGACCGAGACGAACCGCGGCCACGACCCGCGCAGGAGTCGTCACATAGTCGATCGGGTGCAGGCTTTGGGCATCAACGACAGAAAGATATTCGATTTTGCCGAATCCCGAAGCAAGCAACCTATCCCCCGCAGCAGATGCCACTGTTGCGCAAGAAGAACGTCCGTCGCGCACAGCCTCGGCTACCCGAGTCAATTCGCGATAGAGAAGACCGGCGGTCGTGCGCTCAGACGCCGTCAAATAGACATTGCGCGACGACATCGCCAAACCGTCCGGCTCACGTACCGTCGGCATCCCAAGGATCTCAATCGGCATTGCGAGATCCTTCGCCATCCGCTTGATGACCTGAAGCTGTTGATAGTCCTTCTCTCCGAAATACGCCCGATTGGGCAAAGCAACCATGAGAAGCTTGCACACTACTGTGGCGACGCCCTGGAAATGCCCTGGGCGCAACGGCCCACACAGGCCGGTGGTGAGGCTCGATACGGTCACGGTAGTGAGCTGAGGGTCCGGATACATTTCGTCCTTGTCCGGGGCAAAAACGACGCGGCAACCGGCCTCCTCGAGCTTGCGGAGGTCACCAGATTCGTCGCGCGGATAGGCCGCAAAGTCCTCGCCGGGACCAAACTGGGTCGGATTGACGAAGATGGACGTCACCGGCACATCGTCGCGTTCGATTGCACCTCGCACCAAACTGAGGTGTCCTTGGTGCAGCGCGCCCATGGTCGGGATCAACCCGATCGTACGACCGACGCTACGAAACTCGGAGAGCTTGCGCCGCAGCTCCCCAATCGTTCTCAGTACAGTGAGTCTGGTCTCACCAGCCGGCGTAACTGGCCTCTTCAAACGATGCCCTCCTTGAGCCAGCGACAAGTGCATCGTCGCGGGCGACCGCACTCCACAGCTATTACACTATATCGTCACTAGCCTCCTCCAAGGAGGGGCGAGTGAACGTCTCGTGCCGAACTTTCGTTTCACAACTCGAAAGGTCCGCTCCGCAGGCTCCTTGGCCGGAATTTGATTGCCGACTTTGATCTAGATCAATGCTCGGCAACATCGCGAAGTTTCGACTTTTGCAATGTTGAACTTCATCTATCGCTGTCCCGCGACGAATTACAACGTGCAGGGTTCGGTCAAGGACGACTGGCCCAGAGTAGAGAAGTACGCAGCCATGACGTGCTTGGCCTGCGGCCAGGTTCATTGGGTAAACCCGTTGAACGGCAAGCTCCGCGCCGAAGAGCAGCGAGTCCCGCACGGCTTAGCGGCCTTTGTCCGTCGGATCAGGCGCGAGGCAGGTGGACAATCGTGCGCCTGGCCGCCGGTCAGGAGGATGGAAAGAAGACGGCCTTTAGCATCTGCGAGTGCATGGATCTTCGTATTGCGCCCGCCTCGTGAGCGGCCAATCGCCTGTTTCTGCTCCCCCCTTTTCCGCCTGAAGCGGAGCGATGGGCCTTGATGTGCGTCGGATCGATCATCTGCGTAGCGGTCGATCGACCGCGCCCGGCAAGTTCACGGAATAGATGCTCCCAGACACCCCGTTCGGCCCACCGGGTGAAGCGATTGTAGATGGTCGTGTGCGGACCGTACTCCGGTGGGCAATCCTTCCAACGACAGCCACTTCGCAGCACATGCAGGATGCCGCTGATGACCAGCCGATCATCCGCCCGTTCCTTGCCCCGGACATCGGTCGGCAAGTGCGGTTCGATCCGCTGCTCCGTTTGACAGCAGAGAATCAACAACCGATTCTAATCGCAACGAATTTATTGGGTTTCGACCCTAGAGGGGCCAGGTGAAGCGGATATTGTCCCTCGCCAAGCCATCGAGGACGATCTGCAATCCGCCCGACTTCATCATCCATTCGAGGCGGTGATCGCGGTACTCGCGTCGGATGGCGCCCGACGCCAGGCGCTGGGCGCCATCGCCCATGCTGCCGGCCGCAGCCTCGAATTCCTTGAAAGTCGCAGCCACTGACGGACGCTCGCAAAGCCGATCGCGCCACCGTGCCAGCGGCCCGCCGTCGGGGGCTCCCAGGCCATAGTGGATCGGTTAAGGTACGGGGCGACGCTGATGTCGGCCCAGCCGAACGCATCGCCATTGAACCACGGCTTCGTGCCGAGCTTGACGGCCAGCCAAGCCTGGATCTCGGCCGTCTGGCGCGCCGCCGTGGCGGTCATCCTGTCGGCCTGCTCCCCCTCGGCGCGCTTGAACCAGCGGATCTCGCCCAGTCCCCAGTTGATGGCTTCGTACAAAGTGTCGCAGACATCCTCGATCATCCGCGCCTCGGCACGCGCCGTGGGATCGCGCGGCAGCAACGGCGGGATCGGCCATTTGTCCTCGAGATACTCGAGGATGATCGTGGAGTCGAAGATGCGCGTGTCGCCGTCGATCAACGCCGGCACTTCCAGGCGCGGGCTTGAAGCGGCGAAAGGGCCGGCCGATTTTCCGGAGCCCAGACCTTGGGGCGTCTCGACATCGAATTCGAGCCCCTTCTCACGCAGTGCGATCTTTACCTTCTGCGCGTAGGACGACAGGGGATGTTCGTACAGAAGCATGGGGGCCTCGTCGTTCGAGATGGCAAGATTAGCGGGCGGCATGGCCATGTCAGCGGCCCAAACGCAGTGCGCATAGCCGATGCCCGCGCTCGAAATATCGATCGCCGCAGCGCTTGCCTCCGTACGGCGACGGGGCAGTGAAATGGCGCTGGACGTTCAAAGAGCCGTATGTCGACTCACCTTTGCACCTAAATCGGAGCGCAGTGATCGCACTGAGAATCAGCACGTTCAACCCGCAATAGCGAAGCGGGTAGATTATACTGAAAGCCGAGGCCACCGAGGACCCGACCATGACCAGCGAAACTGTTCCTTTCACGTTGCATGTCCCCGACGGGGACATTGCCGATCTGCGCGAGCGCCTCGCTCGCACCCGGTTCCCCGATCAGGCTCCCGGAGAGCCGTGGGCTTATGGCACCGATCTCGCCTATCTCCGGGGCTTGATCGACTACTGGCGCACGGAGTTTGACTGGCGGATACAGGAAGCCGCGCTGAACGCTTTCCCACAGTTCCGGGTGAAGCTGCACGACATCGACCTACATTATCTGCACGTCCCCGGTATTGGTCCCGACACGATGCCGCTACTATTGCTGCACGGCTGGCCGGGATCTGTATTCGAGTTCCTCGACATAATCCCGCGCCTAACCGACCCCGGTCGCTTCGGCGGCGACGCGAGCGACGCCTTCACCGTCGTGGCTCCGTCCTTGCCCGGCTACGGTCTGTCGTTCAGTCCCGGCCAGAAGCGCTTCGGCGTCTCCGAGATGGCCGAGTGCGTCGCCGCGCTGATGCAGGACGTGCTCGGTTACGGCCGCTTTGCGGCGCAAGGCGGCGACTGGGGCGCGGCGGTGGCGAGCCGGCTCGGCTATGCCCACGCCGACAAGATGATCGGCATTCACGTTAACCTTCTGATGGCCGTGGCCCGCGACCCCGCCGCTTTCCCCAATCCGACCGCCGAGGAGAAGCGGTTCCTGGACGACCTCGCCCACTGGATGGATGAAGAGACTGGCTACCAGTGGATCCAAGGCACGCGCCCGCAGACGCTTGCTTACGGCTTGACGGATTCGCCAGCGGGGCTGGCTGCCTGGATCGTCGAGAAGTTCCGCGCGTGGTCCGATTGCGGTGGCGCCGTCGAGAACGCTATCGGACGCGACCGGATGCTCGGCAACATCGCGCTCTACTGGTTCAGCGGCGCCATCGGCTCATCTTTTTGGCCTTACTACGCGCGCCGGCACGAGGCACCGTTCATGCCACCCGGCCAGACAATCGATGTCCCGGCCGCTTACGCGGAATTTCCTCGCGAGATCGTCAAGCCGCCACGGTCGGCGGCGAAGCGGGTGTTCACCGACTTGCGCCGCTGGAGCGTCATGCCGAAGGGCGGACATTTCGCCGCCTTGGAGCAGCCCGACCTGCTGGCCGAGGAGGTCCGAGGGTTCTTCCGCGACCTGCGTTGACGTGGGGTGTCCAGCAGATGGTAAGAGGCGCTGCGGAGCCGATCTGCTAGTCAGGACCGACACAACTTCTGCGCTCAAGCGGCGACGGTTTGGTGCCGACTGAGCGTGAAGCCTTCATAGCCCTTGGCCGCGACCTCGTCGCAGCGCTTCTTGTAGCGATCGAAGCCGCCGACGTAAGGCATGAACACCCGCGGTTTGCCGGGGATGTTGGCGCCCATGTACCAGGAGTTGGCCAGCGGATAGAGCGTCGAATCGGCGATTTGGTTGACGTGATGGACCCATTCGATCTCCGCCTTGGGCGTGGGCTCTATGCGGTCGAGCTGGTGCTTGCCGAGATGCTCGATCGCATCGGCGATCCAGTCGACATGCTGCTCGATGCTGGCGATCATCTGGGTCTTCACGCCCGGGCTGCCCGGGCCGGTGATCACGAACATGTTGGGAAAGCCCGAGACCATCAGGCCGAGATAGGTGAGGGGCCCGCCCTCCCAATGGTCGCGCAGCACGGCGCCGTCGCTCGTACGCACATCGATCTCGCGCAGCGCGCCGGTCATGGCGTCGAAGCCGGTGGCGAAGACCAGGGCGTCGAGGTCGTGCTCGGCGCCGGAGGCCAGCCGCAGGCCGGTCTCGGTGATCTCCCGAATGGCGTCGGCGCGCACGTCGACCAGGCTGACGTTCGGCCGGTTGTAGGTCTCATAGTAATTGGTATCGAGGCAGAGCCGCTTGGTGCCGATCGGATGGTCCTTGGGCGCCAGCAGCTCGGCGGTCCTACGGTCCTTCACGATGCCGCGGATCTTGTTGCGCACGAACTCCGACGCGGTGTCGTTCGACGCCTTGTTCGCCAGCAGGTCGGTGTAGGCATAGAGGTAGCTGATCGAGCCGCCTTCCTGCCACTTGGACTCGTAGGCGGCGTCGCGCTCGGCTTGCGCCGCCTCGAGCGCCGACTTGGTCGGCTTGGGATAGCCGCCGATCGCGAACGGCGTCTCGGCCGCCGCGGCGCGGCGCGCCGGGTACTCGGCCTTGTGCGTGCTTTCGCGCTCGGCCTCCATCGGCCCGTTGCGCGCCGGCAGGCTAAAGTTGGCGGTGCGCTGGAAGACGGTGAGGTGGCTGGCCTGCTGGGCGATGATCGGGATCATCTGCACGCCCGACGAGCCGGTGCCGATCACGCCGACGAGGAGGCCGGTAAAGTCGACGCCTTCATGCGGCCACAGGCCCGAGTGGTACCACTTGCCCTTGAAGTTCTGCAGGCCTTTGAAGTCGGGCACGCGCGGCGTCGAGAGATTGCCCGCCGCCATGACGCAATAGCGGGCGCGGATCTCCTCACCGTGCTCGGTCTTCACCGTCCACTGGTTGGCCTTCGCGTCGAACAGCGCAGTCTTGATGCGGGTGTTGAGCTGCACGTCGCGGAGCAGGTCGAAACGGTCGGCAACGTGGTTGATGTATTTCAGGATCTCAGGCTGCGTGCCGTAGCGCTCGGGCCACTTCCATTCTTGCTGCAACGCGTCGTCGAAGGAATAGGAGTATTCGAGACTCTCGACGTCGCAGCGCGCACCGGGATAGCGGTTCCAGAACCAGGTCCCGCCAACCCCCGAGCCGGCCTCGTAAGCCCGCACCTTGAGGCCCAGCCCCCGCAGCCGATGGATGGCGTAAAGGCCGGCGAGACCACCGCCGACGATCAGGACATCAAGCTGGCGCTGTACGAAGTGGGAGGCGTCGGGCATGGCTGTTCCTAAAAGTGGTTATGAACGTTCATTTATAAGAACTGCTCTTCTAAATCAATGCGACGTGAACGCCATTGCACGAGGGAGGGTGAAACTCCGCTGAGGCGTCCCTGCCGTGCACTCGCCGGCGGCGGGTGCTAGAAATAGATGACCACGCTTGCCTAAACAGCAAGATAGCGGCTTTTCACGTCGGCATTGGCCTTCAGCCTGTCGATCGAATCGCGATAGACGATATGGCCCTTGTCGATCACCGCGACGTGGCTGGCGATATCGAGGCAGAAATGCATGTTTTGCTCGGCGACCACCAAGGTAATCCCCATGCCCCGTAGCCGCTGGATCAATTCGCCGATCTTCTCGACGATGATCGGCGCCAGCCCTTCGCTCGGCTCGTCGAGCAACAGCAGATCGGGGTTGCCCATCAGCGTGCGGGCGATGGTCAGCATCTGCTGCTCGCCCCCCGACAGGCGGCCGCCCAGCCGGGTGCGCATCGCGGCGAGCATGGGGAAGACGTCGTAGATTGACTTCAATGTCCAGTCGTTGCGCCCGTCAAGGCCGGGCTTGGCGCCGATCAGCAGATTGTCCTCGACCGAGTGCTCAGGAAAGATCTGCCGGTCCTCCGGGACGTAGCCGATGCCGGCGCGCGCGATGCGGTCGGCCGACCGCCGCTGGACCTCGACACCAAGCACCTTGACAGTTCCCCGGCGCGACGGCGCGAGGCCGATGATCGCCTTCATGGTCGTGCTCTTGCCCGCGCCGTTGCGCCCGAGCAGCGCCAGAGACTGGCCGCGCTCGACGTCGAAGGAGACGCCGAACAGGATCTGGCTGGCGCCGTAGAAAACATCGACGCCGTCGATCTTCAGGATGGTGTCGCCGCCCCTCATGCCGTCGCTCCCGCAGCGGACTTGCCGAGATAGGCTTCGATCACCTGCGGGTTGCGCCGAATCTCGTCGGGCGTTCCTTCGGCCAGCACGGTGCCGTAGGACAGCACCCGCACCGTCTGCGCCACCCTGAACACGATATCCATGTCGTGCTCGATGAAGATCAGCGTCATGTGGACCGCGCGCCACAGGTCCTGCACCGTCTCGATCATCTGCCAGCGTTCCTCGGGGCCCATGCCGGCGGTCGGCTCGTCAAGCAGCAGGACCTTGGGATCGAGCGCCAGCGCAAGGCCGATATCGAGCAGCTTCTGGTCGCCATGGCTGAGGTTGCGGCTCAGGATGCCCGCGACCCGCGTGAGCTTCAGCATCTCCATGATTTTGCCGGCGCGCGACACGGCGGAGGCAAGCGGAAACGACTGCAGCTTGACGGTCTCACGGCGCTGATGCGCCTGCACCGCCGCGGCCAGCGCCTCCTCGACCGTCAGGGTCGGAAAGAGGCTGGCTACCTGGAACGCCCGGCCAATGCCGCGGCGCACGATTTCGCGCCGGTCGAGGCCCGCGATATCGACGTCGCCCAGCAGGATGCGCCCGGCGTCCGGCGCGAAGCGGCCGGTGATCAGGTTGAACAGGGTCGTCTTGCCCGCGCCGTTGGGACCGATCACTGCACTGAACGAGCCGTCGGCGAAGGCGAGCGAGACGTCGCGGGTGGCCGCGACACCGCCGAACGATTTGCGCACGCCCTCGAGCCTCAGCATAGCGAACCCGCCCGGATCACGGCTTCTTCCAGGCGGCATCCGCCGCGTCGCGCACCTTCTGGGCCTTGGCCTGACGCCGGTTCTCAAGCCGCTCGGCGATCACGTCGAGCGGGCCTTTGCGCAGCCCGAGCACCAGGATGAGGATCACGATGCCCAGCACCAGCTCGGTGTGGCTGGTGTAGGCAATGGTGACGTCGTTCAGGATGCGCAGGATGACCGTCCCGATCAGCGGGCCCAGGAACACGGTCGAGCCGCCCAGCAGGATCATGAAGATCGCCTCGCCCGAGGTCGTCCAGAAGGCGAAATTGGGATAGGCGCCGGACACGAACAGGGCGAGCAGGATGCCGCCGACCGCGGCCACGCAGGCCGAGATGACGAAACAGACCAGCTTGGCGCGCGCAACATTGATGCCGAGGAAGGCCGCGCGCTCCTGGTTGTCGCGGATCAGGCGCAGCGTGTAGCCGAACGGCGAGGTCACGATCTGGCGCATGATGGCGATGCAGACCACAAACAGCACCGAGCAGAACACGTAGAGCTGGGTGCGGTCGGCAAGGTCGATGCCGAGGAATTTCGGCCGCGGGATGCCGCCCATCAGGCCCTGGTCGCCGCCGGTGAACGACACCCAGCCGAGGATGATGTTGTAGATCAGCATCTGGAAGGCGAGCGTCAGGAACGCGAAATAGATCTCGTTCAGCCGCACGCAGATCGCGCCGATGACCAAAGCCAGGACGGCGGTGAAGGCGATCGCCAGCGCGAAGGCGGCCGGGATCGAGAACTTGCCCGACTGCATGGCGAGGCCGAAGGCATAGGCGCCCGAGGCGAAGAACATGGCGTGCCCAAACGACACCAGCCCTGTGTAGCCGATCAGCAGGTTGAGCGACATCGCGAGCAACCCATAGGCCATCGCGAACATGATGAAGTCGCGGATGGCGGGCGGCGCGCCGAACAATGGCACGAGCAGCAGGACGACAAGACCGAGGCCGGCCAGTCCGAGATCGCGCCAGCGCCGGGTCATGCCGTCCTACCGGTGGGGGCGGCCGAACAGGCCGCTTGGCTTGAAGATCAGCACCAGCGCCATGAACAGGAACATCACGCCGTCGACGAACAGGGGAAAACCGATGCTGCCGAAGGAGCGAGTGAAGCCGATCAGCAGCGCCGCCACAAAAGCGCCGACGATCGATCCCATGCCGCCAATCACGGTGACGATGAAGGACTCGATCAGAATCGAGAACCCCATGCCGGGCGTCAGCGAGCGCACCGGCGCGGCCAGGGCGCCGGCGACACCGGCCAGCGCGCTGCCGATACCGAACACGGCGGCATAGTAGAGGTTGACCCGGATGCCGAGCGCCGAAACCATCGGCCCGTTGACCGCGGCGGCGCGCACCACCTTGCCGAAGCGCGTGCGCTCGATGACCAGCCACAGGACGAGCCCGATCACCATCGCCGTCACGATCATGAACACGTAGAACGGCGGGATGACGCCGCCCATGACGCGCAATGGCGGCCGCCGGAACTCGGCCGGCATGCCCATCGACAATCCGCTCGGCCCCCAGATGATCTTGACGAGGTCGTCCGAGATCAGAATGACGGCGTAGCAGACCAGAAGCTGCATCAGCACGTTCGAGTCCTAGACATTGCTCAT
>JAEWIV010000058.1 GCA_023386865.1 Pseudomonadota bacterium
CCGAGATCACGCCGCTTGCCGCCGACGAACTTCTCCAGGCCGACCTCCTCCCCGGTCAGCTGGCTGCGCAAGGCCTGCGCCGCCGGCGTCGGTCCCTGGCCGACGGCATCGTTGTTGGCGGCGATGACGGCGAAACTGCCCGGATGGACCTGCTCGACCAGCCGGGCCAGGCCGGTCGCCTGGGCAGCCGGCGGCTGGAACCCATCGAGCAGGACGGCGCCGGCGCTCTCGGGCACGCGCGCCAGGCTGTCGACCAGGCTCTTGGAGATCACGCCCTGGGTCAGGACGTCGTTGTCGCGCGCGATGTTCGCGGCGGCAGGCAGCAGGAACGAACGACCGTTGAACTCCAAAGCGTAGCCGCAATAGTAGAGCACGGCCACGGACGGCGGCGACGCCGCCGTGCGCTTGGCCAGCGCGCCGATGGCGGCATCGAACTCGCCGCGTCGCACGTCGCTCCGCTCGACCACCTCGAAGCCCTTGGCCTTCAAGGCGTCGCGCACCATCGCAGCCGACGCCGTGCAGCGCGGCAGCGGCGGCAAGTCGGCATACTGCGCGTTGGAGATGACCAGGGCGGTTCGCAGCGGCTCCGCCTGTGCCGCCCCTGTGTTCCAGCAGAGGCCGGCGAAGCCGAGCAGAACGGTGACGAGACAAGCGCGCATCAGGCCCAACCCAGCAGTTTGTCGGGTGCCTCCCGACGTCGCACAACTCGCACGGCCAGTGTCCCCCGTTCTCGCCGGCAAGGCAATAGCGGGGCCACCGATGTCCTTGATGGGCGGCCTTTTCCGCGGCGCAGGATCGGCCGGGTCCTAAGCGATGTCGCTCGATTGGATGCGCTTGACGCCGGCTTCGGTCATCTGCTTCCACGCCGCTGCCAGCGACCCGTTGAGGTCGATGGCGCGCGTGGCATCCTCGATCACATAGACAGTGAAGCCGAGCTTGCGCGCGTCGAGCGCCGTCCAGGCGACACAGAAGTCGGTGGCGAGGCCGGTGACGAAAACCGTGTCGACCCCGCGCTCCTTGAGGTAGCCCGCGAGGCCGGTCATGGTCTTGCCGTCGGCTTCGACGAAGGCCGAGTAGCTGTCGACGTCCTTGCGGAAGCCCTTGCGGATGATCAGGCCCGCGGTCGGCAGCTTGAGGTCGTTGTGCAGGGCGGCGTCGTCGGAGCCCTGCACGCAGTGGTCGGGCCACAGCACCTGGGTGCCGTAGGGCATGGCGGTGGTCTCGAACGGCTTCTTGCCCGAATGGGAGCTGGCGAACGAAGCGTGGCCCGGAACGTGCCAGTCCTGCGTCACCACGATGTTCTGGAACGAGCCGGCGAGCTTGTTGATCACCGGCACGACGGCCGCCCCGCCCTTCACCGGCAGCGTGCCGCCGTCGATGAAGCAGTTCTGGACGTCGACGACGATCAGGGCCGACTTGCCGTCGGGCTTGACGGTGCCGGCGGCTCGCGCGGCGCCGAAGCCGGCGGCGAGGCAGCCGGCGGCGGTCGAGGCCACGAAGAGGCGGCGAGAAAGCCTGGGCGATGCGTTGGCGGGCATGGCAACCTCCCTCGAGATGTGCGGCCCGAGCGTAGAGCGGAATCAGATGGGATGGAACCGCCCGCGGTTCCATCCCATCCATTCGCGCGCGCCGCAGATGCGGGTTGCAGAAGGCATGATGGGCCCAGCTGGTTCCAGCTGGACCCATCATGTTCCATCACGGCTCCCGCTTCGCCCCGTGCATGAAAACGGCGAGCGGCATCGCCGCGAGCGCCGCGAAGGCCATCAGGTAGAAGGCGTTGAGATATCCGATCATCGCCGCCTGGCGCAGGATCTCGTTGGACAGGGTCTGCAGGGTGGCGGTCCCCTCCAGGCTCCATTGCGACGGCAGGCCGGGCACCACGAGCGTCTTGTTGTAGGGGGTGATGTACTCGGTCATGCGCGAATAGTTCGACGCCGTCGAACGGCTGACGACCAGCACGGCGACGGAGATGAACAGGCTGGAGCCGAAGTTGCGCATCAGAGTGAAGACGGCCGAGCCTTCCGTCACCTGGCGCGGCGGCAGCGTCGAGAAGGCCATCACCGTCATCGGCGTGAAGGCCATCGACTGGCCGAGCCCGAGCAGGAAGTTGCCCCAGAACACGTCGCTGTCGGTGAGGTTGATGTTCCAGTGCGCCATCCAGAAGCCCGCCGCCGCCTGGATACCCATGCCGCAGACGATGGCGGCGCGCGGTGCGATGCGCGTTAGCTGGGCGACGAACAGGAACGCGGCCCAGTTGCCCATGCCGCGCGCGGCGATCAGCATGGCGATGGCGTTGTCGGGATAGCCGCGCAGGTCGTGCAGCAGGGTCGGGAACAGCACGATGCTGGTGAAATTCAGCATCCCCATCACCAGGGCCAGCAGGATGCCGATGCTGAAGTTGCGGTCGAGCAGCAGGCGCGGATTGACGAACGGCTCGGGCACCGTCAGGCAGTGCACGACGAAGATCCAGAGCGCCAATGCGCCGGTGAAGGCGTACAGGACCATCTCCGTCGATTCGAACCAGTCGAGACGATGGCCGCGGTCGAAGATCAGCTGCGCGCAGGTGATCGCCACGGAAAGCGCGATGAAGCCGGTCCAGTCGAACTTCACCGCGCTGCGCGACGTGTGAT
>JAEWIV010000060.1 GCA_023386865.1 Pseudomonadota bacterium
GGATCGACCAGCGTACGCCGGTCGGCGTTGTAGGCGTCGGACAGCAGAGTCTGCATCGGCACGTCGACGAACTTCGGGTCGCCGTAGAACGCCTCCCGGTCGGCGAAGGCGAGCTTGCTCGCCTCGACGACGGTGTGGATGAAGTCGGCGCTGGTCGGGTCGGCGCCGTCGAGGTTGAAGCCCTTGAGCAGTGCCAGCTTCTGCAGCGTGACCGGGCTTTGCGCCCATGGGCCCGCCTTGCACACGGTATAGCGGCCGTAGTCGTAGGTCAGCGGTTCCTCGATTGTCGCCTGCCACTTCGCCATGTCGTCGCCGCGCAGCAGGCCCTTGTTGCGCCGGCCCGAGACGTCCATCAGCTCTTCGTGGGTGTAGAAGCGGTCAATGGCCTCGGCGACGAAGCCCTGGCTCCATACCTTGCGGGCGCGTTCGATCACCGACTCGCGGCCACCGCCGCCGGCTTCGGCTTCCTTGATGATGCGGAGATAGGTGTTGCCCACGGCCTGGTTGCGGAACAGCTCGGCGGCCTTGGGCACCTTGTTGCCCGGCAGGTAGACCGCCGCCGAGGTCGGCCAGTTGTCGCGGAAATTCTCCTGCACGGTGGCGATGGTCGCCGAGGCGCGCTCGAGCATCGGGTAGCCGTTCATATAGTAGCCGATGGCGGGCGTCAGAACGTCGGCCAAGGACATGGTGCCGTAGTCGCGCAGCATCAGCATATAGGCATCGAAGGTGCCGGGAACGGCGGCGGGCAGCAGACCGGTGCCGGGAATGAGGTCGAGCCCCAGGCCTTTGAAGTGGACGATGTTGGCCTTTGCCGGCATCACACCCTGGCCGCACATCACCTCGGTCTTGCCCTTCTTCACCGCGTGGAAGATCAGCGGCACGTCGCCACCAGGGCCATTGAGATGCGGCTCGACCACCTGCAGGGTGAAGGCCGTGGCGACCGCGGCGTCGAAGGCATTGCCACCGCGCTCGAGGATGCCCATGCCGACCGCGGTGGCGATCCAGTGGGTCGAGGCGACCACGCCGAAGGTGCCGACGATCTCGGGGCGGGTGGTGAACGGGTTGGGATTGATGAGTTTCACGGGCCGGCCTCCTCGCGACGCTTGAAGGGCGAGACCTTAAGCCCCGCGGCAGAGCCCGGCTAGGGGGCGGCGCCTATGAGTCGGTTGTCTCCGGCAGGCGCATCCAGTGCGGGATTTCCGCCACCAGCCGGCTATCACCGGCCGAAAGCGTCTGCCCGCTGCGCGCGACATCGACCCGCAGCATGGCGAGGGCATGAGTGCCGACGCCGGATCGGAGCTCGCCGACTTCCTGGTCGCCCAAGCGCACGGTTGCCCCGGGTTCGGGCAGAGCGCCCTCGACCGTCACCGGGAACAGCCGCTTCCTGATGAGCGCCCGGTACTTCGTCCGGGCCGTCAGCTCCTGGCCCATATAGCAGCCCTTTTGCCAGTCTACGCCGTTCAGCTCGTCGAATCCGTTCTCCAGCAGCAGCGCCTTCTCGACCACGAGGTCGCGGCTGCCGTCGGGCACGCCCAGGCCGATGCGCAACTCGTCGTAGGACTGTGACGGTGCCGCCGAGAAGCCAAGTGACTGCAACAGCTGCGCCGCCGTTCCGGTGGGTGCGATCACGCGGACGCCGAGGTCGCCGAGGCGCGGATCGACAAAGGCGATGGCGCCTGCAATCGGCAGCACCGAGGCCGCATCGGGGCCGTAGGCGACGGCGACCTCGAGGGCAGCTCCGCGATCCTCGACCGTCACCTTGGAGCGCAGCTTGTACAGCGAGAGCTTCTTGGCGAGGGCCGCGGCGCGCTCGCGCTCGGTTTCGAGCAACAGCGTGCCCTCGCCGCCGTCGGCCACGAACATGTCGTTCAGGAAACGCCCCTGCGGCGTCAGCAGCGCCGCCCAGATGGCACGTCCGGGCGCCACTTTGGTGGTGTCGTTGGAGATCAGGCCCTGCAGGAACTCGACCCGGTCGGGACCGCCGATGGCGATCACGCTGCGATGGGGGACGAGGCTGAACTGGCGGGCGGTCATCGTCTCGAGATGTGGGGGGCTGCAAGCGGCTTGGCAAGCGTCCGAATACGGCCAGCAAGCCTGGTGCTTGCAATTGAGCGCGACGCGGCGGCTCGTACACGGAAACCGGCAGCGCGCAGCGCACTGGCTTTGCCAATCGTCCTCTATGCGTGGCGAATTTTGCGGGCGCGGCCACCTTGTGGCGCAGAAGGCCGGTACCGAACGATCGTCAAGCAGAACGATACCTGGCCGCCAGGATGATAAACATCCGAAGCCAGTCGTTGCCGGAAGTGGCTATGTCGCGTGCGTGTTCCATTGCACCCGATCGGCGTCCATGCGGCCGCGGGCAGGGTCAAAGTCGTCTCTCCTGGCCGCATGCTGCCGCCTGGTGTTAGGCGGCGGCGCTCGCCGCCTGTTCGGAGGCCGGCCATTCAAACAGCCCGATGTCGACGCCCATTGCGGCGAGCCGAGACAGCGCTTCGCTGCGGAGGTGCTCGTCGATGCCATTGCCGGCGCGTCCGGGATCGACCTGGGTGATATGGCTGCCGCGCTCGCGACGCGTGCCGTCGAGCGAACGTCCGAGCTCCCTTTCAATAGCCCTCATATGCTCCGTCCGCGCGAGCCATGCCGCATCGGCAAGGTGAGGCCAATCCCGTGCTTCCCCGTTTAGATGGTTGAGCAGCGCGCAAAGTACACCGAGCCGGTCGCGCAGCATGCGCTCGTAGGGTACTAGCAGGACCTGCTTTGGGTGCCGTTCGGCCAGTGTCTGGAACGATATGAACTGCTTGGCGTAAGAGGCAAGCGCGCGGTCGAACAGGTACTCCTCGAAAGGAACGCTGGAGAGCGGCCGGCCGTCGAGGGAATTATACGCAGCATCCTTGTGGTTCCGGCAGTAGCGCAGGTACGAGGCAGCCTGATCCAGCGGGTTGCGGTAAACCAACACGATCGGTCCACTGGCGCCCCTGCGCGCCGCCCGCTCCAGAGCGGGGACTCGCACGGCTGCGTGGTCGTAGGGCGCAAGGTCGATGGGCGTGTACCCGTAGTTCATGCCCTCGTGGAGATAATCGTATCCCGGCACGTGGAAGCGGGTCCTGTCCCACCAGTCGAGCTTGGCAACCTTGGCACTGAAGCCGGGACATACCGTGTGGCCGATGAACAGATGGGGTGTGGGCAGGGTGCCTCGGACATGGAACAGCGGCCCACCCTTGAAGCGCTCGACGTCAAAGGCCGGCCCGTTCGGATCACCCACGATGCGGCCGGTCGCACGGTCAACGATCCGCCCACCCTGCTCAAGGTGGCACAGGAACGAGATTGCATAGCGCAGAAACCAAGTACCAGACCGAGGGATCGTCGAGATGATAGGCAAACCGCGCACGCTTAAACCTTACCTCAATCCATGGGGGGCACACTCTCTTGTCCCCATTTATCGTAACCTTCCGTTCAAACTGGGGCAGTTTTTGTTGATATGTGGCAAGAGCACAACGCGCCAGGTATGCAACGGTGCATGTTGACCACAATTGTCTGCCCGCATCTTGCGCTGCAGGCGGATCGCATCCTTGCTAGAAACCCGGCGAGATCATCGTTTCGGGAGCCTTCATGTCATTGCGTGCACTTGTGCTAGCCCAAGGCGCCGACCGCAAGGTGAGCGGCGCCATCGAGACCCTGCCCATGGACAGGCTGCCTGCCGGTGACGTCACTGTCGCTGTCGACTATTCGACGCTCAACTACAAGGACGGGCTGGTCCTCACGACCGGTGGCGGGCTGGTGAAGACGTGGCCGCATGTCGGCGGCATCGATTTCAGCGGTACTGTCGAGGCTTCGGACAACCCTGCCTTCAAGCGGGGCGACAAGGTCGTGCTGAACGGCTGGCGGGTCGGCGAATTGCACTGGGGCGGGTACGCCACCAAGGCGCGGGTGAAGGGCGATTGGCTGGTCAAGCTGCCGGACGCGATCTCGACCCGGCGCGCCATGGCGATCGGCACGGCGGGCTACACTTCCATGCTCTGCGTCATGGCGCTGGAGAAGCATGGCATCAAGCCATCGGCCGGAGAAGTGCTGGTGACGGGAGCGGCGGGCGGTGTCGGCTCGGTCGCGGTCGCCATCCTGGCCAAGCTCGGCTTCACCGTCGTGGCCGCCACCGGCCGGCCACAGGAGGGCGACTACCTGAAGGCGCTCGGGGCGACCACCGTCATGGACCGCAAGGAACTGACCGAAGCGCCCGATCGGCCTCTGCTTTCGGAGCGCTTCGCCGGGGTAGTCGATACGGTGTCGGGCGTGATGTTTGCGAGGGCGCTTGCCCAGGTGAAGTATGGCGGCGCGGCCGCGGTGTGCGGCCTGGCTGGCGGCGCGGCGTTCCCCGGATCGATCCTGCCCTTCATCCTGCGCGGCGTGAGCGTCTACGGCATCGATTCGGTGATGCTGCCCAAGGCGCCGCGCGAGGAAGCGTGGCGCCGGCTCGGCAGCGACCTGCCGCTCGACAAGCTCGACAGCACGGTGAGCGAGGCCGGGTTGTCGGACCTCATGTCACTGGCCCCAAAAATCCTCAAAGGAGAAATACGGGGCCGCGTGGTGGTCGATGTGAGCAGGTGATAGGCTTGCACTTCCGCCGTCACTCCACCGTCGAATGGGAATCGCCATGACCCCGCCCGCCACCGCGCCTGCCGCCAACAACCTCGAAGCCTTCTTCATGCCGTTCACGGCGAACCGGCAGTTCAAGAAGAACCCGCGGCTGCTCGCCCGCGCCAAGGGCGTGCACTATTGGACGCCGGAAGGCCGCAAGGTGATCGACGGCACGGCGGGCCTTTGGTGCGTCAATGCCGGCCACGGTCGCGAGGAGATCAAGCAGGCGATCGCCCAGCAGCTGGAGGAGATGGATTACGCCCCCTCCTTCCAGATGGGCCACCCGAAATCTTTCGAGCTCGCCGCGCGCCACGCCGCCATGTTGCCGGGCGACCTCGACCATGCCTTCTACTGCAACTCCGGCTCCGAGGCGGTCGATTCCGCGCTCAAGATCGCGCTGGCCTGGCAGCGGGCGCGCGGCCAGGGAACGCGTACCCGCCTGATCGGCCGCGAACGCGGCTATCACGGCGTCGGTTTCGGCGGCATCTCGGTCGGCGGTATGGTGAACAACCGCAAGCAGTGGGGCGCCCTGCTGCCGGGCGTCGATCACATGCCGCACACCCATCTGCCGGCCAAGAACGCCTTCTCGCGCGGCCTGCCCGAGCATGGCGGCGTCGAGCTGGCCGACGAGCTCGAGCGCATCGTGGCGCTGCACGACGCCTCGACCATCGCCGCGGTCATCGTCGAGCCGTGCGCCGGCTCGACCGGCTACCTGCCCCCGCCCAAGGGCTATCTGCAGCGCCTGCGCCAGATCTGCGACAAGCACGGCATCCTTTTGATCTTCGACGAGGTCATTACCGGCTTCGGGCGCCTCGGCACCGGCTTCGCGGCCGAGTACTTCAACGTCATCCCCGACCTCATGACGGTGGCCAAGGGCATCTCCAACGCCACGGTGCCGATGGGCGGCGTATTCGTGCGCAAGCACATCTACGACGGCCTGATGAACGGGCCGGAGAACGTCGTGGAACTGTTCCACGGCTACACCTACTCGGCGCATCCGCTCGCCTGCGCTGCGGCGTCGGCCGTGCTCGACATCTACAAGGACGAAGGCCTGTTCCAGCGCTCGGCCGAGCTCTCAAAGTACTGGGAAGACGGCGTTCACTCCCTGAAAGGCCTGCCGGGCGTCACCGATATCCGCAACCTCGGCCTGGCTGCCGGCATCGACATGGACGGGCGCAAGGACGCGCCCGGTGCGCGCGGCTACGACACCTTCGTGAAGGCCTTCGAGCTCGGACTGATGGTGCGCCAGGCGGCCGATACGATCGCCATGTCGCCGCCGCTCGTCATCGAGAAGAACCAGATCGACGAGATCATCGATCTCGCCGGCAAGGCCATCAAGGCAACGGCGTAATGAGCAATTCCTCCCCATCGCGGACGCCGCGATGGGGAGGTGCCCGAGCAGCGGGCTCCGTCGGCGTGGGA
>JAEWIV010000023.1 GCA_023386865.1 Pseudomonadota bacterium
CCTGGAGTTCCTTCGCCGCACCTCTGGCAGCCGCAAGACCCTCGGGAAATCCGCTGCGATCGCGATAGATGTGGCGATCGCCGGACTTGCGGCGATGAACCGTCGTGGTGCCCTGCGCCGCCATGAGGTCGAGCAGCGTTATTCCGGCGACCATCGCTACCGCCGTGGCGACATTGTGCTTCTTGGGATTGTCCTCGCGCAGTGCCGTGAGCAACGTCGCGATGTCGATGCCGTCGCCGCCGACCCTGCTCCAGAGGCCCAGGTTCTTCTCGGTGGACAGCGACAGCATGCCGCTGACGATCTCCCGAGCTCCATAGGCGCGCACCAGGGCTTCCTGCCCCTCCATGCCGAGCGCCCGCGTGATGCGACGGGGGGCGAGCAGTTCCATGAGACCGAGCCCCATGCTGAGCCAGCCCAGCGCCTTGCCAAGGTTGTCAGGTGCGGTGAGCGAGCTCGGTCCCGAGCGAAGAACCTTGGGGTCGCCCTCGCTGCGAACGATGTTGGAAATGTACGCCATGATGCGCTCCCGCGTTATGGTTTCAGCACGACCTTGATGCAGTTGTCCTGTTTGCCGCGGAACACCCTGTACATTTCCGGCCCGTCTTCCAGCGACATCGTATGGGTGATCACGAACGATGGATCGATCTGCCCTTCCTCGATCCGGCGGACGAGATCCCCGGTCCATCGGTTGACGTGGGTCTGGCCGGTGCGGATCGTCAGACCCTTGTTCATCAGCTGACCCAGCGGGATCTTGTCGGCGAGGCCGCTGTAGACGCCGGGGATCGAGATCACGCCGCCAGGGCGGCAGACATAGATCATCTGCCGCAGCACATGCGGCCGATCGCTTTCCATCATCACCATCTGCTTGGCGCGATCGAGCACCGTGTCCGGCGCGGAGGGCGTGACATGCGCCTCCATGCCGATGCAATCGATGCACTTCTCCGGGCCCTTTCCCTCGGTCAGGTCGTTGAGACGCTGGACGACGCTCTCTTCGTCGAAGTTGATGGTGATGGCGCCGCCCGCCTCGGCCATGCCGAGCCGTTCCGGGATGTGATCGATCGCGATGACCTGTTTCGCTCCCAGGAGAATCGCGCTGCGAATGGCCATCTGCCCGACGGGACCGCAGCCCCAGATGGCGACCGTGTCGGTCGGCTCGATGCCGCATTGCACGGCAGCTTGCCAGCCGGTCGGGAAGATATCGCCGAGGAACAGCACCTGCTCGTCCGTGAGAGACTCCGGAACCTTGATGTGCGTTGCATCGGCAAACGGGACGCGCACGTACTCGGCCTGCCCGCCCGGATAGCCCCCGGTCAGATGCGTGTACCCGAACAGCCCTGCCGTGGCGTGCCCGAACGCCTTGTCGGCGAGATGCTTCTTCCGGTTTGTGGTCTCGCAGACGGAGAAATTGCCGCGCCGGCACTGCTCGCATTCGCCGCAAATGATGGTGAAGGGCACCACGATGCGCTCGCCCTTCTTCAGGCGACCGTTCACGCCGGAGCCGACCTCGACGACCTCCCCCATCATCTCGTGGCCCATGATGTCGCCGGGCAACATCGCAGGAATGAAATTGTGGAACAGGTGGAGGTCCGATCCGCAGATCGCACAGCTCGTCACTTTGACGATTGCATCGCGCGGATGTTCGATCTGGGGATCCGTCACGGTATCGCAACGAATATCCTCTTTGCCGTGCCAGACGAGGGCTTTCATCGTCACGCTCCTTTCCTGTTCGTGACCCAAAGTCCCGCTGCGGCAGAAGTTGCAGCAGACCAACTTCTGTTCCGTTCCGTACACAGGCAGGCGCGCGTGAGCGAGGCGGCGGGCTGAAGTCGGGGCGCCGCAAACTCAGAGGCAGCGCTCGAGGATGTCGAGACCCTTCCCGGCCAGGCTTCGCGGCATGTTCAAGGCGGGCAGCAGGAGGAGCCGCGAGCCTTGCGTCGAGATCAGCAAGCCTGCCTCGCGCGCGTCTTCCTGGATCGTCGAGGCCCGGCGTTCCGAACCGACATCGAGGCCGATCGCCAGTCCGCGGATGGTGAGGTCGGGCGTCCCGCCGAAGTCCATCGCCCTCAGCCTCTTGTCGAAATACGCGCTCAGGCGCTCGACGTTAGCGAGGAGCCGCCGCCGGTTCTTCGTCATCCAGCGCAGGCTCGCAATCGCGGCCGCGGTCGAGCGCGGGTGCCAGCCGTAGGTCGAGTAGAAACTCCCATCCTTCTGCATCGAGCGGCCGACTGCCTCGGTCGTCACCAGGGCGCCGAGCGCCGCGCCGCCGCCGGTGATCGCCTTGGCGAGGCAGAGCAGGTCGGGCTCGAGGCCGAAATGCTCGCAGGCGAACAGCCGGCCCGTGCGGCCGAACCCGCTCGCCACCTCGTCGGCGATCAGGAGCGTGCCGGTGCGCGTGCAGAGCCGGCGCAGCTGCTTGATGAACGTGGCCTCCGGCACCAGCACGCCGAGGTTGATGCTGATCGGCTCCAGGATCACCGCCGCCACGTCGCGCCGCCCCAGGACCGTCTCGACGTGCCGGACGGCTCCGGCGGTGAGCGGCGGTTTCAACTTGAGGCAACCGCGCAGGAGGTTGGGCACCGTCTCGCGGTCGCCCTCTCCGACGCTGAGGCAGGCGATCGTGTTGCCGTGATAGCTGCCGTCGAGCGACAGGAACTTGCCGCGTCCCGTATGGATCATCGCCGCCTGCAGCGCCAGGTCGACCGCCTCGCTGCCGCCGGTCGCGCGAAAGCAGCGCGCGAGCTTGCCGGGCGTCACCGCGGCGATCAGTCCGGCCAGCTCGTCCCAGCCCCGGTAGCGATAGCCGGGATAGACATAGTCCGGCCCCTTGAAGCGCTCGATCGCCTGGCGCACGACCGGCTGGTCCCAGCCGAAGTTGCCGACGCACCAGCCCGCCATGAAGTCGATGTACTGCTTTCGGCGCGGGCCGAACACGAGGCTGCCCCGCGAGCCGGTGACCTCGACATCCTCGGCATCGGGATCTCTGGCGAGAGAACCTGTCATGGGATGGCCCTCGACGCCACCGCCAGGGTCAATGCCGCCCGCCAGGAGGACGTTCCCTTGTTATCGGCACGTCCTGCGGCATCTCTTTGTCCAGGCTGCGGTCGGCGACCAGCTTCTTCAGCCGTCGGTTCTCCTCGTCGAGTTGCTTCAGCCGCTTCATCTCCGACGGCATCAGGCCGCCGTACGTCTCCCGCCAGTTGTAGTACGTCGCGTCGCTGATCCCCTTGCGGGGACCTCCTCGACACCGCCGACCGTGACGTCGGCATTCGCCAGGGCAAAGACCGGCATGATCGCGAAGGCCACCCACGGATGCAGGGCCGACTGCACCCGCACCACGGGCGGCAGGAGTTCATGACGCCGGTACGCTCCATGCCGATGCGTGAACATCCCGTGCAGGTCGTCCTGCGCGTCGCCAGGGAATTGAGCACGCGCTTCTCCGTGGCCAAGCACGACGCGTAGGCCATGGCGCGCCCGCTTCGCGTCGCCAATCGCCAAGGCCCGACCATCCCGCATGCCCCGGCTCAACGGCAGCAGATGATGCCTTCCACGTCCGGCAACGTGGCCTGCCCTGCGTCGATCACGGCCACGACGAGTCCAACCGGCGGATGGAGTGGCGGAACCTATACGGGCAAGCTGTTCAACCTGTCCGCGATGGACGGTTCGAGAACGGATTGCATCTACACCATCGACTACATCACGATCGCCAAACCCGCCCCTGCAGGACAGAAGTGCACCGTCGCTGCGGACAAGAAATCGTTCAATTGCAAGTAAACTTGGCGGGTGCCGGGTTGCCTGGCTCATGTCGGCCGTAGCGGTGGCGACGCCGCTCCGATGGCGACGTCCTCACTCCGGAAGCCCTGCCCTGCGCACCCCCTCCTTGTATTTCCCGAGAAACTCGGCGGAACGATAGGGGCCGAGGAAGCCTTCAAGTCGGGAAACGCGAAACGCCGGATCGACGTGCATGAGCCTGGCGGCAAGCTTGTGCGCCACATCCGTGCGCCCGCCGAATGCCGCGGCGGCAGCGCCCACGCGCAGGGCAGGCAGGGCATCCGGATTGAGTTGTAACATCCCCTCCGCGACCTGCAGGGCTTCTTCGTGCCTGTCGAGAAAGAAGTAGGCGTGGGCCCAGCCGCTCATCCAGTTGCCTGAGACGTTCATGGGGTCCAGCCGCTGCGCCCGCGAGAGGTCCAGCAGGGCTTGGCCGGGATTCCCCGACCACACATGGACCCACCCTCTGAAGGCCCAGGCGCTGGCGAGATTCGCGTTCAGTGCCAACGCGCGCCTGATCTGCTCTTCGGCGAAGTCCAGGTCCCGCAGGAAAGCGGCAATGGCATACGCCGCATGTCCCAGAGCGACGGCGTCGTCCTGGCTGACTCGTACGCAGTGGCGTATGAGCCGCTCCACGTCCGCATCGTCCTCTTCGCCGTTGTCGACCAGGCCCGACATCTTCCGGTTGGCGTGGACGGCCAGCAGCAAGGCCATCGCCGATGAATGGCCGGGGTCGATCTCGAGCGCGCGTTGCAGCAGGCCGATGGCTTTTCCCGACGTTTCCCGGTGGGCGCGCCACCAGAAGGCCGATGCGCGGAGGTAGCAGTCGTGGGCGCTCAAGCTCGCCGTGGGCTTGCGGCCGGCACGCTCGATTTCCGCCCGCTCGACGCCGGGGGCGATCGCGGCGATCACCTTCTCGGTCACCTCGTCCTGCAGGGAGAAGACGTCCTCGAGGGCGCCGTCGAATCGGTCCGCCCACAGATGCGCCCCTGTGCCGGTGTCGATCAGCTGCCCGGTGATGCGGACCCTGCCGCCGGCCTTGCGCACGCTGCCTTCGAGGAGGTAGCGCACCCCCAGTTCGCGTCCGACCGCTTTGACGTCGACGGCCTTGCCCTTGTAGGTGAAGCTCGAGTTGCGCGCGATGACGAACAGGGACCTGAACCGCGACAGCGCGGTGATGATGTCCTCGACCATGCCGTCGGCGAAGTACTCCTGCTCGGCGTCCCCGCTCATGTTCTGGAACGGCAGCACCGCGATCGACGGTTTGTCGGGCAGGGCGAGGCCGGGAGCAGGAACAGCAGGCTGCGACGATGGCGCCGACGGGCTTGCCGATGCCGTCCGGGTGGCGGCCGGCCAGGCTTCGGCGTCCCACTCCAGGCGATAGGCCCTGATCGGGCGTTCGATGTTCTTCAGGGCAAGGTCGCCAAGCTCGGCAAACCGGGCGGGGACGCGCTCGCCGACGAAGTCGCGCACGGTTACCGAGACCACGACGCCGCCTGGCGGCGCCTCCGCCTCGAGGCGGGCCGCCACGTTGATGCCATCGCCATAGAGGTCATCGCCGTCCACGATCATGTCGCCGAGGTGCAGGCCGGCACGAAAGACGAGCGGATCGGCATCGCGCCGATCGGCGTTGGCCTGCGCCACGGCCTGCTGAAACTCGATGGCTGCCCGCACGGCATCGACCGCACTGGCGAACTCCGCCAGCACGCCGTCACCCGTCAGTTTCACGAGGCGTCCGCCATTGCGGACAAGGGCGGGTTCGAGGCACCTGGCGCGATAGTCCTTGAGGCGTGCCAGGGTGCCCGCTTCATCCCGGCCCATCAGGCGGGAATAGCCGACGACGTCGGCGGCCAGTACCGCGACCAGTTTCCGCTTTTCGCGCCCCAGGTTATGTCCCCTCCGGTCTCGCGCCGATGGTAGGAGAGGAGTCTGCCGACGGCAACGTCCCAGGCGATGGTGCGCATCGACTGAGCGAGTTCACGGAGAAGTACTCCATCAGCCGGCGCGCCGCCGGGCTATGTCGGCTACGACGAAGACGGCGTGCTGACCGAAGCGGTGCGCCGGCGGCCCTACCAGATGATCCTGTTCGACGAAGTCGAGCAGGCGCATCCCGACGTGTTCAACGTGCTGCGGCAGGTGCGGGACGACGGGCGCCTGACCGACGGCCAGGGCCGCACGGTCGACTTCAAGAACACGCTGATCGTGCTGACCTCGAACCTCGGCAGCAGCCATCTCGCGGCGCTTGCGACGGCCAGTCGGCCGAGGCGGTGCGCGAGCAGCTGATGGAGGAGGTGCGCCGCGCCTTCCGGCCGGAGTTCCT
>JAEWIV010000070.1 GCA_023386865.1 Pseudomonadota bacterium
GGTGCGCGGCCGCGCCCGGCCGATGCGGGCGCTGGCGGCGGCGAGCAGGGGAATGCAGAACATCGAGAGCGTCGAGGACACCAGCACGGTCTGGACCAGCGGGCCTTCGAGCAGGCCTTCGCGCACGGCAGCGTGCAGCAGGACGAAGGCGAACTCGCCGCCGGCGGCCAGCAGCAGCGCGGTCTCGGCGGCCGCGCGGGCGCCGAGGCCGAACAGCCGGCTGAGACCGAAGATCAGGCCGCCGTTGACGACGAGCAGGCCCGCCATGAGGCCGACGATGAGGCCGGGCCGCGCGGCCAGCAGCGACAGGTCGAGCCCCAGGCCGATCGACACGAAGAACAGGCCGAGCAGCAGGCCCTTGAACGGCTCGACCGTCTTCTCGACCTGCTTGCGGTACTCGGTCTCGGCCAGCAACAGGCCGGCGACGAAGGCGCCGAGCGCCATCGACAGGCCGCTCAGCGCGGCGACCAGCCCGGCGCCCAGCACGACCAGCAGCGAGGCCGCCACGAACAGTTCCTCGCTGTCGGCTTTGGCGCCCGACCGCATCATCGGGCGCAGCACCACGCGGCCGAGCACGACCAGGGCAACCAGTCCCAGCGCGGCGGGCGCGAAGGCGAGCAGCAGGCCGGGCGAGAAGGCCTCGCCGCGATGCCCGCCAACGACGGCAATGGTGACCAGGAGGGGCGCGACGGCGAGGTCCTGCAGCAGCAGCACGGCGAAGGCCGCGCGGCCGGGCCGCGAGAACTGCCGCTTCTGCTCGGCCAGCAGGGGCAGCACGATGGCGGTCGACGAGAGCGCGAGCGCGGCTCCCAGCAGGACGGCGGCGACCGGCTGCTGGCCGAGCAGCATCGCCGCGCCGGCGATGGCCGCCGTGCAGGTCACGACCTGCAGGCCGCCCAGGCCGAAGACGAGGCGACGCATCGTCCAGAGGCGCTCCCAGGAAAGCTCGAGACCGATGGCGAACAGCAGGAAGACGACGCCGAACTCGGCAAGCTGGGCCATCGCCGCGGAGTTGCCGATCGTGACATAGCGCAGCCACGGCAGCGTGCCCTGCAGGGCACCCAGCCCGAACGGGCCGAGGATCACGCCGGCACCGAGGAATCCCAGGATCGGGCTCAGCTTCCAGCGATGGAGGATCGGCACCGCGACGCCGGCAGTGGCGAGGAAAAGGACGATGTCGGTGTAGTCGCCGGCTGTGCCGTCAGCCGTCATTGGAACCGATTGCCCGTAACGTGCCGGCGGATCGCCATGCTGTCTCCCCGTGGCCGGTGGGCCGACGCCTGGCCACCGCGACGAGACATCCTGCATCGAACATGGTGACGACGGTCACCGATTGCTTGTCCTTTCGATGCAGGCCTGCACAGCGCCTGCCGGCTCGAGATAAATCGGACAGGGGCGCGGAAAGGGCCTAGTGTCCTTCACCGCGGATGTCCCGCGTGCCGGTGCTGCGTTGCGGCCGGCCAAAAGGAGTCCGATGGCCCAGAAGCACCGCCGCAGCAACCGCGAAGCCAAGAAGCCCAAGCAGAAGAAGATCAAGGCGGTCGTCGCCGCCTCGCCATTCGCGGCATCGCACAGCAACCCCGCCCGCGGTGTCGCCGGCCGGCGCAAGTAGCGCCGATGGCCAACCAACGTCCCGACCTTCTCGCGCGTCGCCTGATTCGCGACATGATGATCTACACACGCGGCCTCAAGATGCGCTGGGTGCCGCTTGAGACCATGGCACGGCGCCTGGTGCTGAAGGACGCGACCGCGACATCGGCCGCCCTGGCGCTGGCCGAGACCAAGGGCTGGCTGACGGTGAAGGACGGGGCGAGCCTCTGCCTCACCGATGCAGGCCGCCAGATGGCCAAGCACTAGGCAGGGGAGGCAGCATGCCGGACCGCTCCACGGAGACCACGGTCACCTTCCGCCACCCGTTCCAATTGAGCGCGCTCGACGGCCCGCAGGCCGCCGGCACCTACATGGTCGTCACCGACGAGGAGGAGATCCTCGGCCTGTCCTACGTCGCCTTCCGGCGGACGGCGACGCTGCTGCATCTGCCGGCGCTCGGTGTCTCGCGTGCGCGCGCCGAGGTCGTCTGCATCGATCCGCTGGAGCTCACCGCCGCGCTGATCGCCGATCGCCGCGCCTGACGAGCGGCGCCCTGCAAGCGTCGCGGCAACCGCCGCGCCAACACCAGGAAGGTCGCCATGACGCCTCGCTCCGAATCGCCGTCCCCCGAATTGCCGCGCCCGGAATTGTCGATCGGCCATCCGGAGTTCGATGCCTTCCTGTCCGCGCCGGTCGGTGAGGACGCCGACGGGATCGGGCTGACCGTGATGTCGGCGCTGGCCAGAATAGGACTCGATCCCTGGAGCGAAGCCGCGCGCCTGTCGGACCTGCCGCACGATGCGGCGGTCGAGGCGCTGGCCGTGACCCTGGGACAGCTTCCGACCGCAAGCTGGAAGCAGGCGGGCGACATCGGCACTCTGGGCGACCTCGCCCGCCGGCTGGCCGATTGCCTGCCGCGAAGCCACCTTCCGGTTGACGAGCCCGGTCGACGCGCCGCCGCCGCACCGGCGCGGCCAGCGGCAAGGACGCCGTCGGGGCCGATGCTCTGGCTGCTGTACGCGGCAATCGCCGTCGGCTTCTATGTGCTGTTCTCGCAGCTGCAGGCTGACAACCGGTTGGAGCCGCCGTCGCCCGCGTCGACGCAGCGTTGATCAGCCCGATTCGCGGTGCGACTTGCGGAACTTGCCGCGCGCGGCCAGCACGCCTTTGTGCGTGAGCATGACGCTGCGCACGGGGACCGGGCCGCACGCCAGCAGGCCCTTTTCGCGGGCATATTCGAGGGCGGCGTCGAGCTGCGTGCCGTGACGTTCGTCCAGGCGGCTGCACACGAACTCGATGTCGACCCAATGCAGGTCCTCGCCCGTCAGCTCCAGCAGGGTCTTGCACATGCGCAGCGCGATGTGCCTGGGTTGCAGCGATTTGGCCATTGTTCCGCCTCAGGCGGTGCTCAGATGCCGCGGCCCTTGCGCAGGCCGCCGGGCCAGCCCGCCTCGATCTCGACGCCGCTCGAGGGCGCGGCAGACGGCACCGTCGAAGCAGCCGGCATCGGGCCGGCAATGGCGCTGGGTTGATTGATCATCTTGGAGGTTCCCTTTCCGGGACAAACCGCTTGTTCGAAGACGATTCATTCGAACAACGCCTCTCCAACATGGGCACGGCGCGCTTCGATTAAAGGCCGTGGATAGCCGATATATCTTCCCGCGCGCCGTCGATTGGGCTCGACTTGCACGTGCGCCGCGCGCGGTGGAAACCTACGATGCCCCCTCCCCTGGCCTCTCCCCCTGGCGGGGGAGAGGAA